>CANPXG010000015.1 GCA_947585795.1 uncultured Clostridia bacterium
AATTATTATAGCAGACGCTGTCTTGTTTGTCAACACTTTTTTTTCACTTTTTTTTCAATTTATCTGATATTTATCTTTATTTTTATCACGAAATATTGTATAATAAAATAAATATAATATAACTTGATCAACGATTTGATTGCGGAAAGGGGATTTTACAATGAGATTTAACGCGAAAGGTCTTGCCGTGATGCTCTGCCTGACCGCGCTGTGCGTGTTTACGGCGGCGGGCTGCGCGCGCAATGACGCTCAAGTTGCTCAGACGGATGACTTGTCCGATACATACGTTTTTATAGGAAAAAACATTCAAAACCCGTATATGCAAAGCGTGTATGAGGGCTTTGAAAACGCCTGCGGCGAGATAGGCGTGAAGGCTTTGTACAAAGCGCCGGACGCGATAACGCCGCAGAAGCAGATAGAAATCATAAACTCGCTTGTCGAGAATAACGCGGCGGGTATAGCCGTCGCCGCGAACGACGAAAACTCACTCACCGAGGCGCTTCAAAAGGCGATGAACCAAGGCATAAAGGTAATATCGCTCGACTCCGCCGTAAGCAAGGACGCGCGCCTTACGCATGTGCAGCAGGTAAATCCCGAGGAGGTCGGCAGGGAGCTTATAAAAGCCGCTTACGATCTTACGGGCGGCAGCGGCGGTATCGCGATATTAAGCTCGACCACGCAGGCGACAAATCAGAATTTGTGGATAGACTATATGAAGCGCGAGCTTGAGGAAAATCACGATAAGTACGCGTCGATGCCGCTTGTCACGATAGCTTACGGTGACGATGACCTCACAAAGTCGATTTCCGAAACGGAAATACTTCTGAAAAATCCCGACGTAAAGGTGATAATCGCGCCGACCGCGGTAGGTATACAGGGCGCGGCGCAGGCTATTTCCGCAAGCGGCTCGGACGTTAAGCTCACCGGTATCGGTATGAGCAATCAGATGGGCGAGTATATTGACAGCGGAGTTTGTCCCGTAATGTTCACATGGGATCCCGTGGAGATAGGTTATCTTGCGGGTTACACGCTTGACGCGCTCGCGAAAGGAAGCGTTACCGGCGCGGCGGGTGAATCGTTTGACGCGGGCAATCTCGGCAAAAAGATGGTTTCCTCCGCTGCGGACGGCGGCACGGAAGTAATTGTCGGAAGCTTAACGTCGATAAAAAATCCGGAATTTTACGATTACAACTAAAAAAATCCATCTCCGCTGCCTCGTATAGGCGGCGGAGATCGTTTTTTTATGCGATTGATTAACAAAAATTATGTAAACCGACCTCGAAAATTTGTGTAAAATACAGTTTTTTCTCCGATTTTATTGACAAATTGTGCCTTAATGGTATACTGACGGATATTCATGGCAATAATGCTTTATGAATAACTGATTAAACGGAGGAGGTTTTGGAAATGAAACAATTTTCGTATACAATACAGGGCGAGCAGGGTATTCACGCGCGCGGCGCGGGTTTGCTCGTCAAGGAAGCGCAGAGATACCTTTCCAATATAAGTATTGAATATAATCAGAGAATTGAAAATCTGAAAAGACTGTTTACCGTGACATGCTTGGGAGTCAAGAAAGGCGACTTCGTTACCGTCAAAGTTGACGGCAGTGACGAGGAGCAGGCGGCGAACGCTCTCGAAAGTTATTTCAGACACAATTTATAATTAAATATTAAGACAAAAAAATGCTCCCGCTTTTAAAGCGGGAGCACTTTTTTGGGTGAGTCCGGACGCGTGAGCGCCCGGGGTGGTAAAAGAATACGTAGAGGTTTGGTATAAACTGTTTTTAGGATTTTTTTAGGACAATTTAATTATAAAACGTTTTGGCGAAAAAATCAATACACCTTTCTGTTTTTTGGCACACTTTCTTCAAAATTGCCGTTACTGTGACACTCAAAATCGCATAGGTATGCGGAAAATCGGGCAAAATGTCACACTTCTGCGGGAAATCCAACAGAACTGTGACATTTTTGTGCAAAATGACGATATTTTTACTTAAATGTCGAGAATTTTAACGTTCAGCTTCCCATTTTCGATTTCCGCCACGGCATATGTTCGTGAAAAATGCACACTTCCGGGATTGACGAGAGTAACCCCGTAGTCGTACGAAATACACGGCTTATGCGTGTGACCGAAAACTATACATGACGCACCGCCCGCCGCCTCGCGCAGCGTCCGATAATCGAACTCGTACTTTACGCGTTGCTCGTGACCGTGGGTTATAAATATTTTTACTCCGTCTATCACCACCGTCATACACGACGGAGCGTGCGAAAAGAAATCGTTGTTTCCCTTCACGAAATACATAGGTATATCGGGATAGATATATTTTAAATCCTCCGCGTCGCGGGTGCAGTCGCCCGCGTGTATTATCGCGTACGGGCGGCTTCTTTCTATTATATTGATACACGGATCCGTATAGCCGTGCGTATCGGAGAAGATCAGTACCTTTTTCATGTCGTTATTCCTTCCTTTTTTGCTTAGATTTGCAGTAATCATTGTAACATACGGCGTATATTTTTGTCAAAAATCGCCGTCGAAAAATTTTTTTGATTACGTATCAGGATTTGACAAAATTTTCCATTTAAACGTAGTATACTGTAGTTGTGATATGTATTTGGAGGATTATTAAAAATGAATCAGCCTGAGATAAAAGAACGCAGAGGTACGGAAACGCTTCGCGCGCCGCTTCTGAAGGATGCCGGCATGACGGGACTTTTAATTTTGGCGGGAAGAGCGTCGGTACTCGGCATGTTCCCGTTCGGCGTGGCGTTTTTTGCCGCCTGTTTTGATAAAAGCATAGCGTACATAGGCATAACGGCGCTGTGCGCCGCGCTCATGACCACGGCGGGCAGATATATGCTTGTAAAATACCTTATCGCGGCGCTTATATTTTGGATATACACGCGGCTTGCGAAAAAACGGAGCGTCGTGACGGACGCGGCGGGTGTCGGCGGGGCGATGTTTTTGGGCGGCGCGGTGTTTCTGCTCTACAACTTCGCCGGACTTTACGATATTTTTATACTCTTTATAGAAGCCGCCGTTACGTCCGTAATGTACATAATATTCAAAAAATCGCAGGGACTTATGCAAAGCAGGAAAAAACGCGCACAAACCGCGCAGGACGAGCTTATAAGCATATCCGTCAGCGCGGGCGTGATGATTACGGGACTTACTGGAATTGTTTTTCCGCACGGTATAAGTCTTGCAAGCATCGTTTCCGTGTACGCGGTGCTCTGTATGGCGATGTACTCGTCGCTCGCCGCGGCGGGAAGCGGGGGACTGTGCATAGGTTTTCTCGCGTCCATGTCCGATCCGTCGGCTGTGGTTATGATGGGAATATTCGGCATAAGCGCGCTGCTTGCCAACCTTTTGAAAGCTTTCGGACGCTTCGGCGCGGCACTGGGTTTTTTGGGCGGGACTGCCGTGGCGCTCCTGTACGCGGGCAACAGCTTTACCTTACCCGTGACGATCCTTGAAACGGCGATAGGCGCGCTGCTCTTTATCGTTACACCTAAAAAGCTCCGCGTATATCTTAACGCGTTTTTTTCGCGCTCGCTGCGCATCGAAACACTCAGCTCCGACGTGCGCGTAAAGGACTACCTCACCATGCGCCTCGAAAAAATATCCGACGCGTTTAAAAGTCTTGAGGAGTGCTTTGAAAGCGCGTCCGGCAAGCGGCTCAAAACGTACAACAAGGATGCCGCGTCACTTTTTGACGAGGTCGCGGACAGAGTGTGCGAGAGCTGTCCGAGCGCCGCAAAGTGCTGGCAGAGCGAGTTCACACGCACTTATAAAAATATTATGCGCCTGCTCGACATTATAGAAACGAAAGGTATTCTGACGCTTTCCGCGCTGCCTCCGTCGTTTCGTGACAGATGCCTAAGGTCGGAGCTGTTTGTCATGGAGTTCAACCACGTCTACGAGCTTTACAAGAAAAATCTTGTGCGCATAGGCGAGGCGGTCAGCGGACGCGACCTTGTCGCGCGTCAGTACGGGGAAATATCCGCGCTTATGGACGGTATGGCGGGCAGTATAAACGACGGTTTTTCGTTCCGCGAGGACTTGGAGGAAAGCGTTGTAAGCGAATTGGACAAGGTCGGTATTATAGCGTTTGAGGTAAGCGTTATCGAGAGCGAGCAAGGCAAGATCGAGGCGTACCTCGGTGTGAGCAACGGCATAGAAACGGGTAAAATCGAAGCGGTACTCAGTGAGGTGTTTAACACGCCTATGGCGTACCGCGCGCAAAGCGCCGGCGGACTTATGAAATTCACCTCGTGCGCGCGCTACAGCGTCGATATAGGCATACGTCAGATAACCTGTGACTATACCGACGTGTCCGGCGACTGTATCGACAGCTTTTCCACCGACGACTACAAGCATTATATCATTATATCCGACGGTATGGGAAGCGGCAGACGCGCCATGACGGAGAGCCACCTCACGCTGAAGCTCATACGTGAATTTCTTATGTCGGGCTTCGGCGTGTACACGGCGATAGATATGATAAACTCCGCGCTTTGTTTAAAGCTTGATTACGAGTGTTTTTCGACGATCGACCTTTTATGTATCGACCTCATGACGGGCATATGCGAGTTTTTTAAGATAGGCGGCGCGGAAAGTATCGTGCGCCGCGGCGACAGCGTGGAAACGGTGTTTTCGGTATCGCTGCCCGCCGGTATGATAGGCGACATAAAGATACAGGGACAGACGAAGCGCCTCACGGACGGCGACACCGTCATAATGATGACGGACGGAGTGAGCGAGGCGGGTTTCGGCACGGTCAGGACGAACTGGCTCAAAAAGGAGATAAAAATGCCGTACGACTCTATGGACGCTCTCGCGCAGTCCGTTATTGAAAACGCGGTGAAAAAAAGCCATGACTCCGTCGTAGACGATATGACCGTCGCCGCGATACGTCTTACGGAAAATTAAAAACCGTGTTTAAACCGTTTTGCGCGAAAACAAACAGCGCGAAACCGTTTAAAATATATACAAATACCGGCAGCTTACTTAACGCGCATTTCCGCAGCCCGCGGCGGGAGTGCGCGCGCTGACGGAGGGCGCGGGCGGAAAGGTCAGGTAAAACACAATGGAGGACAAAAAAATTTACATGGAAGATGACGACTTTAATGAAAATGAACGGCAGGAGCTAAATACAGAGCGCGATTTTGCGCAGGAAACGGTCGTCAACGCGGAGGACGCGCCTTTGTCGGCTGTCACGGACAGCGCCGACGCGGCGGACCGTGAGGACACGCCTAACGCGAAGCCGCTTATCGAGCAGATATACGACGCGGTGAACGATGTAATAGGAGGCTCGAACGAAAATCAGCTGTTCTGTATGATGATGCCGGGAACAGCCTTAAACGCCGAGGATTATGAGTACGACACGCAAGGCAAAAAGCCGGAAACGGTCGCGGCGAACGAGTCACGGCTTGTAAACAAGCTGTTCGACGCGTGTCATGTCACGGGAAGCGACAACGGACTTTCACTGCCGAATCAGTTTCTTTCGGCGTTAAACGTGCTTACTCCCAAGCTCAATCCCGAGCTTGCGCGAGCGAAAACGACGCTGCGTAAAATGCTTATGACCAAAATCGACTACTCCTATGACGACGGTCAGACCGTTCACTTGACGTTCCAGCAGGTATTTTATAAGCTGTACGAGGACTGGGTTTATGAAAAACGCAAGTGGGCTGACGCGCAAACGAAGGCGCGCTGTGAATTTACCGAAAAGTACGGTGAAAACAAGAAAGAAGCGGAAAACGCGTATTTGGAGTGGTACGAAACGAACGCGGAATCTTATCTTCTCGAAATCGAAGCGAAAATGGGTAAAATTCTCGGCTTGTTTTCCATAGAGGATATGCAGATAATCGAGGGAGTGCTGAACAGCGGTGCCGGTTCGGAATTATACGAGGCGAAAACAGCCGTTTTAAACGCGAAGAAATACGATCCCGACGGCGGCGCGGTGTACCCCGTCACTCTAACGCCGAGCAACTGGCAGACGTATCTTAAAAGCAATTTTCAGCCGATCGACTTACTCGACACTCCCGACGCGCTTATGCAGCGTTACCGCGCTCTCACAAGCCGTCGCTTATCGCTGACGAATCAAATCACGAGATTTAAGGATTTGGACCAAGGCAAAAGCCTTAAAGACAAAATCACAGCTCTCGAAAGCGCGCAGAGTGCATATAACACAGCCGCGACAAGTGCGACAACGACGAAGTGCCTGGGTATGGAGGAGCTTGTGAAAACGATAGCCGGATTTGTTTCCGGCAATGTCACGGCGGATAAGTTTATATATGAAATGGAAGCCGAGAAGGTCGGTAAGAAATCAGAGGCGGGCAATTTAAAAACCTTACTGGAAACCGACGCGAACGTATTGGACGCGCAGACCAAATTTACGGACGCGGCAAAAAACCTTGCGAAAGCGGGTATGGAGCTTATCGCCGCGAAGGCGGCGGATCTTTCCGAGGTGATAAAACCGCTTATAACGGAGCTTAACGAGATAAACGGCGAAATAGACGAGATACAGGCAAAGGTCGGTGCGATCTCAAAGCTCACCTCGGAGCCTACCGCCTTAACGGCGAAATGCGCGGAGAACGGATTTACGGAGGTTCTTATACATACGGACGCGTCCTCGACGGTAAACTCAACGTCAATGGTATCGAACGCCGCCGAAGCGAGCTGCGGCGCGGCATTTTGGTTCGGAGGCTACAGTCGGTCAAGCTCGTCATCATCATCGGCTTTCAAGGATTTCAGCAAATCGTCGGACAATAAAATAGAGATAGGATTTCATGCCGCGAAGGTCGATATAAACAGAGCGTGGTTTGATCCGGGCGTATTTTTGCTCAGTCGGGACATGTTTAACATTTCGGGAAAGCGTATTTCCGCAGCCGGAAGCATAAAGGACGATAAGGCGCTGAGCGCGATGAAGGAATGTCTGTTCCCGTGCTTCCCCGCCGCGTTCGTGATAGCGAAGGACGTTACGATACGCATTTCAAACACGACCGACGTGTCAAATGTCGCGCGCGAGGCGATCAGGGAACAGGTTTCAAAGGGCGGCGGAATATTCTGCTTCCGCGCAAGCTCCGCGTCCTCATCATCGTCGGACAATACCGGCGCGAAGGTACAGAACACAAGCAATGCCGTTACAATAAAGTTCCCCGGACCTCAAATTTTGGGATACTATCTTGAAAAAACTCCCACTGACGAGAGTAAATTCTTTGTATCCGACACGGCGGCGGAAGATATATCGATCGAAAAATTTGTAATGTCGTGCAAGCAGATGATGGATAACGTGTTTGAAAAATAAGCACAAACAAAAAAATCTGACCGTATAGGTCAGATTTTTTGTTACTTAATACTGTCAATATCATATGGAGTAATTTGGTACACGAAGTAATTGAGCCAGTTTGAAAACAGCAAGCTTGCGTGCGACCGCCAGCGCACTATCGGCTTTTTTGTCGGATCGTCGCCCGGGAAATAGTGCTTCGGCACGGTTGGATTTTTACCTTTTTCCAAATCACGAAAATACTCGTCGCGAAGCGTGTTTGCGTCGTACTCCGCGTGCCCCATCACGAACACTCGCCGTCCGCCCTTTGTAAAGACTATATACACGCCCGCCTCCTTTGACTCCGCAAGTATTTCAAGCGCCTTCACCTTTTCGATGTCCTCGCGCCTTACCTCGGTGTGGCGCGAGTGCGGCGCGTAAAATTCATTGTCGAAGCCGCGTATAAGCTTTGCGGTACGGCGGTTTATGCGGTGACGGAACACACCAGCGCACTTTTCGTCAAGCGCGTACTTCGGAACACCGTAGTGATAGTAAAGTCCCGCTTGCGCCGCCCAGCAAATGTGGAGCGTCGAGGTAACGTGAGTTGTTGACCAATCCATTATTTTTACAAGCTCATCCCAGTAGTCAACGTCCTCAAATTCAAGGTTCTCCACCGGCGCGCCGGTGATGATCATACCGTCGTACTTAGAGCTTTTGATTTCATCGAAGGTGGTGTAAAAAGCGGACAGATGCTCGGACGGAGTGTTTTTTGAACGGTGGGAGTCCATCTGAAGAAAGTCTATCTCGACCTGTAAGGGCGAGTTTGAAAGCAGACGCAAAAGCTGAGTTTCCGTCGTTATTTTTGTGGGCATCAGGTTCACGATAACTATTTTAAGCGGTCTTATATCCTGATGCATCGCCTTTTTTTCACTCATTACAAATATATTTTCGTTCCGAAGCTGACGCGTCGCGGGCAGCTTATCGGGTATTTTTATAGGCATATCGTTATAATTCCTCCTTTATGCTTACATCATTATAGCACATATTGCCGCGTCTTACAAGCAAAAATATCTATAATGACGCAAAAACGGTTGAGCCGCGCAAAAATGTGTGCTATTATTTAAAATAAGACGCGGATTATTAAGAAAACTTAATAATTTTCATTGCTAAATCTTAAAAATTATTTGTTACTATAATAACGGGGGTGAGAAAAATGAAAATACTTGTTGTTGACGATGACAGAGAAATCGTTGAAAGCATAGCGATTTTTCTGTCGGGCGAGGGCTACGAAACGGTCAAGGCGTATAACGGAATAGACGCACTCGAAGCCTTAAGCGAAAACGAGGTGCATCTGATGATTTTGGACGTTATGATGCCGAAGCTTGACGGGATCAAGACGCTGATGAAAATGAGAGAAAGCCGCAACATTCCCGTCATTCTGCTCAGCGCGAAATCGGAGGACGCGGACAAAATTCTGGGACTTACCGCCGGCGCGGACGATTACGTCACAAAACCGTTCAATCCGTCCGAGCTCATGGCGAGAGTAAAGTCACAGCTCCGCCGCTACACGACGCTCGGTTCCATCGGAAAACAAAACGGCGTTATAACCGTATCGGGACTGTGTATCAACACGGAAAACAGAACGGTCACGGTGGACGGCGAGGATGTGCGTCTGACGCGGATAGAGTACAGCATACTGGAACTTTTGGCTCGAAACCGCGGACGCGTTTTCTCCTCGGACGAAATTTACAGAAACGTTTGGAACGAGGATTCCGTAGTCGGAGATAACACCATTGCAGTGCACATACGGCACATACGCGAAAAAATCGAGATAAATCCCAAGGAGCCGAAGTATTTAAAGGTCGTATGGGGTATCGGGTACAAAATAGTTTAAAAGAGGTGATTTAACAATGAAAAAGTTTTTGTATTCAACGTACACAAAATTTGCCGCGGCGGCGCTTTGCGTTATATTTATATCGGCTGCGATGCTCGGCGCGGTGGACGGTTTTATAAAATTCTGCGAGGACGACAAATCGGTTTACGAATTTGAAGCTTCCTTCGAGGACTCCCGCCTCGTGGACACGATGCTGTCGGGCGCGGAGGCGGCAGTGTATAACGCGTACTTCAATTACGCCGGACAAAGCGGCGAGGATACAGAGAAAACGGGCGGCACGGCGCTTGACAAGTATCTAAAGAACATGCTCTCTTCGTCCCTTTATAAGGCGGACGAGGTAAATTATTACGTTTCGATAAACGACAAGGTTTACACGAACTGCGGCGCGAAAAGCGCGAAGGACTTGGAAAATACGCGTTTTTACCGATATTACTCAAGGGACAAGAACGGTCGCGTAACGCGCGAGGGCACAACGGATATGACGTACAACCGAGTACTTACGGAAAGCATATCCGACTTCGTCGGCGACACTGACGCTGTAACGATTTGCGCCAATATCAGCGACGAGTACGCCCAAACGCTTGAAGAGGCGTGGAATAATCAGGCGGAGATCATAAAGGATATATTCGTAAAAACCGCCGTTTACGTTATTCTTATAGTTCTTCTTTTGATTTATTTGGTCTGTGTGTCGGGCAAAAGTAAGGACGGCGAAACGCATCTTATGTGGCTCGATCATATATGGACAGAGGTTCACCTCGCGCTTATGGTCGGCGCGGCGGTGGCGGCGGCAGCCGCTTGCGCGGTGCTGCTTGACGGATACCAACAGTCGCATTTTCCTGCGTACATGCTGCGCGCCGTAACAACGGCGAGCGCGGCGGCGGGCGGTGCGGTGCTTATAACGTCCGGTCTGTCGATAGTACGCAAAATAAAGTGCAGATCATTTATAAAAACGAGCATTATTTGCCGTATTGTGAAGTGGTGCTTTGGAATTTTCGTAAAAATTCTTCGGTGGATATGGAAAAAACTTAAGCGCTGCAAGGACGCGGCGAAAATTATTGTGTCAAAAAAATCGAGCGCGATGTCGGTCGCGGCACTTCTTATCTACACCGCCGTCATATCCGTCTGCGGAGTTCTTGTTTTGGAAACAGGCGGCGCGAGCGTTATAATCGGTGTTATGCTGTTTTGTGTTGGCGCGTTCGTGCTTGCCAACCGCGGTGGCGACATTGACAAAGTACGCGTCGGCGCGGCTGAGATAAGAAACGGAAACCTCAATTACAAAATCTCCGAGGTTAAATCGTCCGACATAAAAGCTCTCGCGGAAAATATCAACGAAATCGGCGACGGACTAAACAAAACGGCAGCCGCCAAGCTCAAGGCGGAACGTCTTAAAACCGACCTTATCACAAACGTGTCGCACGACCTAAAAACCCCGCTTACCTCCATAATAAGCTATACTGAGCTTCTGTCAAAGGTGGAGGGACTGCCCGAGGAGGCTAAGGATTACGCGGCGGTGATCGCGAAAAAAAGCGAAAGCCTGAAAAATCTTACGCAAGACCTGTTTGAGGTGTCGAAGGTTCAAAGCGGAAACGAAACCTTTGTCACGGAAAAGCTTGACGCGGCGCTGCTCATCGCTCAGACGCTCGGGGAGCGCGACAATGAAATTCAAGGATCCGACCTGAAATTCTGTGTAAATACCGACAAGGACTTGTTCTTCATCGCCGACGGCAGGAAGATGTCGCGTGTTATGGGCAACCTTATCGACAACGCGTTAAAGTACGCGATGAAGGGGACAAGAGTATTCGTGCAGGCGTTTGAACGTGAAAACGACGTTGTGATCGAGGTTAAGAACGTGTCAGCGTACCCGATGGACTTTGATGCAGAGGAAATAACGGGACGGTTCGTGCGCGGCGACAAGTCGAGGACGAACGAGGGCAACGGTTTAGGCCTTGCGATCGCGAAAGGCTACGTCGAGGCTTGCGGCGGCAGCTTCGACATCATCATCGACGGCGACTTGTTCAAAGCCCTGATCCGCTTCGAAAGACTGTAAAGAAACGGTGAAATCTGTTGACAATTCGGGCTGAAATGGTATAATAGAGTTGAGGGGTGGAAAGATAATGAATATTAATAATATTGACAGCCCTATTGAGAAACGGAACACGGGAAAAGGAAATCCGAACGCCATAATTCACTCGGGCAGACCTCTCAACAACAGGCAAAACAAATTATTGGAATTGCTGCCGGAGTTTGACAGCAGCGCGACGGTGCGTAAAAAGGATGTCAATATGAGAGATTTGGCGGCGTTGACGGCGCAGACAGGCGACGAGTTTGCGGTATTCACAAAAGGCGGAGAGCGCCTTATAGTACGCGGTAACCGTAATTCGGTCAACGTGGATATTGAGCGCGCGAAGGCTTTGAGCGAGCAGGGATATAAGTGGAGTGGTCATACACACCCGGGAATAGAAGATGATTTTGCAACGCCTTCACAGGGTGACAGAGATATTTTAGGCTGCTTTAATCAAAAGATGAGTGTTATATACAATTCCAAGGGTAAATTCAGAACGTTTGAAAAGGAGTGATAGTATGTGTAAATTATTTGATGAATGGTCGCCGCAAATTCGTGAATATTGCAATAATCACAATCTCAGCTTTGAAAAGGCGCAGAAAATGTCACAATGTTGGGGTAAAAATGATATAATTTTGCAATACTATGACGAAAAAAAAGTGAGAAATCAAGGACTTCTTGATGAAACACCAATGCCTATTGTTTTGAAAATATTTAGGAATAAAGACCGTGTGGAATTTGAACAAACGGAATACACACAGCGGTATCTTGCGGCAAACTAAGCATGGCTATACAAGCGCATCTTCGGATGCGCTTTTTTGTATAAAAATTAACACCGACACAAAATAAAAGAATAAATTCACCCCGCGCAAATTATACTAACAAAAATGAGGTGATTTATTTGTGCAATGAAAACAACAACAAGCCCGAGGAAACGGAGCAGGAACGGGAACAAATAAAAGAATTCGGGAGCGTCGAAACGAAAAATCCGCGCGGCAACATACACTGCCTCAACATAATCGGTCAGGTCGAGGGACATATGACGCTGCCGCCGCAAAACAAAACGACAAAGTACGAGCATATACTGCCGCAGCTCGTTTCGGTGGAGGAAAACCCCGAAATAGACGGGCTTATGGTGCTTTTAAACACAGTAGGCGGCGACGTTGAGGCGGGACTGGCGATCGCGGAAATGATTGCGGGCATGAGTAAGCCCACGGTGTCACTCGTCTTGGGCGGCGGACACAGCATAGGCGTACCGCTTGCGGTCAGCGCCGACTACTCCTTCATCGCGCCCACCGCGACGATGACCGTGCACCCGCTTCGTATGAGTGGCGTGGTGATAGGCGTTACGCAGACGTTCAGGTACTTTCAGAATATGCAGGATCGGATAATCGAGTTTGTCGTGTCCAACTCCGACATATCGAACGAGGAATTTCGCCGCCTTATGCTCGCCACCGACGAAATAGCGAACGACGTTGGCAGTATACTCTTCGCCCAAAAGGCGGTGGAGTGCGGTCTTATAAACGAAATGGGCGGTCTTAAGGACGCGCTCGAGAAAATGTACGGCTTGATCGCAAAGCGACGTAACGAAAGTAATTCACCGTAAAATTTACGGGAGTAAAAAATACCTTGCAAAATTCCTCCGTATAGTATATAATATCGTTGCGCCGTGTTTACGGCGGTAAACTTACAGAAGGAGGAAAAACATATGCACGATAATGTGTATGACGTATTGTCGGAACGCGGACTGATAGCTCAGACGACACATGAAGAAGAAATCCGCGAATTACTTGGAAAGGAAAAAGTCACGTTCTATATCGGCTTCGATCCGACGGCGGACAGCCTCCATGTGGGACATTACCTGCAGATGGTGGTCATGCGCCATATGCAGAACTACGGACACAGACCGATCGCCCTTGTGGGCGGCGGCACGGGACATGTGGGGGATCCTTCGGGACGTACCGATATGCGCTCGATGATGACAAAGGAAACTATCGACTACAACTGTGAGCGCTTTAAGGAGCAGCTTGCGAAGGTCGTTGACTTTTCGGACGACAAGGCGATAATGGTAAATAACGCCGACTGGCTCCTTGACCTTAACTACGTCGACTTTTTGCGCGACATAGGCTCGTGCTTCTCAGTAAACAAGATGCTCACGGCGGAGTGCTTTAAGCAAAGACTTGAAAAAGGACTTTCGTTCCTTGAATTTAACTATATGCTGATGCAGGCTTACGACTTCCTGATGCTCAGCCGTAAGTACGGCGCTAAAATCGAGCTTGGCGGCGACGACCAGTGGAGCAACATTCTTGCCGGTATCGACCTCTGCCGCAGAAAAGACCAAAAACAGGTTTACGGCATGACGTTTACGCTGCTTACCAACAGCGAGGGCAAGAAAATGGGCAAGACCGCCGCCGGTGCGGTGTGGCTCGACCCGAAAAAGACCACGCCGTACGACTTCTACCAGTACTGGGTAAACGTGGACGACGCGGACGTTATAAAATGCCTGAAGCTCCTTACATTCGTTCCCATGGACGAGATACGCGAAATGGAAACGTGGAAGGACGCGAAAATAAACGAAGCTAAGCGCATACTCGCGTACGAGGTAACAAAGCTTGTGCACGGTGCGGACGAGGCGGATAAGGTCAAAGCAGCCGCAGAAGCCGTGTTCGGTGGCGGCGGCGTATCGGCTGATATGCCGACGAGCGTTATTCCCGACGTTGTGGGAATGGGCGTGCTCGATATGCTCGTATCGACCGGTCTTGTACCGTCAAAGGGCGAAGCGAGAAGGCTCGTTCAGCAGAACGGTCTTTCGATAAACGACGCAAAGTACACCGACGTGAACGGCTCCGTTACAGCCGACATGCTCACGGACGAGGGCATGATTATAAAGAAGGGTAAGAAAACCTTCCACAGAGTAGTGATCAAGTAACGCGAGGTAAGTGTTGTTCCGAGAGGAGGAGCTGATATGGTGCGCAGACTTTTAACGTTTTTGTCTGCCGTAAGTATTGCTTTGACGGCGCTCGTTTTTACGCCGCCCGTGTACGCCGACGGCGAAAACAACATCGGTTTCACGCCGGCGGAGGAAAAGTATATATCCGAGCACAAGGTTTTACGGATAGGTTACGTACAGGACCGCATACCGGTTTCGTTTTCGGACGAAAACGGCGAGCTTGCGGGCATATCGAGGTATATATTCGACCACGTGAGCGAGCTTTGCGGCTTGAAATTTGAGTACGTGCCGCTGCCGGCGGGCGACGTTACATATGATTACCTTTTGGGCGAAAGGCTGGACCTTGTTTCAAGCGTCGAGTACAACAAGGAAAACCAAACGGCGCGCGGAATACTTATAAGCAACCCCTACCTGTCGAGCCGTAAGGTGGTGGTGGCGCGCAGCGGACTTGATTTTAAGTACGACGCGAATTTGTCTATCGCCATATCGACCGGCTCACAGACGCTGCGCAAGGTTTTGGGCGCGATGTACCCTAACTTCACCTTAGTCGACTACCCGACCATATCGGACTGCTTCGATGCGGTAAACACGGGTGCGGCTGACCTTATGATACAAAACCAGTACGTGGTGGAGTATTGGATCACGAAACCGATATATGAGAAATTAAACGTAATACCCGTGCTCGGACTTGACGACGAGCTATGCTTCTCCGCCGTTGTCGCGCTTGACGAAAGAGGCGGCACACCGCCGGAGGACGGACGTATTTTGATCGACATACTCAACAAAGCGATAGCGTCCATGACGGAGGACGAGGTGGGAAGCTGCACTATACGCGGCATTATGGAAAACCAGTACCGTTACACGCTTTCCGACACGCTTTACCGCTACCGATACGCGGTGAGCGCGGGCGCGGCGGCGCTCTTGGTAATAATTTTACTTGCGGCGCTGCTTATACGCGTACATATAAGATATACGGAAAACAAGGCGGACGCGAAGATAAAGGCGGATTTTCTGTCAAGCATGAGTCACGAGATACGCACGCCTTTAAACGGACTTATCGGACTTAACACGCTGATGTCGCAAAACCTCGACGACAGAGAAAAATTAACGGGCTACCTCAGCCAATCGACCATGACGGCGAACTACCTTCTGTCGCTCGTAAACGACATGCTCGACATGTCGAGCCTGCAGACGGAAAATTTAGACCTCGAAATGCGCCCGATAGATTTGGAGCTTGTGTTTAACACGGTAAACTCCATAGCCGAGAGCGCCATGTCGAGAAAGAATATCAAATACACCGCCGACTGTGACATCAAGTACGGCTGTGTTTTGGGCGACGAGGTACGCCTCCAGCAGATAATGATGAACCTGCTCGATAACGCGCGTAAATTTACGCCGAAATTCGGCGATGTGAAGTTGTCCGCGAAACAGGAAATGACCGACGGCAGCAAGGTGCTCACGACCGTGACGGTGACGGACAACGGCAAGGGCATGAGCGAGGAATTTCAAAAGCACATTTTTGACACGTTTGCGCGCGAGCTTGACACCGTATCCAAGGGCAATCAGGGCACAGGGCTCGGACTGCCGATAAGCAGACGCTTGGCGCTGCTTATGGGCGGCGACTTAACGTTTGTGAGCCGAAAAGGCGAGGGAAGCTCCTTCACGTTCACATTCACCGCGCCCGCGGCAGTCATGCCGGAAAGGGAGAGCGCACAGGGCGGTGAAGAACGCAGCCACCCGCGTATTTTAATAGCGGAGGACAACGAGCTTAACGCCGAGATCATACTCGAGCTGCTTCGCGAATACGGCTTTGAGGCTGACCTTGCGGAGAACGGACGAATAGCGCTCAACAAGTTCTTGAACTCTGAAACGGGCACATACGGCGTTATACTTATGGACCTTTTGATGCCGGATATGGATGGCTTTGAAACAGCCGCCGCGATACGCGCGTCGGGCAGGGACGACGCGAAAACGGTACGGATTTTCGCCTGCAGCGCAAACTCCTTCGACGAGGACAGGGACAAGGCTCTCTTAAACGGCATGGATGCCTTCTTCCCGAAACCGATAGACGTGGGCGAGCTCATTAAAAAAATTAACGAATAAAAATAAAATGTCATGGACATGTATCCATGACATTTTTTATGTTTTAATTTATCACAGAGCAATGATCTTCGTATCGAACGCGCCCAAGGTGACTGTCTTGTCGCCAAACTCGGTCTTAACGGTCGTTGTCTGCTCCGCGTCGGAGTTGTTTATAACAACAAGCTGTTTACCGCTGGGATAGTACGCGCACTCACAGTAGAGGTTATCGGTGATATAATTTTGCTCTGTGCCCTCACCCGTGGCGTTCAGGATAATATTCATAAGCGTTCTCGTGTTTTCCTCGTTCATCACGAAGCTCGACATATAAACGCCTCTGCCCTCACCGAACGGGTGCATCGTAACGCACGGCACGCCGTCCTTCGACATAGCGACCTTGGTGTCCGCGTCGGTAAGGTAAATGCCCTTTTTAACTGCGAAGGAATCCTTATCCTTAACGCACTTGCAGCCCGTTTCCTCAAACGTGTACCTGCCGTGGCTTATTCTCGCGCCCGTGTCCTCGTCAACGCCGAGCACGTGAGCCATTTTGAAGTACGTATCGTTACCGCCTACAGCCGAAGGCTCGTTTACGCCGATGAACACGCCGCCCTTATAAACCCACTCGGTCAGCTTCTCGACAACCTCCGCGTCGTTCCAGCATTCGCCGCCCGACCACGCGCTGCCCGCCGTGCCCGCGTTTATAACCACGTCGTAATCTTTAAGTCCCTTATTTTTAACGTCCTCAAAGCTTATAAACTCAACGTCGAACGGAAGTCCCGAAAGCGCCTCGTTTACGTTTATGAGGTCAACCTCGGGATGCTCGTGGTAGTGACCGGAGCATGTCCACGAACGGAGATTGCCCCAGAAGTGCAGCACCGCTATTCTCGGCTTTAACACGTACGGCTTGCCCTCGGTATGCAGCTCGCGTATCTCGCGGAACTCATCCGATATTTTTTCTATATAGTCGTTGAAGTCGGGGAACGGCAGCGTCAGCGACAGGTAGCCGCCCAGACCTATCCTGTCTATCTTGTCACGCAGAAGCGCGCGGCGCACGTTTTTCCAGTAACCCTGTGCCTCTCTCGTCGGGTTGCCGCCCTCCATAAACGTCGGCGCACCGCCCAAACCTACGGGGAACAGGTACGGATGCAGACGTATTTCATGCGTTTCCACCGCGTCAACGCCCGCGCAAAGACGCGTTTCAAAGCCGTTAAACACACACTTAATAAGTCCGTCGAAGCCGAAATCCTTAAATCTCTTGCCCCACGGCTCAACGCCTACCCAAGAATCGTCGTAGAACACATACGCCTTCTTGCCGTAGCCGTGAACGAGGTCAACGAGCTGCTTACCGAAGTCAACGACAAAGTCGTTCACAAACTCCATCCAGTCGATTTTCGATTTCGGCGCGGTCATATGTGTAACGTGGAGGTTACCCTTGTTTATAAAATCCTCGGACGTGATCCTGTAGCCGTACTTTTTCTCAAACTCCTTGAGCGCCAAAGGCGACACGGTGAAGTCATACGAGCCCCAGTCGGAGAAAAGCTGCCGGTTGCGCGGGTTCGAGCCCCAGATCCAAACGAAGTTGTAGAACATCGACGTAAAGCGCACGACCGTTGTCGCGGGATGCGTTTCGCACCAGTTTTTGAGCCAGTCGAGCATAAATTTCTGCGTTTCGGGATAACGCGGATCTATCTGCATAAGATGCTCCTTGTCCCAGTTGTTCGTCGTGTGGTTGTACATCGAGATCTCCTCCCATATACGCCACGCGAGGAAGTTTACCGTGTACTTGTGCCACGGCACGGTATTCTTAATTGTGACCTTACCGTCCGCATAAGACCAGTCCTTTATCTCCTCGTTCGTCGTGCGGTCGAACACCTGCCAGTACTCCTTCGACTCCTCGCTGTCATTGACTTTAAACTGCTGCGCGAAGAAGTCCTTCATCAAATCGACCGTCAGTTCGTTTTCCGTCGCGACGATCGGATTTGTCATAAGGAACGTCTGCTGAAGCTTGTCCGGATTAGCCTTAGCCCACTCGTTATGATCGCGGATAATACAGATAGTCGAGTAAATACCGTAACCCGCGTTTATTATCTCGGGTGAAAGCTCCGTGCCGTCGGAGTCGCGTATTACGTCCGCGCCCCACTTTTCAGCCATTTGAAGTGTAAGCTCCTCGTAGCCGCTTTCGCCGGGGAGCGTAAAACCGCCTTTTGTTTTTGCCATGTCTTTCTCTCCTTTACAGTTTTTTGTAGTTAAGAAAATTATACCATATATCCACGCAAAAGTAAACAAAAAAATACGGCTTCCCCGCCGTATTTTTGTCACTATTCATTTCCGCCGGACATATACGAAAGTCTTGGCGGCAGTTCGTTTGTCACGACGAAGTCCGCGCCGTAAGAAAGGTACTCGTCCGCCGTTTCCTCATCATCCACCGACCATACTCCGCAGTACATATTCTGCTGATGCAGAAGGTCTATTACAGCCTTATCCGCCTGCGGATAGTTGTACAGCACGCCCCGATTCTCGGAAATTTGCGATATTTCCGCAAGACTGTCCGTGTACGGAGCAGGAGTGTACCCAATCGTCATGACGGGTATCTGCGCGTCGCGCGCGCGTATCTCGAGCATATCGTTTATATTACCCATCACGACGGAGCGTCCACCCGCGCCGCTTGCGTAAATTATATTGAGCAGCGCGTCGTAATTCCTCACCGTTTTTATTTCTATAACGGCGACGCAGCCGTACCTCATACATATTTCAAGATATTCCTCAAACGTCGGTATTTTGAGATTGTCGCTTATCTCAACGTTGCTGCCCGCGTCGATTTGAAACGCGCTAAGCTCCTCGAGCGAATAATCCGTGATCGCGCCCGTACCGTTCGTGGTACGGTCAAGCTCCTCGTCGTGCATACACACGAACGCGCCATCCGTCGTTTCGTAAATATCCGTTTCGATACCCCAAAATCCGTTCCTGCCCGCAAGCTCAAACGCGGGTATACTGTTTTCGGGCGCGTAACGGGAGTACCCCCTGTGCGCGGCGAACCTGTCGCCGTCACCGGAGAAAATATCGGACTGAGCCGTCACCGTCGCGTCAGCGGGAAGCGCGGGCGCGTCGGAATTACCGGTCGGGTATATTTTCAGTAAAACCGTCGAGGCGGCAAAAAGCAGCAACATAACAAGCCATAGCTTTTTTCTTATATTATACATAACTATCCGGCACTATTCCGTCCTTATAATAACAGCCTGCGCGTCGCCGTCCCAATCGACCGCGAAGCCCACCATATCGCCTATGTCGCGGATTTTGAAGTACGTGCTGCCGTTTATGTTGTACGAAAGCAGCTCACGCTCCACACCGTTCACGTACACCGGCGCGTTGTTCTGCTCAACGTTGAGCGCCGTTTCCGCGCCCGACAATTCACCGCCGACTATCGTGTACTTAATACCCGTCGAAACTGCTATCGCGCTTAAGCTTTCGTCCCAGGAAACGTCAAATCTTGCGGGCGTGGTACGCAAAATCATCGCCACGTCGCGGATCTTGTAGTAATTGGAGTCGTTTACGCTGTAACCGGAAATCTCCACCTCGTTTCCGTCAACGAGCAGCTTCGCGTTTGAATTACTTGCGGTAAGCGAGTTCATACCCTCATATCCGTCAACGAAATTCTTGATTTTCGTTCTGTTCGGGTAGCCGTTCGTGAGGAAGTCGTCACCGTACATATCCGTGTAAGGAATAGTCGGATACGAGCTCACATATGATTTAAGTATCTTCTCCGCCGTCAGCTTCTGACCGTCAAAAATAAGTTTATAATAGTTTATGACCGACGAGTAGCGGGGCACCTCGCGTCCCACGAATATATACCTGCCGTTATCGTCGTAAACTGTTATATCCGTAAGACAGCCGCCTATGACGTTACCGGGCACCTCGATGGTCGAGATCGTGCTTCCGTTCATCGTAAAGCCCGCACCGATACCGCCGTCCGCGCCGTCACGCATGACAAACGCTTCGGGTATACCGTTTTTATCCAAATCGGTCAGCACGATTTCATTGTACGACGGATCTGACGACATGGTACGCATAAGTCTTGTCACAAACGCTTCGCGCCAGCTTTCCGCCGCGAGAGCGTTCACCGCGCATGTGCACATAAGCGCCGCGGCGGTGATAAGTGAAATTATCTTCTTCATTATTACCCTTCCCTTTCTTTGTTATTATCCATGAATTTACCGTACTGCCGCCGTCTTTTTACGCGCGGCGGTACGGCTGCGGTTATTTACTTTTTAAATATACGTCCTTATTATACTAAATTTTTGTACGCTTGTCAAATACACGCGCGACAAAGCAAAAAACATAACGACAACTCCGCGTCTATACGTAGGTGTATGGATGCTCATCACCCACCCATTAGCCTCCCTTGTCAAAGGGAGGGGGACCGCCGAAGGCGGTGGAGGGATTCATTGCAAAAACCGAAAAGAAATCTCTTTGTAGGGGCACCTTTACGGTCGCCCGCGGTCGTTTATTCATATTTTGTTTACAAATTATTCATTGACAAACATAAAAATACGAGTATAATAATACTTGAAGGTCAAAGAAAGTCAAAGTCAAAAACGAGGTGATACAAAATGGGAATGTCGGACAAAATAGAAGCGTTTATAAACGAGCTTCTGAAAAACGAAACGGAGGAATGGCTGCAAATACAGCGCAACGAGCTTGCTTCCGTATTCGGCTGTGTCCCCTCACAGATAAATTACGTCATATCGACGCGCTTCAATCCCGAGCACGGCTACGCGGTGGAATCTAAACGCGGCGGAGGCGGGTATCTCAAAATAAAGAGAATACGCTGCTCAAACGACCTTATCGCGGAAGCGATACAAGCCGCGCCCGACGCGCTCGACGAGGAAACGGCGCTGAAAAGCCTTAAAAATTTAACGCGCCTCGGCGCTCTCGACGAAAAAACGGCGAACGTGATATTCAACGGCATATCGGACGCGTCGCTTGACATAGAACGCCGCGCGCGGGACAAACTAAGAGCGAGAATATTCAAAAATATGCTCGCGGCGGCGGAAAAGTATTAAAATAAAAGTAAAGGATACAAGGAGGAGATCGTTATGTATGATTTATTTTCGGATTTCTTCGACGGCTTCGACATATTCATGCAGCCGCCGACGATGAAGGAGGAGAAGAGATGTCCGGTATGCGCTCACACATACTCGGACTTCAGACGCACCGGCAAAATCGGCTGTAGTGAATGTTACAATGTGTTCCGCCCGCAGATAGCGGCGGCGTTAAGACAGGTACAGCCCTCCGCGTCACACATCGGAAAGATACCGTCGAAGTCGGGGAGCGAGCTTAAGCGCAAGCGTGAGTACGAGGACTTAAAGCGCGCGCTTGCCGCGGCGGTAAAGGACGAGGACTACGAAACGGCGGCGAAACTGCATAAACGCATACGCGAAATGGAAAACGAGGTGAAAAAGTCATGATTTGGTACAAGGACAATGATTTTAACATAGTCGTATCGACGAGAATACGTCTTGCGAGGAACCTTGAAAAAACGCCGTTCCCGAACGCGCTTAAAGACACTAAAGCGGTAACGGAAAAAATCAAGGACGCGGTTTTGGGCGGCAATTCCACGCTGGCAAAGGACTTTGAGTTCATAGACCTAACCACGTTGTCACCCGTAAAAAAGCAAGCGCTTGCCGAGGAGCACCTGATAAGCCCCGTGATGTGCGAGGGCAATGGCAAATCGGTACTCGTGAGCAAGGACAAAAACATGAGCATAATGCTTATGGAGGAGGACCACATACGCTTACAGATCATAAAAAGCGGCAGCGCGCTCAAGGAGGCGTACTCACTTGCGAGCAAGGTGGACGACGTTTTGGAGGAACGCCTTACCTACGCGTTTGACGCGGACTTCGGCTACCTCACCGCCTGCCCGACGAACACCGGCACGGGCATGAGAGCATCGGTAATGCTTCACCTGCCCGCGCTCACAATGACGGAAAATATTTCAAAGCTCATCTCCTCCGCGGGGAATATGGGCATCGAAATACGCGGACTGTACGGCGAGGGCACGAAGGCTTACGGCTCACTGTACCAAATTTCCAACCGTTCCACGCTTGGCGTGTCCGAGGAACAGACGATAGAAAGACTGCAAAATATAGTGGATCAAATGACGGAAATGGAAGAAAAGGCGCGCAAAGCCCTTAAGGACAACAGCTATGACGCGCTTTCCGACAGAGTCTGCCGTTCCTACGGCACGTTAAAGTACGCGCGCAGCATGTCGTCGAGCGAGGCGAAATCTTTACTGTCGGATGTAATGCTCGGTCAAAATACGGGTATACTTCCGAAGGAGGGCAAAATAACCCCGATAGAATGTATGGTCGTGACCGAGCCCGCGCTCATCAGTGACGGCGGCTCACTCACGAGCGCCGAGCGCGACAGAAAAAGGGCGGAATTTATAAGGAACAATATTTAAAACATAAAAGGATCAAGGGTAAAGGAGGTTGATCACCATGTTATTTTCAAACTTCACCGAAAAGGCGAGGATCGCCATAAGCGAGGCGCACGACGCGGCGTGCGAGCTGGGACATAATTATATAGGCAGCGAGCACCTTCTGCTCGGTCTTATCCGCGAGGGCAGCGGAGTAGCCGCGAAAGCGCTTGAAAAAAACGGTCTTACGGCTGACAAGGTCAAGGAAAAGATAAACGAGTACATCGGCGCGGGCGAACCGCTTCCCAAGGACACGGAGCTTCCGCTTACGCCGCGCTCGAAAAGACTTCTTGAAATAAGCGTGCTCGAGGCGCGCCGTTTAAACCACAAATACATCGGCACGGAGCATATACTTATGGCTATCATCCGCGACGGCGACGGCGTTGCGGCGAAAATACTCGAAGCGTCGGGCATAAGTCTGCCGTCGTTCTACACGGAAACCGTGCACTCGATAGAGGGCGACGTGGAAATAGATCCGCAAAGCGGCGAGTACGCGCAAAGCTCCAACTCAAAAACACCGACGCTCGACCAATTCGGACGCGACTTCACCGCGATCGCGCGTGAGGGTAAATTCGATCCCGTGATAGGACGCGCGAACGAAATAGAGAGAGTTACGCAGATACTGTCGAGGCGTACAAAGAACAACCCGTGCCTTATCGGCGAGCCGGGCGTGGGCAAAACGGCGGTAGTCGAGGGACTGGCTCAGAGAATTGCTTCGGGCGACGTACCCGAGCCTCTTAAAACAAAACGCCTCGTATCGGTCGACCTGTCGAGCATGGTTGCGGGCGCGAAGTACCGCGGCGAGTTCGAGGAACGTCTTAAAAAGGCGATAAACGAGGTACTTGAAGCGAAGAACGTGATACTCTTTATCGACGAGTTCCACACGATCGTCGGCGCGGGCAGCGCCGAGGGCAGTATGGACGCGTCGAACATATTGAAGCCGTTCCTTGCGAGGGGCGAGCTGCAGCTCATCGGCGCGACGACGCTCAAGGAGTACAAGAAGTACATCGAAAAGGACGCGGCTCTCGAAAGACGTTTCCAGCCTGTGACGGTGGGCGAGCCTACCGTGGAGGAAACGGTGGAGATACTAAAGGGCATACGCGACAAGTACGAGGCGCATCACAGCGTGACCATAACGGACGACGCGCTCGAAGCGGCGGCGAAAATGTCGGCGCGCTATATAACCGACCGTTTCCTGCCCGACAAGGCGATAGACCTTATCGACGAAGCCGCGTCGAAGAAACGCCTCGGCTCACAGACGGAGCCGGAGGACTTAAAGGAAAAGGAAAAAAGACTTGAAAAGCTTACCTCCGAAAAACAGGAGGCGATCACCGCGCAGGATTTTGAAAAGGCTGCTAAGATACGCGACGAGGAGATAGCGCTCAAGGAGGAGGTTGACAAGCTCAAGTCCGACTGGAAGGGCAGCGGCTCATCGTCGGCGCTCGTTGTGGGCGAGGACGATATAGCCGACATACTTGCCGACTGGACGCATATACCCGCCTCAAGGCTCAAAGAGGAGGAAATGGAGAAGCTTAAGAACCTCGAAGCCACGCTCCACGCGCGCGTTATCGGTCAAAACGAGGCTGTAACGGCTGTCGCGAAGGCGATAAAGCGCGGCAGAGCAGGACTTAAGGATCCGAAGCGCCCGATAGGCTCGTTCCTGTTCTTAGGTCCCACGGGCGTGGGCAAAACGGAGCTGTCAAAGACGCTTGCCGAAGCCATGTTCGGCAGTGAAAACGCGCTTATACGCGTAGACATGTCGGAGTACATGGAAAAGCACGCCGTATCGAAGTTCATAGGCTCACCCCCGGGATACGTCGGCTTCGAGGAGGGCGGACAGCTTACCGAAAAGATACGTAAGCACCCCTACTCGGTGATCCTGTTCGACGAGATAGAGAAGGCTCACCCCGACGTGTTCAACATCATGCTGCAAATTCTCGACGACGGTATCCTCACCGATGCGCAGGGCAGGAGAGTGGACTTTAAAAACACAGTCATTATAATGACCTCGAACCTCGGCGCGAAGGAGATCACCGGCAACATCACGTCAAAGCTCGGCTTCGCCTCCGGCGCGGACGACAAGGACCTGTCCGAGCACGAAAAGATCAAAAATAAAGTCATGGACGAGGTAAAACGCGTATTTAAGCCCGAGTTTTTGAACAGAATAGACGACATCATCGTGTTTGACAGACTGAGCGAGGACAATATAAAGGACATCGCGCGCCTCATGCTCAAGTCGCTCACGGAGCGCCTTAACGCGAACGACATCGCGGTGACGTTTTCAGACGCGGCGGTGGAAAAAATTGCGAAGTCCGGCTTTGATCCGACATACGGCGCAAGACCGCTAAGACGCGCCATACAGAACGAGCTTGAGGATATGCTGTCGGAAAAAATCATAGACGGCGAGATAAAGAAAGGCGCGTCCGTCACTGTCGACGCCGACGAAAACGGTTTCACCGTCAAAAACAACGCGTAATAAAAAAGGGACGATACCGTCCCTTTTTTGCGTTTACTTCAATTTTAACGCCAATCTGTACAAGACCACGCAAGTCCACAATTTATTATCGTCGAGATCAAGACCGTTCCCGTCACCGGCGATAATACCGCTGTCCGCGCACCACTTTACCGCCTCACGCGCCCATTCGGGCATGTTCTTGTCAACGTAATTGTAGATCATCTTATTTTGACTTTTCGCGAGCGCGTTCTGTATCGAATTAAGCTTCGCGTCCTGCGCGGCTATCATTTGTTTAAGCTCCTCGTACTGTGCCATTGTAAGCTCCTCCTTTGTGCCTGTTATCGCGTCCGCTATAGCTTTTGCCACAGTGTCCGCGCCGATTTTTTTATAAAGCTCCGCGTCGGAGGCGGTATCGACGAAGCACGTTTCGACCAGCATCGCTGCCGCGTCCGTGTGACGCACGACGTATAATCCCGAACCGTCCTTTACGCCTCTGTTCACGAACCCGAGCGACTGCATATTTTCACATACGCGCTCCGCCTGCGCGAGCTTTTTCGCGCCGTACGTATATACCTCACAGCCGCGTCCGCCGCCCGAATTAAAGTGGACGGACACAAACAAGTCCAACCTTTGCGCGTTCGCCATCGCGACGATTTTACTCAGATTTTCACTCACCGTCGCCGCGTGATCGTTCGTACAGTCAACGACCGTCACGCCGCGCTTCCTCAAACATTCCTCGAGCCTTCGTCCGACGTTTCTCGTTTCGTCACTCTCATTGAGGATACCGACCGCGCCGCACCCGACCGTGCCGCTTACGGTGTGACCGCAGTTTATTCCGACTACCATACAATATCACTCCTTATCAATAAATACTTATGCGCCTTTCACCGAAAATATTACTCTTTTTTGGTATTTCTCAGCTGCAAAAGTATATTTTTTAATTCTTCGGGCATTTTTTGCGATACCGCCGCGACATTTTCAAGTATGGAGATCGCTTCGTTCGCTATGTAGAACATGATCACCGTTTCCCTCAAAGCCGCCGTACCCACGAGCGACTGTATCACGTTCGCGAGCGCGACCGTCACGAGTATGCAGATTTTTTTAAGTATACCCTTATATCCTATTTCACTCGACACTTTTTTCTGATACGCCGCCTTTATCACGCCCGTGACATAGTCCATCACCATCACGGCGGCAAGCGCCAAAAGCGTCTTATCCCAAGCACCGAACATTGCCGCCGCCGCGCCGCCCGCGACTCCCGCTATGACGCTTGCCGTGTTAAACAGCTTGTCCACGCTATCACCTCTCTCTCCAAAAAAATATGTCAGCGCGTCTGTATTTCCTTACCGTTTATACACAGCGCGCCGTTTTCGTCCACGCTTATAACGTTATCGCCCACGGTGACGGACGAAGCCGTCACCACACCGTTAAAGCGCATTTTTCCGTCCTCGCCTATCTCTATGGCGTTTTGTGAGTTATTGTCCGCAATTTCACATATAAACGCGCCGTTGACGTTACCGAGCCGCGCCTTGACCGCGCCGCCGGACGTTATGTTTATAACGTCCGACAGTATGGACACGGCTCCGTTTTCCGTCGCCACGGATATACCGGAATTTTTGATAACTCCCGCGACGGCTCCGGCTTTCACCTTACCGCTGCTCGTGGAAACCTTGCCATAACCGCGCGTGAGCGCGCCGATTTGGTTCAAGTAAAAAAACAGATCCTTTTTGACTCTTCCGATGGATATCACGGTATTGTCACTCTCGAACGGATAATACTCCATTTTTATCACGCGCTCCGCGATCTCATTACCGCAGTCGATCACCGTCACCGTATCGCCTAAATTGATTTTCTCACTGTCGCCGTACTCCGCTATCTTCGATATATCCGCATAAGTTCCTGTAATATTTATACACGGCACATCTATACGCTCCTCATTCGCGCTGTCGAACTCCCACATGGCGCGTTCCTTTATTTTCTTGGGCTCCGTATAGTCGGAGTACTCGCGGTAACCGTCGCGCACGCCGTACACGGACGCGTTTGCACTCTGTATATACTGCACGCCGCCGTTGACGCTGCCTATATGTGCGTCGTCCGCGCCGTAAGGGTAAATACGCGTCACCATATCCGTTATGTCGCGTTCCACCGATATGCTCTGCATATTTTTCGTCATGTCAAGACGAATATGTCTGTCCCTTCCGATACGTTCCACCAGCGCTATATTGTAATTGTCCGCGTATATTTCGCCCTTGCCGCAGTTTTCGATCACTCTTTGCATAACGTCGAACGGGTTTGTTTTATCCGTCGAGAAAAAATCTATTTTAAACCCGTCGTGATCCACCCTTCGCATACCCCTTGCCGCGAGCGAAGCGTCGCTTATGAGCGAAAAATTTGTATTTTTTATCGCCCTGCGTATTACCTCCGTCGGATTTACCCCCATCATATTGGGAATATTTTGTATATGCGTATTCGGCGCGTCGGCGTTGTACACGTGGTGGCACTCCGCGCGTATAAGCGACTGAGCGCCCATCGTTTTTTCGAGCTTCATGATTCTGTACGCCTGACCTTCGCATACGACGATTTTATTTTCCTCAAGAAGCTCCGCGTTTTCGTTTACCGGATGCAAAAACTCGAGCATACGCACTCCGTTTATCTCGTGCGTGACGCGCACGCTAAACGCGTCCGCCAAAATTATGCCGCGCTCGAAGCTCACCGCGTTATACGGGAAAATTTTAAGCATAATTAACACTCCAATCCGCTTCAAAAGGATTTCCGCCGTACATATATTGCGGCGTGAACGACACGGAAACCGTAAGCGTCGAGCCTGAGGAACAACCGACGCGTATCACGCTTTCGCCGGGCGGCAGCTCAAAAAATTCACCGCCCACGCCTATTTCACCCGACGGCGTGTAAGCCCGCTGCGCGTTAAAATCGAGCGTCGCCGAACCCACCGCCGTGAAACTCAGCGTTTTGTCACCGAGCGCAAGACTTATATTTCCGCTGCACCCGCTTATATTTATAACGCCGCGCACGTGACGGTCGCCGAAATTCAGTATATGTATCTCTCCGCCGTTTTTAACGGTGAACGTGTATATATCGTCAAGCCCTATCGGGAACAGACTGTCAAGCTTAAGATAGTCGCAGTCGAGCACGGGACCTTCCGTGCCGAACAGCGCGAACCCGAACGGCTTTACCCGAAACGACACGTCGAGCACCGCTTTTTTTCCGCCGTGCTCCGGCATATAAATGATCTCATCGCTTACCTTTCCCTTCCAGACGACAAACGGTATATCGTCGAAAATGAGATCTCCGCTTCCGACGAGCCACAGCGAGATCGCCGTAAGCTTGCTTTGAAGACCTTCAAGACCGTCCGCGAACACGCTTATCGCGACGGTGAACGTGCGCTCGTAAAACATCTCACGTCCGAGCGCGTTTGCCGCCGAAAAATCGTACTCTCCGTCACGCAGCGGCAAATCTATCGCAAATCGCTTCGCCTCCGGACGTATCGGACGCGAGCGCGTTTTAACGGTCACTCCGAACTGCGAGGAATGGCAGCCGTTATATGTAAATCCGTTTCTCAAAATGCCGTGCCTCCTTTAATAATAACTTCCGTGAGCAAGACTTATTCCCACTCTGTTTTTAAGCGCGTCCACCACGTCGGACGAGGAGCCCGCGCTTATGTTTATGTTTCTGTTGTCCGAGAACGAGTTTGACGTGATACTCAAAGCCTTTATCGCGTTTATCGTCTGACGGAACAGCGACTCTATTGTGCTTTGCATACCGCGTATATCGCGGTCCATACCGCCGACTATATTCTCCACGTTAAGCCCCGACTTTTCGATCACGGTGAGAAGATACTTTTTATTTTCCTCGACCTTGTCATAGCTTTCCTCAAGCTCCGTAAGCGTTTCCGTGTGAGTTTTCTGCAGACGGTACATCTCCTCCTCACGCCTTATCTTCTTCATCTCGTCCTGAAGCGACTTGTACTTGTCGATGCCGCGCTGTGTGACGGCGCCTCTGAACACGTTAAGTCCGCGCTCGATTTCCGCCTTGTCCGCGTTTCTGTCCTCGACCTCCCATTTTTCGGCGAGAGCCTTTTCCTCACTGTCAAACTGACGCTTTGTGCTTTGTATATACGCCTTCTGACGCGCAAGAAGCTCATCCGCCGCATCCGACTTAGCGCCGTAGAGAGAAAGCGCCGCGTTCATCGTGTCGTCGCGGTACGTCTGCCAATCTATAAAGCCGCCCTCAAACATTTCGCGTATACGCTCCATACTTCGCTCGTAGAACTTAACGGGACTGTCGCCCGCCTCCTCCCAGTCGTCGTAGGTGTCGCGTATCTTCTTCCAATTTTTCGCGTCGCTCTGCCACTTTTTGTACACATCATCGTTGCGCTCCTTCTCGAGCTTCGCGACCTTCAAATCAACGTCCGCCTTATAATCGTAGAAATCGTCCCAAATCTCCTTAAGCTCCTCGGCAGAGTAAACCGCGCCGTTTACCATATCCGAAACCATCGCGTTATACGTTTCCGCCTGACGCTTGTACGCCGCGATTTGCTCGTCGATACTCATATCCGCCGCTTCCGTCTGATACTTTATCCAAGCGTCGGAGCTTTTTTTGTAACGGGAAATGTCCGCTTTTTTGATTTCAAACTCCCCGTTATTTTTACCGGACGCGTAATGCGGCAGACCAAGCCCCGCCATTATGCTTTTCGTTTCGTCCGCCGTGTAAACCTTGTCGCCCCTCGAAAGAGGCACCGTAACGTCGCGTCCCGAGAACATTATGAACCGTCCGTCATGCTCGATAAGCTCACGCGGATCGCGCGCGCCCTTTTCGTCGTTTACGACGGCAAGACCTTCCCGCGCACTCCTCGTGCCGGAGGCAAGCTTTGGCATACCCAACACATTATACCTTACCGACACCGTCACTGTCCTGTCCTTTAAGCTGTTTATATTGCTTCGCGCGCTTGCCACGCCCGCGGCGGTATTATCGAGCGCGGTAAGACGTATCTTCGCTTCCTTACCGTTAAACTCACTCATGATTTTGTTTGCCGACGCTCCGACGTTCGCAAGCGCCGCGTCCGCTTCACCGAGCGACGAGATAAGTCCCGATGCGTCGCCCGTAATGCTTACCGAAAGACTTGCAGCTTCCGCCATACTTATACCTCCCTTCCGTAAAACATTCTGAGATGCCCGCTTGTATATTCTTCATTATCTTCCTCGTCCGCGCCGTCAAGCATGGCAAACAGCGCCCAAGGATTTTGTTTTCCGACTGCGTCGGGCAGGAGGTGGTGGTATTTCAGCATCAGCGGATATATATCCCTGAGCCGCCCGTCCCCGCCCGACGTCACCCGTTTTTTGAGGACAGCGCGTCAACGTAAAAGCCCCAAAGCGTGATACACATTTTTGAACGCACGGACGCGTCGAGAGAATTTATAACGTCCTGCGTCGCCTCCGTACCCTCGAACATATAATCGACCGCGTCGCGGCATATACTCAAGGGACCGCTGTTTTCGCCTCTGTTATGCGCGTCGTTTATTATGCACATCGTTTCAAAATCAAACGGCTTTGAAACGTACTTCTTTTTATCCTTCGTAAATGTCAGCGTATGCTGCATACCTTTTCCTCCTTCACAATTTTTTCCATACATAGCCTCCCTTTGTCACGGCGTTTGTTGCTTCGCAACACGCCTACAACAGGCAGAGCGTGTTGTTTACTTATTTAAGGGAGGTGAACGACGCTTTAGCGTCGTAGGCATAGAGCTCTGCTCGTATGCCGTAGTAAAGGGACCGCCGAAGGCGGTGGAGGGATTCTTTTTTAAAAAAGAATTTCCCAAATCAGCCTTGCCGACCTCCGCCTTTGGCTTGTCCGCCCACAGGCAACCGCTGTCGCTTATTCCGCTTTCGGGTAATAATCCATATCCGTGAACCACTGTCCCTCAAACGTTTCACGCGTTATCGTTTCGGGCAGGTCACTCTCATCGAAGTAAGCGTAATAATTATTGTCATAATCACGCTGCACCGCGGTATAAGTCGCCTTTGCGGTCTGCTTGTCGATAGATCCGCTTGACGGCTTCGTCTTACCGCCGACGTTCGACGCGAAGCTGTACGAGCCCTTGTAATATCTTACGTAACGGTACGAGCCGTCCGACTTCAAAATTCTCCACGCCACGCCGAAATAGACTGTTTTCGTTTCACTGCCGACCTCGACAACGCCGTCCTTCCTCGTTATTCCGCGCCACATAGCGTCAACCTCGGGCGGAATATCCGCGTTCGTGATTTCATGACCTATCTTTTCTATGTAATTCGATGTTTCGTAAGCGCCGTTATCCGCGTCGAAAACGTCGCTGCCGCCCTCGTCCGTGGGCGCTATCTCCACCGTACCCTTAAGGCTGTACGGCGAGCCGTACTCCGCGCCCTCCGCCGCGTCCGAGGTCAGCGGGAAAAACGTGTACTTGTCCACGCCTATCGTGGGAAGTGGTTTGCTAAATTTACTCATAATTTTTCCTCCGTTCGTTTTACTTTTAATACTTTTACTCGTCATTCAATGTAAAATATTTTTGGAACCGCATCGTCCTGTGATAAATTTTTTCATCGCGTTTCGGCACGTCCATGGACATTTCTCTCACCCAACCGGACGCGCCGAGCACGTCGTTCACTTTGACGGAAAGCTCTCCGCACTCTGCTCCCGTTTCCGCCCATACGTCGATTTGAATATGCGCGTCCTGCACGCTCTCCTCGTTATCGGCGTAAAACGCCCCCTTTTCCACGAGGGTGTAGTAACTTATAACTGGCAGCTTACTGAATTTTTGCGGATACTGATAAACCTTTTCGCACTTAAGCGCGGCGAGATCCTTTTCCGCCTCAATATTAGCGTCGATCAATTCAATCGCCTCCTTAACCAAAAAGCTCTCCGAGCACGCGAGCCGCGACGGAAGATGCCTCACCCGCGCTGCCGATAAGCGCCGGCACGAGATAAGGCTGCGCCGCCATCCTCGACGTACCGAACTCCACATACGCGGCGTAATCCGTATCCGCACTTACCCGCGCGGACGCGCCCTCACTTTGCGCCGTTATCGAAGCTTGCAGACGACCTGTGTCAACGGGACAAAGCTCCCGCGCTCTTTGCGCGGTATTTTCGGCGCAAAGCGCCGTTATCTCACCGACCTTTTCCGCGACGCTCCGAGCGAGCGCCGCGAAATTATTTTTGTATGCGACATTAACTTTCATCTTCTACGCTCCTTATCACCGCCGACGCGCCGAAACGGCGCTCCGTGACGCTTACGATTATGTACCGCGCTCCGCCGAACAAGACGAAGCGCCCCGTTTTAAGAAGCTCGTTTTTGTCGCAGTAAAGCGTGTATGAACGGTCGGAGGAAAGACCGTATATCTTTTCCTCCGTACCCGCCTCAAGCGGCTGCAGGTCGCACACGACATTACCGAGAAAACTCATTTCACCCTTTTCGCCGTACCCGCCGCCTCTCTTTTCATAAACGCCCACTTCCGTATCGTAAAATCTCTTAAAAGGATTTATCATTTACAGCCTCCTTCGCGTCAAGGTCTGTGGGCACCCTGACGCTCCTGTTCATAAACGGACGCAGTCTTGACTTATAACCGCTTAAAAAATCATAATCCTCTTCGCCGTACTCCACGCGCCTGTCACCCTCCGTGACGGACTTGATACCGCCCTGCTTTGAAAGATCGTAACGCTTCGCGGCGAGCGTGGGAATAAAGCTTTCAAGCTGACGAGGAAGCACCTCGAGGCGGCAGTAAGAGAGCGCCGCGTCCGTCACCTCGTCAATGATAAGCGAAATCAGACTGTCGCTTTCGTCGTTTTTAATTCCCAAAAGCAGCTTGGTAGCCGCGAGGAAATCTGTCTTAGTGTCCCCCATAATTAACACAGCCTTTCGTTTTTTTATTCCGCCGAATTTTTAAAGACGTATATCGCCGTCTTTTTATTATCGAGCACGAACGCGTCGTAGTACACTCTGCCCTCGATGAGCCAGCCGTTGATACCGGGCGGATTATCGTGGATCTTGTACTCCGAAAGCTTTACCGGTGCTGTCGTCGCCGCCTTGTTCGTGATGATAAACTCCACATTCTCGGGGAAGTACGACTTCGGAACAACGATAACGGGTATACCGTCAACGGAACCGACCTGTCCCTTGACGAGCATATCCTGTGACATATCGCCGTTTCTTATGAAGCTTGCGTCCTCCTTGATGAGCTTATAGAAATTACTCGACACGAACGCCGCACAGCCCGCAAGCGGAACATTGTTTTCGATAAGCTCCGCCGTACCGGTAAGAAACGCGTCATACGCGTTCTCCTTTGACACATCTCCCGTAGTTACTTTTCCCGCACCGGCGCAAATTTTTTCAAAACGGTACTTGTCAATCTCAGGAACCACCACTTCGCGTATCTGTCTTTGAAGCGCCGCGCCCGCCGCGTTCGCCATCTGCGTGTCGTTGAAGGTACCTCTGTCGATCGTGAACGTGAAGCTTCTGTCCTTCGACATCGTAAGCTCCTGCACGTTGTTTTCAAGCTCCGCCGGCGTGCCGTAACGGCTCGTTCCGCTTGCGGTATAATCATTCATATCCGCCGTCGGCACGGTGTATATATTCACCGTCTTAACACCGACGAAATCATAATCGTTGTTGACCGCCGCTGAGGTCACCGACTCCCTTGCAAATTTTTCATCAATTTTCTGAGCGTATTTGCTCGCGTAATTTATAGACATATACTTATTCAATCCTTTCTTTTGTTACTTACATTCCAAGACCTGTGAGGAACGGATCGCCATACCCTTCCTTTTCCTTGGAGATTCTCGGCAGCGTGCCCTTCAGACGGTTACCAAGACCTGCCTCGACGGCTTTCATATACTCCTTCTTGAACGACGCTATATTCTCAAGCATAACGTCCTTATCGCTGCTTGCGACCATACGCGCGAAGCTCACGGGAAGATTTTGCGCCTCGAGCTCCTTCGCCGCCTCGAACTCGGCTTTTTCACTCATATACTGCTCTCTTTCCGTTTCAAAGTCCTTTTGGCGTCTGTCCATTTCCGCCTTCGCTCTTTCCTCGGACGACATGGAAGCGAGTCTTGCCGCGTCCTCTCTTTCCGCCGCGATCCTGCTCTCCATCTCCTTCTGCCACTCTGCCTTAAGCTTATCCATGACCTGTGTCACGTATCTCTCGACAATTTTTTTTAATTCCGCGTTTTCGTTGTTTTCCGCGCCGCGCGTATTATACGCGCGCTTTTCCTGAGGAAACTTTTCTTTTATTGTTCCCTGTTTCTTCTCGTACATAATATCTTCCTTTCTGTAATAAATTACTTTTCGACCGTCATACGCGCCTCGTTTTCGGCTCTTTCCTTCGCCGCCTTTTGCGCCTCCTCCTTCGGATCACCGACGAACGACAGCTGCGCGAGCAGTGTTTCGCTCGTCGCCAAGCCCGCCAGATTACGCACCATTTGCGACGTTTCAAGCTCATTTACCGGCATATTTCTCGTAAACACCACGTTTACCCTGTGCATCGGCACGAACTCCATCGCGCCCTTTAACGCGAGGAAATTATCGTAAAGCTCGAACCTCTGCCTGAGCGACTTTGAAAAATACCTTTCCTTATTTCTCACCAGCTGTTCAAACCCCATGAGCTTGTACTTTATCGCCACGCCCGACAAATTGGAGCCGAACGTTCGATCCGACAGATCCGGCACCATCGAGAACCTGTGTATATCGGCTTTTATAGCGTCCTTAAGCACCTCCACGTCGTTTTCGGACATCATCTTCGCGAGGTACTGCGCGTCCGCGCCCTCATACCCCATGAGGATACGCTCCTCTCTCAGCTTCTTCGCCTGTTCGCTGTCAATATCTATGCCGCGCAGAAACAAAAACGAATCCACAAACTGCTCCTTGTCGTTCACTCTGTCGGACTGAAGCACGTTATACGCGTCGATAAGCGAAATAAGCTGCTCGAAATCACCCTGACGCTCCTCGTTGTTCCTGTACTCGACAACGGGCAGCTTACCGAAATAATGCCGCCTCTTATCGACAAGACGCATATTCTCAAAGCTGTCACAGTCATTCTCATACGTGTATATCATGGCGCTGTCGCAAACCATACAGCACACGCCCGTGACCGACGCGTCAAGGTCGCGCTTTTTATAGTAGTGCACTCCGTAAAGCGGTCTTTCCTCGACCGACGCGCCGTGCACTATAAACGTGTTCGTCGGCGGCAGACACACGCTTTTTGGCTGCGAGCTCTCGTCCGCGTAAACAAGCTCATACGCTCTGCCGTATATACTCATCGTTTTCTCCAGCTCCGCGTCGATGCTTGCAATATCCTGAACGTTAAAGCACTCCTTGACCGCCCCGATGTCGTAACCCTCCGCGCAAGTGTACGTGACGGGATTACCCACGAGGTAGCTCTTCGCTATATCGACGATGTACTTCGCGTGATTGCAAACGATTTTGTTGTTCGCGCTGCCCGCGTTTTTACGCCTTCTTGAGCATATCGCGTGTTCGCCGGTGTAGTAACGGAAAAGCTTGTCAAAGCGCTCCCGTTCGAGCGAGTGGCGCGCGATGAGTTTGGCGAGTATTTTTTCGTTAATGCCGTCCTTTAAAATTTCTTCATCAATAATCATTTCCCACTATCTCCTTCTTTTCGCTCTCGTTATACGTCGAGGACGCTTCTCTTTATAATTCTTGCTTTTTTGTTTGTGACGTTTTCCTCGACCGCGTAACGCGCCGCGTCGATGGAATGATTGTTTTTGTCCGGATAAGCGGATATAAACTCACCGTCCTTGTCGCGCCGCAGCTCATACTGAGAGAACTCCCTCGCCGTATTTTGGCACCGCTTCGCGTCAATTACGATTTTTTCAAGCCCCTGCAGAAAACGCATACCATACTCGATACTGTCCGGACCTTTCCGCGCTCCACGCACGCGCAGCCCGTAAGAGCGCAAATCGTTTATGCTCTTCGGCTCCGCGCTGTCACAGGTGATGATTTTCCCCGCGAAGCCCTTGCGCAGAATTTCCTCCGCCGCCCTCACGTTCGTCATTCCCTTCGCCCATATCTCGTCGAAGATGTACAGCTTGTTATTATGCAGATAACACGCGATAAAAACGAACGGATCCGCGGCGTACCCGAAATCTATACCGCACTTTATGTTGTCGAACATGCTTATCTCCTCGTCCGTTATCGGACGTATGTCGAGGTTATCAAAAATCTCACCGCCCGTACCCGTGACCTCACCAAGATACTCGTGCCTGTAACGGTCATAATGCACCTTTTTAAGATACTCAGCCTCCAAAAAAAATTGTTCACCGAGCCAATCACGAGGTACATCGAGGTACGTGCTTTTATGGATAAGCGTGTCCTCACGGCGGAAAAGCGTTTCCTTATTGATCCAGCTGTGTCGGTAGGGAGGAGGGTTGAACGAGTAAAACACCGTGTACTTTTCGCCTCCGCGCATCAGCGACTGATTTATCATGCGTATTTCACGCATGCCGCCGAACTCGTCCGCCTCCTCATACCAGATATAGCTTATATAACCGCGCGTGACCTTTGTTGACTTAAGCTTTTGCGGCTTGTCCGCGCCTCGGAATATGATTTTCTGACCGGTCTTTGTAAAAATCATTTCCGGCACGCTCGGCTTAAACTCCCACATATCCGAAACACCCAGCTTCTCCGCCGCCCATTCGAGCTGCGCGAACACGCTGTCGCGAAGGTACGTGCCCACCTTTCTGAGCACGACGGCGTTCGCGTCGGGATTTTTCATGATACCGAGAATTATCTCGATACTCACGAAGCTTGACTTCGTACTGCCTCGCCCGCCGCTTAGCCAAAAGTGAGTGTAGCTGTCGAGCGAGTTATGAACGCTGCGGAACGCGGGCGCAATGAGAGAATTTAAGTCTATCGTTTCTTTCTCGTTATACATTGTCAACTATGACCACATCTTTTTGTCCCACATCTTTTTTGTCCGAAAACAGCGAGTAATGCTTTGCCAAAAGCACCGCCGCCCTGAACGAGTCCGCGATACCGACCTTCTCACCCTCGATGTCGTTGCGCATCACCTTCGTAAAATACGCCAAAACCTCGCGCGTTCCGGCTACCCTTGCGGGACGTCTTTTTCTTACAGGTCCGCCTTGCGTTTCGGCATTTTCACCGACCGCCGCGGACTTTTTCTCTTTTGTATCCATACCGTCACCTCCGATCAAAACAGCACGTCCGTCTTATACACGCACTCGCTGCAGCCTAAGCACTCCTCGTCATCGTCGAGGTAATAGTATTCCGGCTCGTAAGCGCCGCATACGGGACATCTCGCCGCATCTCTTTCACCGTACAAGTCGCCGTAAAAGCCGGTTCGTTCCTCCTCCATCGCCAAAAGCGCCAAAGGATCGTCATTTGAATAAATCATACCTGTTTCTTCCTCCTCTTTTCTTTCGTCACTTTTTACTTTTTGTCTTTTGTACCTTTTTGACCTTATCTTTTGTAATCTTTTTAAGATACTCGCCCGCCAAAAAAAATATATATCCGCTTTTCCGTGAGGTTACTATATCATAAATTTGCAGACTGCAAAGCAGTCGGCGCCGCAACGTGGCGCGCAAAGTATGATACAATGTTCTCTCAGGTGTCAAAAGCTCTGCTTTTGGTAACACCGTGAGGTTATTATATCATAAAAAGATACTTTTGTCAACAGAAAAATTTCCCACTAAGATATTTTTGTAAAAACACTTGCAAAAAGTATATTTTTATGATACTATATTTGTGGATACCGAATAAAAATGAAAAAACGGAGGTAATTTTATGACGACGGGAGAGAGAATAAGAACGCTGCGCAAGGAGCATAATTTAACGCAGGAGGAGCTTGGCGCGAAGCTCGGCGTACAGAAGGCGGCGATACAAAAGTACGAGAAGGGCACGGTAAAAAACATAAAGCGCGACTCACTCATAAAGCTTGCGCAGATTTTGGACACCACTCCGGAGTACATTTTGGGCTGGGACGATATACCGTCCAACATAGAGCCGGAGGACGACACAGACCTTGTGAAAATACCGGTGATCGGCAGAGTCGCGGCGGGAATAAGCTGTTTTGCGGAAAATAACGTAATAGACTACGAGCCCGTACCGAAATACGCCGTACGCGGCGGCGAGCAGTACGCGTTTTTGCGCGTCGTGGGCGACAGCATGTACCCCATGTTCATGGAGGGCGACCTTGTGCTTGTACGCTGTCAGACCAGCGTGGACAGCGGCAGCTACGCCGTCGTAACGATAGACGGGGAGGACGGCGTTGTGAAGCGAGTCGTCTACGGTGACGACTTCATAGAGCTTCAGTCGATAAACCCGATGTACCCTCCGCGCCGTTTCGAGGGCGAGGAGGTACTGCGCATACGCGTATTCGGCTTAGTCAAGGAAATAAAGAGAAAATTCTGATAAATATTTTACATAGAAGGAGCATAATATTGTATCGGTACTTAACATTGAAAAACGGCATAAAAGTCGTTTCGGAGAAAATAAACTACTTAAAATCCGTTTCCATAGGCGTGTGGATAGGAAACGGTTCACGCTACGAGAGCGCGCCGCTTAACGGCGTTTCGCACTTTATAGAGCACATGCTTTTTAAAGGCACCGAAAGACGAAGCGCGTCGGACATAGCGGAGGAAATGGACGCGATAGGCGGACAGATAGACGCGTTCACGTCGCGCGAGTACACGTGTTTTTACACGAAAACTCTCGACTACCACGCCGAAACCGCGATAGACATACTTTCGGATATGATTTTTTGTCCGCGCCTTGCCGAGTCGGACATGGCGCTCGAGCGACGTGTAATAGGTGAGGAAATACGGATGTACGAGGACAGCCCCGAGGATCTGGTATACGATTTATCGTCATACGCGATTTGGGGCGACACGCCGATGGGCAGACCGATACTCGGTACATACGAGAGTCTTGAAAACATAACTCCCGAAAACATGCGCGGCTACATGAACACGCACTATTCAAGCTCGAACACCGTCATATCCGTCGCGGGAAATTTTGACGACAGCCTTTTCGAGCTTTTGGAAAAGTATTTCGGCTCCCGCGCGATGCAAAGCGTAAGTCCGGTGATGCCCGAGGCGAAGTACCTTTGCGGGCGCGACATAGTTCGCCGCAAGGACGTGGAGCAGGTGCAGCTCGTCGCCACCTTTAAGGGGATAGACATTATGGACGAGAGCGTGTACAGCCTCCTCGTCATGAACAACGTTTTCGGCAGCGGAGTGTCATCAAGACTTTTTCAAAAGATACGCGAGGAGCGCGGACTTGTCTACTCGATAAGCGCGGGTCACAGCGCGTATATCGGCGCGGGCGCGTTTGATATTTCCGCGGGAATGAGTGAAAAAAACGTTGCCGAGGTCGCGAAGCTCATATCGGAAGAGATAAATATGATAAAGGACAAAAAACTCACGCCGGACGAGATTGAGAAGGCAAAGGAGCAGCTTAAGGGAAATTATATTCTTTCGAGCGAAAGCACCTCCGCGAGGATACAAAGCGCGGGACGTTCGCTGCTTTTGGGCAAACCGATATACACGCAGGAGGAGGTACTGAAACGTATCGACGCGGTGAACGAGGAAAGCGTTTTTGAGATAATAGACCGCGTATTGGACAGCTCGACGTTAAGCGTTTCGGCTGTCGGACCGATAGACAGCGTCGAAAACCTGTTCAGCCTGTCGTAACAGCGGCGGAAATAATTAATTTTGTGTGAATTTTTGTAAAAACACTTGCAATTTGTGTGATTTTGTAATATTCTATATGCAGTGGATTGCTATGTATGAATAATTTACGGAAAGGGTGATTATCATGGAATTTAACGAAACAATGAAGATCAACATAGAGTTCGATAAGGAACAGGAAGTCAGAGAAATTGTTTCAAAGGTGTACGAGGCTCTTAAAATCAAGGGCTACGATCCTATCAGTCAGATAGTGGGCTATATTCTTTCGGGCGATCCCACCTACATAACGAGTTATAACGGAGCAAGGGGACTTATCGTTAAAATAGAACGCGACGAGCTCTTGGAGGAATTTGCAAAGACCTATATCAAATCCCTCTGATCTCATTCGTTGCCATCGCTTGGTGACATAATAATAGCACAATAAAAGGGTTATTCGAGGTGGTAAATTTCGTAGCGACCACACGCCGACGGTACGACAAGGGTTTTTGCCCTGAGAGATGCAGGAGAGGGCTACGCCTGCCGAATAACTATTTTGTATTAAAACCGCTTTGAGAAATCAAAGCGGTTTTTCCCATTCACTTTACCTTACCCACTCCCAATACGAGCGAATATTTATTGACACGAGCCAAAAAATCGGATATAATACAAAAATAGTTGTCACAGACCATGATTTTATTGAACACACCGTCAAAAAGGGGATATTTATGGACGAAAAATTTATGCGCGAAGCGCTTAAACAGGCAAAAAAAGCCGCATTGGCGGGCGAAACGCCCATAGGCGCGGTAATAGTTCACGGCGGAACAATAATCGCGCGCGCCTACAACAAGCGCGAAACAAAGAAAAACGCGCTTTCACACGCGGAAATTTCCGCAATAAACAAGGCGTGCTCACGCCTCGGCGGCTGGCGGCTGCCGGAGTGCGACATGTACGTAACGCTTGAACCGTGCCCGATGTGCGCCGGCGCGATAATAAACGCCCGCATAGACAACGTCTACTTCGGCGCATACGACAATAAAGCCGGCTGCGCCGGTTCCGTCACCGACCTTTTCAAGACGGGCATGTTCAACCACGACGTAAACGTGACCGGCGGAGTTATGGAAAAAGAATGTGCCGACCTCTTATCCTCTTTTTTCAAGGAACTGCGCGCACAGAAAAAAGCCGACAAGAAAAATTAATACACGACCGAGGTATTGTTATGAGAATGAGAAAAAAGAAAAACTGCGCCGCGCGCATGGAACGCTGCGCCGACATATTCATAGACGAGCCGACAGCGCTCAAGGGAAAATGGAACGCGCGCTTCGGGAACGACAACCCCGTACACGCGGAAATAGGCTGCGGCAAGGGTAATTTTATCACCGGCATGGCGCAAAAGCACCCCGACGTAAACTTTATCGCGATCGAAAAGGTGCGCGACGTTATAGTTATGGCTATGGAAAAGGTCAAAGCGGCGGGACTTACGAACGTGCTCTTCACTGACATGGACGCGGAAAACATAGAGAACGTTTTCGCTAAAAACGAGATAAGCCGCATTTACCTCAACTTCTCCGATCCGTGGAAAAAGAACAAACAGGCGAAACGCCGCCTCACGCACAAGCGTTTCCTCGACCGCTACAAAACTGTCCTCGCGGACGGCGGCTATATATGGTTCAAGACCGACAATAAGGCACTTTTCGAGTTTTCGTTAAACTCATTCGCGGCGGAAAATTTTAAAATGGAAAACATAACCCTCGACCTGCACAATTCAAAATTTGAGGGCAACGTCATGACCGAGTACGAGCAGCGCTTTTCCGACGCGGGCATGCCGATCTACCGCGTCGAAGCGGTATATCTCGGCTGGACGGACACACGCCATGTTTAATTATTCACAAAAAATGAATAAAATTGTATGACATATTGACAAATTCCAAATAACGTAATATAATTGCACGGTATACTAATTAAAGTTATATAAAATACGGAGGTTTATTATGACACAGCAAAATATTTGCATTATGATTTCCATCGTCGCATACCTGCTCGTAGTACTCGGTATCGGCGTATGGTTTTCACGCAGAAACAAGACCGCCGACGACTTCTACCTCGGCGGCAGAAAGCTCGGACCGTTCGTAACGGCGATGAGCGCGGAAGCGTCGGACATGAGCAGCTACCTTCTCATGGGCGTACCGGGACTCGCGTTCCTCACGGGTATCGCGGACGCGTCCTGGACAGCGATAGGACTTATCATAGGTACATACCTGAACTGGCTCATCGTCGCGAAAAAGCTCAGACGCTACTCAAGCCGCATAGGCGCGACGACGATACCGGCATTCTTCTCGGAACGTTTTAAGGACAAGTCGAGAATTTTGAGCGTTATCGCCGCGATAGTGATAATAATCTTCTTCGTACCCTACACAGCTTCGGGCTTTGTGGCGTGCGGAAAACTGTTCAACTCACTCTTCGGTGTTGACTACATGATAGCGATGCTCGTATGCGCATTCGTCATCATCATGTACACGATGCTCGGCGGCTTTATGGCGGCGAGCACGAGCGACTTTTTACAGAGCATTATCATGACGATAGGTCTTGTCGTTGTAGTCGGCTACGGCGTTGTACACGCCGGCGGCTTCGGCGCGGTCGTTGAGAACGCGAAAGCGATACCGGGCTACTTCAGCCTCACCAACACGTACGATCCCGCGACAAACAGCTCCGCTGTTTACGGCGCGTTCAGAAGCTGCTCCATGCTCGCGTGGGGACTTGGCTACTTCGGTATGCCGCACATACTTTTAAGATTTATGGCTATCGAGGACGCGAAAAAGCTCAAGCTTTCAAGACGCGTAGCCTCACTTTGGTGCCTTATCTCACTTGGCATAGCGGTATTTATCGGCATAACGGGCATGGCTCTCGTTAAGAACGGCGTTATGGCTCCGCTTTACGACAACGCCGCTGTAGCGGCGGGCACGGCGGGCGCACAGTCGGAGAACGTGCTCATTGAAATATCGAAGCTAATCGCTCAAAACGGCGCGCTTGCGGCGATCGTAGCGGGCGTAATACTCGCCGGCATACTTGCGGCAACGATGTCCACGGCTGACTCACAGCTCCTCGCGGCATCCTCGTCCGTATCGCAGAACATCATCAAGGAAAAGCTGTTCCCGAAAATGACCGAGGAAACGACAATGATAGTTGCGAGATTTACTCTCGTCGCGATAGCGGTAGTAGCGGCATTCTTGGCACGCGATCCCAATAGCTCCGTATTTAACATAGTATCGTTCGCGTGGGCGGGCTTCGGCGCGGCATTCGGACCTGTAATGCTCGCGGCACTGTTCTGGAAGCGCACGACTAAACAGGGCGCGCTTGCGGGAATGATAGCGGGCGGCGCGATGGTATTCATATGGAAATACGGCATCGCCAAGCTCGGCGGCGTACTCGCCATATATGAGCTTCTGCCGGCGTTCATATTCGGACTTATCGCAATTATCGTGGTAAGCTTACTCACGAAACAGCCCGACAAAGACACGGTCAAGATATTTGACGAAGTAACCGCGATGAAAGATTGATAAAAACTTTGAGGACGGCAACAGCCGTCCCCACGTTTTTAACGGGCGGCCAATGACCGCCCCTACGGTGTCGTTGCCGTTGATGCGTCAGGAATGCGGGCGAACACGGCTCGCCTCTACTATGGAAGGCCCCCTTGTTAAAGGGGGCTGTCAGCGTAGCTGACTGGGGGATTCCTTTTTGATTTTACAATGAATCCCTCCACCGCATTTCACCGCCAAATCATAATTCACATC
>CANPXG010000016.1 GCA_947585795.1 uncultured Clostridia bacterium
ACCGCCTTTGAGGCGGTGAGCAAGAGCTGCCCCTTATAGGGGCTGAGCAAACCACCGGTTTACCGGTGGTTTTGATTTTACTTATTTGGTTTTGGCTTTTTTCGGTATAAATTTTAAGATAAGCTCCGTCAGCGCCGGTGCAGCCGCTACGAAGTAGAATACGCGAACAAATTCCGCGAGCGCCTTTGTAACGCCGGAGCTCCAACCCGCCGCGATAAGCGCGTCCGTGCCGACTCCCACGAAGTGATCGAGCATGGTGTACGTGAACACGCAGAATATAACTCTTATGACATTCACTGTGTTATCGTCGGTCGAGAACTTTATAAACCGTCTTTCGATGAACCAGCCTATGAAAAAGCCTATGCCCATACCGGCATTTTTAAACGAATCCACAGCCATTTTCGAGCCCTCGACTATCACCGAACCGTCGGCGGCATAATCCGTCGGGTACGACTTTAAAGCTGCGTAGAGTATAAGCAGCACGCAAAGCGCCACACCGCCGACCATCACCCATATATCCATGTTCGGACGCTCGTCTATCATAGGCATGAGCTTCGCCATCAAGAACAGCACCGCCACGCCTATAACGAGAGCTACCACTACGTCCTGAGGCGTGTGCACTCCGAGGTAGTTCCTCGAAAACGCTATAAGCAGCACGAGTATTATCAATACGACGGAGAACCATTTGGGAAGCGCCCTGCTTCTGCCCTTACCCTTAACCGCAAGACCGCCCCATACGCTCACCGCGTTCGCGGTGTGACCGCTTGGGAACGAGTAACCCGTCGCGTCCGCCTGAGCTTCGGGCACAGGCGTAATACGCGCGTCGCGTATCCAAGGACGGTACACGCACGCCGTTATTTTGATAAAACCGTTTATTATTCTGTTTGTGTAGAGCGAGAACATTAAATATATTCCGCGCCTTTTGCTGATGCCCCAGTACACCAAGCCGATGAAAAATACGACAGTAGACGTTTCACCGAGCTTTGTGATAAGCTCCATAAAAACGTCGAGCACTCCGCCCGTCGCCTCACGCAGGTTCTGCAGCATAAGTAAATAATTAATATCCATAATGATCTCCTTTCTTATCACTTACTATATATTACCACATCTTCACACGCGTGTCCATAACGTTTCGTGTCATTTACGGCGCGTTTTATGCCAAAATTCACACATATCAAGCACGAATTGTATCTTTTTCGGCGTGAAATGTTATGGACACAACTTGGTTTTTATGATATAATAACCTCACGGTGTTACCAAAATCAAAGATTTTGACACCTGAAAGAACATGGAGGTAAAACCAATGGACTACATATCAAACGACGCTGATTTAACAGCCAAACTCCCGAAAAGGATCGACTCAAACAACGCGTCCGACGTTGACAAGGAACTATTTACACTGATCGACGAACACGGCGCGAAAAGCGTCACGCTCGACGCCGCCGACACGGAATATATCTCGTCGGCGGGACTGAGAGTTATATTAAAGCTCAAAAAAACCATTACCGACTCAAAAATAATAAACGCCTCACCCGAGGTTTACGACATTTTCAGCATGACGGGCTTTACCGACATTATCGACGTAAAAAAAGCCTTCCGCGAAATTTCCGTCGACGGCTGCGAAATAATAGGCAAGGGCGGTCACGGCACCGTCTACCGCCTTAACGGCGACACGATATTAAAAATGTACTCCGAAACGGAACCGCTTGCCGAAATAGAACGCGAAATAGAGTACGCGCGAAACGCCTTTGTCGCCGGCATACCCACGGCTATCGCCTTCGACGTAGTCAAATGCGGCAACTGCTACGGCTCCGTATTCGAGCTCATAAACGCCGACACGCTCGGCAACCTACTTGCCGCGAACCCCGACAAATACGACGAATATTCAAAAAAATACATCGACCTCGTGAACACGCTCCACACCACCGAGGCGGACACGAACCGCCTTTCCGACATAAAGGATCTGTACAACCAATGGGCGGATGAAATGGCACAGCTTCTCACTGCTGACGAGATAGCCATCCTCCACGAGATAATAAACAGCGTCCCCGACCGAAACACCTTTGTCCACGGCGACATCCACCCGCAAAACGTAATGGTGCAGGACGGCGAGCTCGTATTTATCGACCTTGCCGACATGACCTACGGACACCCCGTTTTCGACTACATGGGCATGGCACTCACGCACGTTATCGCGGGCAGCAGAGCGCCGCAAAGGTCGGTACAGATAATGGGCATCGACTACGAAACGGGCGTAAGACTGTGGAACGACCTCGTAAAAGCACGCTTCGGCTCCCTCGGCGACGACGGACTTAAAAAAATGAACGGACTTTTGACGGCATTCGGCATGATGAAATTCACCGTCGCCTCAGCCGTGAACAAGAACAACCCGCAGCAATTAAAGGAAAGACTTATCGGTATAAGCAGACAAACCTTCTTCCCGAACGCGAAAAATTTGATAGGCGCGGTAAAATTCTGACTGTACCCCAAACCACGTATTAAATTTATATTATATAATTTAATTAATAAAAAATAAGGAGAGATTTACAATGACGATCAAACAAACAAACGAATACGGCAAATTAACACTCGCGTTATCGGGCAGACTTGACACGGTAACGGCTCCCGATCTCGAGGCGGCTCTCGACGCATCGCTTAGCGGCGCGACGGAGCTATGCTTCGACTTTACCGACCTCGAGTACATCTCGTCGGCGGGACTTCGCGTGCTCTTAAAGGCGCAGAAGATAATGAACACAAAGGGCAAGATGACCATTACCGGCGTCAACGAAACGATTATGGAGGTCTTTGACATAACCGGCTTCGCCGACATTCTGACGATAGAGTAATTTTCGATAAAAGGAAGTGTACCACATGGTTTTTACACTCATACTGACGGCTCTGTACAACGCGATGCTGGCGGTAGCCATATACATCGCCGAGAAAAAGACCGCCTTCGGACGGATAGAATATAAGAAAAAACAGATAATCATAGGTATTCTTTTCGGCGCGATGGCGGCATTCGCGAGCACGAAATTCGCGGGCGTGGACATCGGCGACGGCACTATCATGAACGTGCGCGACGCGGCTCCGCTGTGCGCGGGACTTATATTCGGCGCGCCCGCGGGCATAATCGCGGGTATCATAGGCGGACTTTACCGTTACATATCCGCGTTTTTCGGACTGACGGGAACGTACACGCAGCTTGCCTGCTCCATATCCACGGCACTTGCGGGCTTTATCGCGGCGGCGCTTCGGAAATTCATGTTCGACAACAAAAAGCCGGGCTGGATCTACGGCTTGGGAATAGGCATGCTGTGCGAGATCATACATATGCTGATGATTTTCTTCACGAACGCCAACGATCCGAGCACCGCGTTTAACTTCGTAAAAATATGCTCACTGCCGATGATGCTCTGCAACGGCTTTTCGGTCGGCGCTGCTGTGCTCGTAATATCGCTGCTCGGCAAGGACAAGGATGCCGTGCAATTCGGAAAAAGGCACATTTCACGAACGTTCCAGATGTGGCTCTTTATATGTATCGTCGTGGCATACGTCTTAACGAGCACGTACACGTATATGCTCCAGAGCCAAATGTCAAACACCGAAACGGAAACGGTAATAAAAACGAGCATTGACGACGTCAACCAAGACATACACGACACGTCGGACGAAAATCTGCTGAATAAAACAAACCTTGTAAAGAGCGATTATTTGGCTTCGAGCGATAAAAGCGAGGCGTTTCTGCAGACGCTTGCCGACAAGTACCACGTCGCGGAGATCCACATCGTTGACGACAACGGCATAATCGTGAACACAAACGCTCCGCGTTACCTTGGCTTCGACATGGCAAGCGGCGAGCAGTCGGCGGAGTTCCTTGTGCTTTTGGACGGCACGCATAAGTCGTTCGCGCAGGACTACCGCCCGCAGTCCTACGACAGCAGCGCAGCGTACAAGTACGCGGGCGTGACGCTCCAAGGGGGCGGATTTTTACAGGTCGGCTACGACGCGAGCGAGTTTCGGGCTGATATTGACAGCACCGTCGAAAAAATAGCGACGAACCGCCACATAGGGGAGAACGGCTTCATCGTGATATGCGACGACGAGTGGAACATCGTGAGCGAGGGCACGGATTACACCGGCTATAACCTTGCCAGCATCGGTATCAGGATAGATCCCGAAAAGAACGCCGAAAACACTATATTCAGCACCGACTTTAACGGCAAGCCGCACCTCGTGGAATACGAGTACGCGGAGGGCTATTATATCGTCGGAGTTATCGGCGAGGAAGAGGCGCTGTTTATGCGCGACGTTTCGGTATATCTGAGTTCATTTATGGAGGTGCTGATTTTCGCCGCACTGTTCATATTGGTTTACTTCCTCATAAAGAAGCTTATCATCGACAATCTGATGAAGGTAAACCGCGCGCTCTCGAAAATCACGAACGGCAACCTTGACATTACCGTTGACGTCCGCGCGAACGAGGAATTTGCGTCGCTGTCGGACGACATTAACTCAACCGTAGACACGCTGAAGCGCTACATTTCCGAGGCGGAGGCGCGTATCGACGCGGAGCTTGAGTTTGCGAAGCAAATTCAGCATTCGGCTCTGCCGTCCGTATTCCCGCCGTACCCAAACCGCAAGGAATTTGACATATACGCGCAAATGGACACGGCGAAGGAGGTCGGCGGCGACTTCTACGACTTCTACATGCTCGACGACTCAACGATCGCCTTCCTTATCGCCGACGTATCGGGCAAGGGTATTCCGGCGGCGATGTTCATGATGAAGGCTAAGACTATTATAAAAGACCTTGCGGAAAGCGGCTTGGAGGTAAACGACATATTCACGCAGGCGAACGAGAAGCTTTGCGAAAATAACGACGCGGGCATGTTCGTGACGGCGTGGATGGCGATAGTCGATTTAAAAACGGGCGTAATGAGCGTCGCGAACGCGGGACACAACCCGCCCGTCTTAAAGCGCGCGAACGGCAAATTTGAGTACGAGAAACAGCGCGCGGGCTTCGTTCTTGCGGGTATGGAGGGGATAAAGTACAGAAAAACCGAAATACAGCTTGCACCGGGCGATGAAATTTATCTTTACACCGACGGCGTTACCGAGGCGACCGACAAGGACGACAAGCTCTACGGCGAGGACAGACTTACCTACCTTTTAAATTCACTCAGCGATACCGATGTAAAATCGATTTGCGAGGAGGTAAAGAAGGACATAGACCGCTTCGTAGGCGACGCACCGCAGTTTGACGATATTACGATGGTGAGCTTCCGCTTAAACTTCATAAAGGGTGACGATAAGCTCTCGTTCATACCGGGCAAGGACGCGGGCACTGCCGTGAGTGATTTCGCGCAGCAGCTCACGTCGAAGCTCGACGTGCTCCCAAAAATTTCGAGCAAGGTAAGTATAGCGATAGATGAGATCGCCTCGAATATAATCAACTACAGCAAGGCAAAAACCGCCGAGATTTCTTATTCGATAGAAAAAAACAAGCTGAATTTGATGTTTGAGGACGACGGCAAGCCCTACAATCCGCTTGAAACCGAGGATCCCGACATAACTCTGTCAGCCGAGGAACGGCAGATAGGAGGTCTTGGCATTTTCATGGTCAAGAAAATGACCGAGAGCATGGATTACAAATACGAAAACAATAAGAACATTTTAAAGCTCGTAATGGCTTTAAATTCATAAAAATAACAGAAAGAGGGAATAAATTATGAAAACCGATGTTTGCACAATATCAAGCGACAAGGCTACATTCAACGCGATATTTAAGGAGGTTGAAAAGTCAGCCGAGTATAACAAGCTCCCCAAAAAGCAGGCGCTGCAGCTAAGACTCCTCGCGGAGGAGCTTGTAGGCATGCTGCCCGAGCTTTTGGAAGTGGGGGACGGCAGGTTTTGGATTGAGAACGAGGGAAACGACTTCGCGCTTACCGCGTCGATAAAGGCGGAGCGCCTGTCGATGTTCGACAAGGAGGACATACTTTCTCTGTCAAAATCGGGCAAAAACGCCGCGTCAAAGGGCATTATAAATAAAATACGCCTTGTCGCCGAGGGCATGCTCGACGGATATATGGAAACGTCAAGAATGACGGGCGGAGCCGAGTACTACGACTTCTACGACATGGGCGCGTGCGCCGCGAACATGTACGACGACGGCTGGCTCCACGCATGGTCACTGAGCAGCTACAAGGATTGCGCCGGCGGCAACAAGGAAACTGAGGCATGGGACGAGCTTGAAAAGTCCATAATCGCAAATCTTGCGGACGACGTTATCGTTGGCGTTATCGGCAAGAAGGTCGATATTGTGATAAAAAAGAAATTCGCTTAAAAACCGCGAAAAAAAGACATTGGAAAAGATTTTATTTATAAATACCTGCGTCCGCGATGGCTCCCGAACACTAAGACTTGCAAAGCGCCTTCTCGAGCGCCTTGACGGCGAAGTGACCGAGGTACGCCCCGACTTAAACGGTCTTATGCCGCTTAACGAAAAGTCGCTTATGCGGCGCGGTGAGCTTCTTGAAAAAGGCGCGCTTTCCGCGCCCGAGCTACGCGCTGCGCACGATTTTGCCGAAGCGGATATAATAGTGATCGCCGCGCCGTACTGGGACCTGACCTTTCCGTCACTTTTAAAGATATACCTTAAAAACGTCACCGTATGCGGCGTGACGTTTGTCTACACGCCTGAAGGCATCCCGAAGGGAATTTGCCGCACGAAGCGGCTCTATTACGTCACTACGTCCGGCGGACCTATCATACACAATTTCGGCTTTGATTACGTTCGGACGCTGGCGCGGGAATTTTACGGAATAGACGATACACGCTTTGTTTCGGCAGAGGGACTTGACATAGTCGGTGCCGACGCCGAGAGCATACTTAATGACGCGATGCGCCGCCTTAACTAAGCGGCGCATCAATTCTAAAAAAAAGGGGGGTGAAGATGTGAATACAGCGAAAAAAAGACAGTACATATTCGGCGCACTTGTCGTTCTTGCCGCCTTGACGCTTATAGTGTCAACATTTACGCTTCTCAGCAGAACGAACATCCGCGACGTATCTATGGATCCCGGCGCCACCGACTGGACTTACGAGCTTATCTCCGGCTCCGCGGCAAGACCTGCCTCACCGGAAATAATCGACGACTTCACCGTCGCCTTTACCGGCGAAAGCTGCCGCGCCGTCGCGGCGAAACGCACGCTTACGGAAAAACTTGACGGCGCACAGCTCGGCGTATACTTATACGACGCTGTATGCGGCGTCGACGTGCTCGTGGACGGAGAAATGATTTACACAAGCTTTACCGGCGCACCGCGCGACGAAGGCGGCTTTGCCGTCACCGACGGCTTCCCGCCGTCAAAATCCGAAACGATCGAGGTATACTTACCCGAGGACTACCTCGGCAAAGAACTCACCGTCGTGACCTACTTCACATCGGAAACAACGGACATAATCCCCGTTTTCCCCTACCTTTGCACCGTAGACACACCTTTCGCACTCACTTCGGTCGAGGACGTTCTACCGATTTTCCGCGTCACCCTTTGCGCCATTCTCGCATTCTTAACGTCACTCGTCTACCTCTTGGACGTATCCAACGGCAGAGCCGACAAAAAAGTACTGCTCCTGACGCTCTTTTACGCCATGCTCACCGTGGACAAGGCGTTCATGTCACTCGCCGGCTCATACAGCCTCTTCACCGAAAAACTGAACGCGCTTGACTTCGTCTGCGAGCTCTACATAGCGCCGCTGATGATGTTCACCGCACTCTCACTGACCTCGTGGCGGCGATACGCACTCGCCTCGGCGACGGGACTGTGGTTCATATACGACTTCGTCAGACTTATCCGCTGCCGAATAATTTACGGACCGTTTTTCGCGCAAGCGACCGCGCCCGTAATACTCATACTCTACCTACTCGCGCTGACGCTCATAATACTCGAGATGAAGCACAACAAGGAACGCCGACCGCAAAAATCGAGCGTCATACTCTACGCACTCATCGCCGTGACGGCGGCAATATGCCGAATAATCATATCGAGCGCGGAGTGGGGCGGCGACATCGGCATGTACATGCGCCAAATCGTGCTGGAACCGTTTGACGGCTACTTCTACCCGCTGATGCTCTTTGTAACGTACATATTCGCGTTCACCGCGACAGCGGCTGTTACCATCGAGTTTGTAAAACGAACCCTCTACACAAGGGAAGCGATAAACGTCCTTGCGACGCAGAACCGTTTGGCGATGGAAAGCTACAGACGAATGGCGGACGCGTCGGACGCGACATACGCTGCGCGCCACGAAATGTGCTACCTTTTCATAGGCTGCACAAACAGCGCCCCGCCGTTTAAAGAGGAAACAAAGAAAGACCGAACTCACGGTTACGGCTTGGAGAACATGAAACGCATAGCCGAAAAATACGGCGGCGTTGTAAAGCTTGAAAGAAGCGACAGCGAATTTTCGGTAAAAAGCGACCTTTACATAGGCGCTAAAAATACATGACACAAAAAAAGCGGAACGTTTAAAACGCTCCGTTTTTTATTACACGATACTCGTTGTTTTATCGAGATAGTCCAAAAACTCAAGGTGAATTTTGCTATACAGCGCGTGGCTTATGGGGATGACCTCACCCGTTGTTATCTTTAGATTATAATGCGTTATCTCCGTGATATAGCCGAGGTTCACCAAATAGCTCCTGTGCGGGCGTACAAACGTATTTCCGGGGAGCTTCATTTCTATATCCTTGAGCGTGCCGCGCAGCTCCTCACTCGTTCCGTCCTTCTTGCGCACGCAGACGCGGTGACCGTAGATCTCGAAATAGAGAATATCCGAGAGATTGATTTTTACCGGTCCGAGCGTCGTTTTAAGATTTATGTAAGTTGACACGCGCTTTTCGAGGAAACGGTTGAGCGCGGCTCTCACCTTGTCGTAGCTCACGGGCTTTAATATGTAATACAGCGGCTCCGCGTCGTAGCTTTCGATGGCGTAGTCGCGGCAGGCGGAGATAAACACAATATCGAATTTGTGCTTTTGCGCGCGCAGATGCTTCGCGTAATCCATGCCGTTGCCATTTTCAAACAGAATATCGAGAAACAGCAGATCGTACTCCTCACCCTTGTCCAAAGCCGCGTCAAGGGAATGCACGTCTTGGAATACGGTCACGGAGAACTCTGTTTTTTCGGCTTTAAAAAAATTGGTCACAAATTCTTTGAGTGAGGCGGCAAAGTCAACGTCATCGTCGCATATCGCAAACCTATACACGTCATATCCCTCCCATATCATCGCAAACTTCAAACCCATTGTATCACAAATTTTTAAAAAAACAACCGATTTGTTTAATTTAAGAGAAAAAAAGACGAAAAAAGCCGGTAACAATGCGTTTTCCGGCTTTATATTTTTTACTTTTGCGCGTGCTTCGCGTCGTAATTTTTCTTTATCACCATGTCCTTGACCTTTAAAAGTCTTATTTGCGTGCTTCGCTCGTTCTCATCAAGCTTCATCGTGATATAGTGGATTTTTTCCGTATAGTCGGGGATCATAACGTGCTCGAGCGCGTTCACGCGTCGGCGCGTTTTTTCTATCTCCGCCGCCATCAGCGCGCAGGACTTTTCCACCTCCGCGAGTCGTAGCATATCGGGGAACACCTTCGCGAGCGACGATACCGCCGTATCGAGATCCGCCGACGTTGACACGTAGCCGTACGAGAAAATATCGCTTTTGTCCGCCGTTCTCGTCTTGTAGTCGAACACCGGCACGTTGACGCTCATGACGTTTTTGCTCGACGCGTCTACCGACACCGACTGCTTCGGCGCGAGCAGCGCCGTTTTAACGGCTTCGCTCCCCATGACCGCCTCCGCGAGCGCGAAGCCCCTGTTCGCCTCAGCGATTCCTTTTTCGACCTTGAGGCGGAGCTCCTTGTTCTCCTTTACAAGCTCCAGAAAGCGGCGCATCAGCTCGTCGCGCTTATCCTTTAAAAGCTTGTGACCGCGCCTCGCCGTCACGAGCTTTTTTTTAAGCCGCGTAAGCTCCATACGGGTGGGGTTCACATTTGTTGCAGGCATATTCCGTGACCCCCTTTATTCCTCGTAATACTTGTCAAGATACTCGTCCTTGATACGCTTAAGCTCCGTTCGCGGCAGTATCCGCAGCAGCTTCCAGCCTATGTCAAGCGTTTCCTCGATGCTGCGGTTTACGTTATATCCCTGTGACACGTACTCTTTCTCGAACGCGTCCGCGAACTTCGCGTACTTTTTATCTATATCCGTAAGAGCCGCTTCGCCCAATATCACCATTAATTCCTTCGCGTCCTTACCTCTTGCGTACGCGGAGAAAAGCTGATTCATCGTGTCCGCGTGATCGGCGCGCGTTTTGCCTTCGCCGATACCCTTGTCCTTAAGACGCGACAGCGACGGCAGAACGTCGATTGGCGGAGCGATATTTTTTCTGTAAAGCTCACGCGACAGAATTATCTGTCCCTCCGTGATATATCCCGTAAGGTCGGGGATAGGATGCGTTTTGTCGTCCTCAGGCATCGTTAAGATAGGTATCATCGTGATCGAACCCGTCTTGCCGTGCTGTCTGCCGGCTCTTTCGTAGAGCGTCGCAAGGTCGGTATACATATATCCGGGATAACCGCGCCGTGACGGGACCTCCTTACGCGCCGCCGACACCTCACGAAGCGCGTCCGCGTAGTTTGTAATATCCGTCATAATTACCAGCACGTGCATATTCTGCTCAAACGCAAGATACTCCGCCGCCGTGAGCGCCATACGCGGTGTTGCGATACGCTCGACAGCCGGATCGTTCGCGAGATTTATGAAAAGCACCGTTCTGTCGATAGCACCCGTTTCGCGGAACGACTGAATGAAGTAATCGGCTTCCTCGTAAGTTATTCCGAGCGCCGCAAAAACAACGGCAAACGCCTCGTCCGTGCCGCGCACTCTTGCCTGACGCGCTATTTGCGCCGCGAGCTGAGCGTGGGGAAGACCTGAAGCCGAGAAAATGGGAAGCTTCTGTCCTCTTACGAGCGTGTTAAGTCCGTCTATCGCGCTTACTCCCGTCTGAATAAACTCCTGAGGATAGCTTCTTGCCGCGGGGTTCATCGGCAGACCGTTAATATCCATTCTCTTTTCGGGCAGTATTTCGGGACCGTTGTCTATCGGTCTGCCCAAGCCGTCGAATACGCGCGAAAGCATATCCGCCGACACTCCAAGCTCCATAACACGTCCCGAAAAACGCACCTTCGAGGTTTCGGGATTTATGCCCGTGGCGCTGTCGAAAAGCTGAACGAGCGCGTTCGAGCCGTCTATCTCGAGCACCTTGCAGCGGCGCTTTTCGCCGCTTTCAAGCTCTATTTCGCCGAGCTCGTTATACGTTACGCCCGACACGTCGCGGACGAGCATCAAAGGACCCGCGACTTCTTCTATCGTTTTATATTCTCTGGGCATCAATCATCACTCCTCGCAATTATTTCGTCGATTTGACGCTTCATTTCGGCGCGCACTCTCTCAAATCCCGCGTCAATGTCGTCTGTCGGAAGATATTTAAACCTGCCTATATCCTCACGCGCCGCCATCGCCGAAAGCGCCTCAACATCCGCGCCCTTTTCTATCGCGTCGGTCGCCGCGTCGTAATACTCCAATATAAGCTTCATCATGAGATACTGCTTTTTGGGCGGCGTGTAAGTGTCCGTTTCATGGAACGCGTTCTGATGCAGATAGTCCTCACGTATCGACCGCGCCGCCTCGAGCTTCATTCTGTCAAGCGGCGAAAGCGCGTCCATACCGACCATTTTTACTATCTCGTCAAGCTCCGCCTCCTCCTGCAAAAGCAGCATAAGCCTTGCCCGAAGTTCCATCCAGTCGGACGCGACGTTCTTTACGAACCAGCCCTCCACGGTATCGGTATAGAGCGAATAGGAATTTAGCCAGTTAATGGCGGGGAAGTGACGCTTATACGCAAGCTCCGAATCCAGTCCCCAAAACACCTTGACAATTCTTAATGTCGCCTGCGATACAGGCTCCGAAATATCGCCGCCCGGCGGCGACACTGCTCCTATGACCGAGAGCGCGCCCTCTTCGCCGTTAAGTCCCGTAACGCGTCCTGCGCGCTCGTAAAACTGAGCAAGACGCGAACCGAGGTACGCGGGATAACCCTCCTCACCGGGCATTTCCTCAAGTCTGCCCGACATTTCTCTAAGAGCCTCCGCCCAGCGCGATGTGGAATCCGCCATAAGCGCCACGGAATAGCCCATATCGCGAAAATATTCCGCTATCGTGATGCCGGTGTATATGGAAGCCTCACGCGCCGCCACCGGCATGTCGGAGGTATTTGCTATAAGCACCGTTCTCTCCATAAGTGACTTACCCGTTTTCGGATCGACAAGCTCCGGGAACTCGTTCAAAACGTCGGTCATCTCGTTACCGCGCTCACCGCAGCCGATGTACACGACAATATCCGCCTCCGCCCACTTCGCGAGCTGATGCTGAACGACCGTCTTACCGCTTCCGAACGGACCGGGCACCGCCGCAACGCCGCCCTTCGCGATGGGGAACAGCGTATCTATAACTCTCTGACCTGTTATAAGCGGCATATCCGGCGACAATTTACTCTTATACGGTCTGCCCTTACGCACCGGCCACTTCTGCATAAGCGTAAGCTCATGCTTCACGCCGCCGTCACTTAGCACGCACACGACCTCATCTACCTTAAAGCTTCCGCTTTTAATTTCCTCCACCGTTCCCGACACATTTGGCGGCACGAGAATTTTTTGCGTCACTATCTCCGTTTCACGCACCGTACCTATCACGCTTCCGCCCGACAGCGTATCACCCTTTTTCACGCACGGCACAAACTCCCACACTTTATCGCGCTTAAGCGACGCGACCTCTATTCCGCGCGCCAAATTATTACCTGAGATCTTCATAATATCATCCAACGGACGCTGTATTCCGTCAAAAATACTGCCTATAAGTCCCGGACCAAGCTCCACCGACAGCGGCATACCCGTCGACACGACCTCTTCACCCGGTCCCAGTCCCGACGTTTCCTCATACACCTGAACCGACGCAAGCTCACCGTGAATTTCAATTATCTCACCTATAAGCCGTTCCTTAGAAACACGCACCACGTCAAACATATTCGCGTCCTTCATACCCTCGGCTATCACCAAGGGACCTGCGACCTTTTTAATTACTCCATTACTCATAGCCTAACTCCTTACACAATATCGCTTCCGACCGCCTTAATGACGGACTCGTTTACCGCCTTCATACCCATACCGGTATTTCCGTACACACCGGGAATAGGTATCACCGCCGGCAGCGGTGCCTCACTTATACGCGCAAGCTCATCCTTCACAAGCTCCGCAAGCTGTTCGGTGATATATATAACCGCCGCACCGTCGTTTTCCAACCTTCTGATAAGCTTTTTCGCCTCATCCGCCTCCGTGACGAAGTACGTGTCAAGACCGAGCGCGGCAAAACCGTACACCGACGCTCTGTCACCTATCGCAGCCATCTTATACATACGTTTCCCGCACCCTCTCTCTTATCATTTCATCGCCGAGCCTATTCATCTTACCCGAAAGTATAAGCCGCACGGCGTTTATTTCGGCGGTTTTCGCGTAATGATACGCTATAATCGGCGCACTTGAAAAGCTTTCATACCGAGCCTTCTCCATAAAATGCGTTATCTCATCCGCGCACTGTCTTTCAAACGACGCGGCGCTCACCTTCATACACTCCGCGCAATCACTGTATGCCGTAGCCTCTGCAAACTCCGCGAGCGCGTCCACACCGCTTGAGGCGGCTTTTTTAAGCGCCGACGTATTCAGCGTGCCGCCATCGTATACGGCGTTTTCGATAAACGACAAATTCTTTTCCGACGCCGCGCAGCGGTACGCCGTTTTCAAATTCGACGTGTCCGCGACCAAATCGGCGTACTTTTTCAAAAACGCGTCACCGCTTTTCTTTGCGGCGTCCTCTATTGCCGCGAGCATCGCCTTATCGATATAAATATCGCAAAGCTGACCGTCCTGAGTTTGATTTAAAATCGTGACGGCTTCCTCACAGACTTCGCCTATACGCTTGCCAAGCTCCTTAAACTCACGCGCTTTCACGCAGGTATAAATTTCGTTTTTATCCTCCGTACCGCCGCCTAAGAGCAAGTCCTCACCGTCTATACCGGAAAAAACCGCCTTGACCGACGCTTTAACGTTGTGATAGTCTATCGGCAGACGCAGGACCTTCACCGTTTCCTCATCCGCGACCTCTTCGATAAACGACCAAAGCTCTCTTTGCGCGCCGGCGAAAATATCCTCACCGCCATCATCGCGGTAACCGTGATCGCGCGCGAAGCGCAAAGCCGCGTCGTAGCTGTCGGCGCTCAAAAGCTGTTCTATATCCTGCCTCGTCATAAGCGACGTTTCCTTCGCTCTCACGCGGGCAACGCCGTAGGTAAATTCCTTCATCGCGCTCACCCCTTAACCGAACAGGAAGCTGTTTACCGCGTCATGCAGACGGTCTTTTTCCGACTCCGTGAGCGCCTTTACAGAACAGTTTTCCTCGATGTCGCCGTAGGAGAGGATAAACCCTCCGTCAATGGGACGCGTCGCGTCCGATATTTTAAGACCGAGTTTTTGCGCCTCGTCCTTAAATTCGGCGCTTATGCGTTTTTTGTCTTTTTCCGAGAGGATGATCTCACCGCCGCTTTTTGTCGCGTACTTGGCGAGTAGCTTCGAGAGGAAAGCAAAATATTCCTTGTCGTCAAGACCGACGATCTTCACATACGCGTCGTTTAAAATACCGTCTATTATACGCTGCTTTTCCCGAAGGAGCGCGCTTTTTTTCGTGATTTCTCCCGCGGACTGCGCACGCGCGATAACGCGCTTGTATTCAAGCTCCGCCTTTGCCTGCGCTTCCTTGAGCGTGTTTGACGCTTCCTCACGCGCCCTGTCCGTGACGCGCTTCGCCGCCGCCTTCGCCTCATCCGTTACGCGCGCGGCTTCCGCGTTCGCGTCGCTTGCTATCTCCTCTATAATTTTATCCAATCCGTTCAAAGTATCACATCCTTTACGGGTCAATTCAAATTATATGTTAAGTCCCGCGATACCGAAAATGGCGAGAATTGAAATGAGCAGCGCCAAAATCGCGTACGTTTCAACCATCGCGGCAAAAATCATACCCTTACTCATCTGATCCGGCTTTTTCGCTATCATCATAATACCGGCGGCAGCCGCTTTACCCTGACTTACAGCCGACAAAAGACCTACTATCGCGATGGGCAGACACGCCGCGAGATACATGCATCCCTTAGCCAATGAAAGCGCCTGTGCGCCGCCGCCCAATATACCTATCTGATTTAAGGTGATGAACGCTATAAGAAGTCCGTAAATACCCTGAGTACCCGGGAGGAGCTGCATAATAAGGACCTTAGAGAACTTTGAAGGATCCTCCGTAACAACGCCGGCGGCAGCCTGACCTGCCTTACCAACGCCTATAGCCGAGCCGATACCGGCAAGACCTGATGCCAAAGCCGCGCCCGCGAGCGCCAAAACCATACCCATATTCTCCATTTTAAATTTCCTCCTTAAACTTATAATATTTTGTATGAGCCGCGAACGGACTGAATTCTCGTCCGCCGCCCTCAAAAAATTTACCGAAAAACTCCACAAACTGCAGTCTGTTCGTATGCACATACGCGCCGAGCGCGTTAATGCCCAAGTTCAGCGAGTGCCCGACAACGAACACTATTATGAAAATTATCGCGCCGATAACTCCGCCGCCGAACATACTTCCCATTTTGTTAAACACCGTGGCGATAACGCCCGTCGCAAGTCCGAGAGCGAGAAGCCTCGAATAGGAGAGTATGTCGCTGAGCCAGCTCGTAACTCCGTAGAGTGAGTACGCGCCCTTCGCAAGGCGCTTGCCCATCTTGTTTTTGGGAGCCGTGAAAAGCAGTATTCCCACAGCGCCGACTCCCGCTATGACCGCGGCGGCTGTGCCCCAAGCGGCGGGAAGCTTTGCCGTAATACCCGCCATCGACAAAAACATGTCAACGCGGAACAAATACAGTATGCCTCCGCCGACGAGCATGAACCAAAATATACAGTCGCCGAACGCGCTTGCCCAATCCTTGGCTTTTATGCACTGATAAAGCTTTATCCCAAGTCCCGTGAACAGGTGTATGATCCCCAAAACGAAGCTGAACATCAGCATACGCATCGGATCCTTCACAGGCTCGAACCAAAGCGGCGGTACAGTTACCTCATGACCGAAGAACGTCCTTGAAACCGTCGGCACAACGTCGCCGAAGTAGCTTCCGAACATAACGCCCCAAAACATTGTGGATATACCGCAGTACATGAACATGCGAAGCGTCTTTTTCATGTCCGTTTCCATGTTTTTGAACTTTTTCAGGGCAAAGAAACAGCCCAGCGTCATAATAAGTCCGTAAGCCGCGTCCGAAAGCATCATTCCGAAGAATACATAGTAGAAGAACGCCATTATGCCCGTCGGATCTATCTCCGTCTTTGCCGGCATTGCGAACGTTTTAACGATTCCCTCGACCGGTTCCGTGAGGTACTTGTTTTTGAGCATTACCGGCGCGTCCTCGGGCGCGTCCTCCGTTTCAACGGCGGCGTTATATTTGTGCTCGAGCGCCGCCGTCAGCGACGGTGCCGCTTTTGTCGGAACATATCCCGTTATGACGAACACGCGCTTTCGCTGACTGAGCCTTGAGAGCACGCCGTATTTTTCCGTCCTCATCGCGTAGTAGTCGACCATGAATTGGAGGGAGCTCCGCGCTCCCTTGTACGAGATGATTTCCTCTTCAAGCCCCGCGATCTCCTTTTTGAGCGCGTCGATTTCATTTTGAATTTCCGCGGCTCTTTCGGACGGTATTCCGCTGTATGTGTTTTTCATGCTCGAATATCCGATTTCCCTAAGTCTGCTTTCGCACTGTGAAACGTGCTTTTTCGAGCAGAGTATAAACGCGTAAGCTTGCTGCGGCATGACGTTTACAATTTCCGCGTATATCGGGGGAGCGTCCTTCGCCGAGTAGTAGCGTTCAAGAAGCGCCTCCGCCGTCAGAGCTTCGGGAAACGTGCCTATAAGGCAGGCGCTCTCCCGCGTGCCCTCCTCCGAGAGCGAAACGTCCAGCCCCATCCACGGACTGAGCTCGTCAAGCTCCGTCCTGCGCCGCACGATTTGAGCGCGCCTCTGAGCTATCTCTTCGGAAGCCTCTGTGATCGCGTCCGCTATTCTCATCATTTCGGGAATATCGTCAACGTATTTATAATACTCTTCGGCTGAAAGACTTTTCCGTCCCTCGAACGAGGAGAGAAGCCCCTTTTCGGACGGCGCGTACCGTTCGAGAATGTCTATTGCCTTTTCTCCGACGTTTTTCTCGCGCATGAATTGCGACTGTGAATCCGCCGTGTTCATATTGGAGAAACCGAGCTCCGCGTTCTCCGCGTCGCCCTCACAAATATCGACGCATTGCATACGCTGCAGAAACTCCAGCACGGCTTTTCTGTCTTTTTTACTGCCGTATATGGTGATACGGCTCATGGGAACCTTCAAAAATAATCACCCTCTCTTCAGCTTACAAGCGCGTCTATAACCATCTGTGCAGCCTTTTCGCGCCCGTTTTCGGCGTTTTTCAAAAGAGCCGCGCTTTGGGCGCGGGCGTCGGAAGAGGCGTCCTTTTCTATCGCTGACGCGGCTGATTTAGCCTCGTCCACGCGCGACGCTATGATTTTTTTCGCCGCCTCGTTCGCCTCCTCGAGGATTTTTTTCGCCTCATCCTGTGCGGCTCTCATGATCTCCTTGCTTTCGGCTTCTGCTCGCGACAGAGCCTCGTCCGCCAGCTTCTCCGCCTCGACGATACGCATAATGGATTGCTTAGCCATTTACATCAGACCTTCCGTAAATTTATTTCAAGTTGTTATTGCATAATAATTATATTCACTATGTAAATTATTATAAAAACTCAAAACTACGCTACCATTATACCACAAAATCCCTAAAATGTCAATACAGCCGTCCTCGTAACGAGCCGAATGGCAATAAAAACGATTGACTTAAAATATTTGAGGGTATATAATGTAAATATAACGTGTTTTTTAGGTCATTTTGACAGTAAAAAACGTTGCTTTTACAGAAAAAAACACGCAAAATAAGGTAAAAAAGCGTGCAAAACTGCGTAAAAAAGGCGCAAAACAGTGGAAAAAAGCGTGCAAAGTAAGGGAAAAAACGTGCAAAGCAAGCGGAAAAAAGCGTGCAAAATGAGGAAAAAAACGTGCAAAACAGTGGAGGAAAACGATGAAAAAGATATATTTATTTTTACTTATAACGGTATTATTATGCGTTCTTGCGGGCTGTGAGGACGATAGCTCGCACACCGTAAAAATAGCCGTAATGGGCAACGAAGCCCAATTTTATCCCGGTTACAAGGAGGGCATCGAACGCGCCGAACGCGATTTAAACAGGGAATACGCGGATTTGGGTTACAATGTCGAGTGCGAATTTTACGGCGACGACGGCAACTACGAGGAAGCCTCCGCGCGCATCGACACGATAGCCGCGGACGAGAGTTTGACTGCGGTTATAGGCTCGATGGACATGGACACGAGCAAGACCGCGGCGTATGTTTTCGACAGCACGGGGAAGCTTTTCGTCATGCCGTACTTCCTCTATGACGACGTGTACGAGGACAACAATTACAGTATGGTTTTCTCGCTGTGCGATTCGGCTGAAAACGTCGGAGAAACGTTAAGGCTCGCGGGCGAAAAAACAACGGCGAAGCGCTGGGCGGTCTGCGCCTCCGACGCAAGCGAATTTGCACAGGCGGAAATGACGGGCTTTCTGCAATGCGAAACGGACAGTTCAATGAAGGTGGTCGACTGCGTCAACATGTCATCATTGGAAACGAATTTTGATGAGATCTACAAGCGCTGGGAAACTCTCGGAGTCGAAGGAGTGATAATGTTTCCCGAGGTGGGCAAAGGCTTTGACGTGTTAAAAAAGCTTAAACAAAGAAATCCGAACCTTATATGCGGAGGCGACACCGCCTTTGACAACAGCACGCTGCTTATGAGCGATAAAGAGCTGCTGCGCGCGATGACGGGATTTATTATAGTTACCGAGGTAGTGATCGACGGCATAACGGAAGAAGAAGCTGACAGATTTAAGGATATGAAAGACGAGTATATGAAGAATACGGGAAAAGAAATCGATCTATGGTATATTCAAGGATATAACGCCGTGAGGATCATCGCCGATACGGCGATCAAAAACGATACCGTAGACCCTGTGAAAATAGCGGAGATCTTACATAAGGACGGCTATGACGGCTTTGTGCGTGATTTCAGCTTTGACGAAAAAGGAGCCCAGAATAAGCAGGTCTATAAATACAACATATTTAACGCTGAAGGAATCGTAGAAGAATTTGAGATAAAGAAATAAGGAGGCGGAAATGAAGAATTTATTCAGAGAAGAGGCGCTTAACAGCTTTTCTTCACATTCGGAAATGAACAAAGGAATACGCGCTATCAATATCCGCACGCTCATTTTTGCTATTTTTCTGTTCATATGCGCGGCGATATTCGCGCTGTGGCTGTTCTTCGGAACGATCTATGAAACGGTCACGGTGGAGGGCATAATATGGCCCGCGCAGATGGGCGGGGAGGTTTACGCCGACGCGGAGGGGTTCATATCCAAGACGACCGTGTCGGAAGGAAGCGCGGTCAACGCGGGCGACATATTGGCGGTCATCCCGCAGACGGACATCCTCGAGAAAATAGAATCGGGCAAGGCGGGCAATATCACGGACGAGCAGCTTAACAGCCTTTACAACGAGTACGACTTAAAATCTACGGTGCGCTCAAACATGGACGGCTTCGTCACGTATATCGCGAACGAGAACTCCTACATCAGGGGAGGCGACAAAATAGCGACGATAGTTCCTTACGACCAAAGCGGCGACAACAAGAAGCTCACCGCGTTTATTCCCGCCGAGAACGGCGGACTTATCTCTCTCGGCACGGAGGCTCAGGTAATGCCCGACTTTGCGCCGCGCGAGCAGTACGGATACATAAAGGCTTACATATCCGATATTGCGTCTTATCCCGTCACGGGACAGAGCATAAAGGAAACAAACAGCGAGCTGTTTTTGCCGACGCTGAACGAAAGAGAAAGCTATTTGCGTATAGAGATAACGCTCATGCCTGATGCGCAGTCGCAAAGCCGCCTAAAATGGTCAAATCCGAGAAGCGGCAGCGTCGACGTCGCGATGGGAACGCTGTGCGGCGCGGACATAGTAATCAAGGAATGCCATCCTTACGAGTGGTTGTTTTAGGAGGGCATTATGAAGAAGGTAAAGAAGATAACTCCGGTGCTTCAAATGGAAGTGACCGAATGCGGCGCGGCTTCGCTGGCAATGATTTTATCCTACTACGGTAAAACGGTAACGCTCGAGGAGCTGAGGCGCGAATGCGGCGTTTCGCGTAACGGCGTGAACGCCAAAAATATCGTGCAGGCGGCGAAGTTCCACGATTTGACCCCGAGAGCCTTGCGCGTAAGCATCGAGGGCGCCCGCGAGGTGAAGCTGCCGGCTATTATACATTGGAACATGGACCATTTTCTCGTGCTTTGCGGATTTAACAAGAAGGGCGCGGTGCTCGCGGATCCCGCTTACGGCATAAGGACGGTGTCCGAGGAGGAGTTTTCAAAATCGTTTACGGGAATCGCGATCGAGTTTACGCCCGACGCGGATTTTAAAAAGGACAAGGGCGGAAAAACCGAAAATAATTATATAAGGTCATGCGTGATGGCGTTTTTGCCGAATACGCTGTATTTTGTGCTGCTTGAAATATGCGCGCTTATCGGCAGCGCGGCGGTACTGTTTTTAAATTCCGTGTTTATCGACAAAATTTTGATAAGCGGCAACACGAGTAATTTGAGGATAATATTGCAGGTTATCTTATGCGCGGGACTTATAAGCGCGACGGCTGCCGCGTTTAACACGCATATAAGGTACCGCATAGGCAGGCAGATAAATATGCGCATAAACTCCGGCTTTATGATGCATTTATTGCGCCTCCCCATAGAATTTTTTGCACAGCGAAGCGAGGGCGACCTTGCGAACCGCCAAAACACAAATATGGAAATGGGTGAGAACCTTGTGAGCATGCTCGCGCCTATCCCCGGATACGCGCTGCAAATACTCGTGTATTTTATACTTATACTCGCGTTTAACGTGCATATCGCGCTGGTGGGCGTATTCTGCGCCGCCGCGAATGTCTGCGCGATGCTTTTGAGCCAAAGGAAGTACGAGGATGAAATGCGCACGCACATCCGTGACCTCGGCGCGCTGCAAGGCGATATTTCAAGGGCTATCGACCTTGCGGAAACGATAAAATCCTGCGGGGCGGAGGACGCTATGTTTGTGCGTCTTACAGCCGCGGGAACGCGAGCCGTGAACACAAAAACGGGCATTGACAAAATCGGAGTGCACACGCGCGAGCTGTTTTGGTTTTTAAACGCGCTCGGTTCGGGCGCGGTGCTTATTACAGGAGTGTGGGAGATACTGTCCGGCAATCTGACTGCGGGTATCATAATAGCAATGCAGTCGCTTGTCGCCGCGATGCTCGAGCCTTTGGGCAATTTTGTAAACAACGGCATAGCGATGCAGACGCTTAAAAGCGAAACGGCGCGTACGAACGACGTTATGCACTACGGAGAGGACGATAAATTTCTTGACGACTCCGAGGAGCATACGAAAAGCATCGACGGCGACATATCGCTTACCGATGTGACCTTCGGCTATAATCCGCTTGACGCTCCGCTTATAAAGGATTTCAATCTGACCGTCAAAAAGGGCGGGAGCGTCGCGATCACGGGCGGAAGCGGAAGCGGCAAATCGACCGTGGCAAAAATCATAGCGGGACTTTACCGCGAGGACGGCGGACTTGTCCGCTTTGACGGCACGCCGAGAAACGAGATAAACCATTTCTATTTTTACTCAAAAACAGCCGTTGTGAGCCAAAATATCAGACTGTTCGAGGGTACCGTGCTCGACAATATAACGATGTGGGACGATACCATTCCGTATGACGAGGTCGTCGCGGCGGCAAAGGCGGCTTGTATTCACGAGGACATAATAAGCCGCAGGGACGGCTACCGCGAAAAAGTGTATGAGAACGGTAAAAACTTCTCCGGCGGGCAGCGGCAGCGCATAGAGATCGCCCGCGCGCTCGTCAAAAAACCGTCCGTGCTCATAATGGACGAGGCGACAAGCGCGCTCGACACGGACACGGAGGAAAAGGTCATGAACAATATAAAAGCGCTCAAAATTACGAGAATAGTCGTCGCGCACAGGCTTTCGACCATCATGGACAGCGACGAGATAATCGTTATGGACAACGGAGAAATTGCGGAGCGCGGAACGCACGACGAGCTTATGGCGAAAAACGGCATATACAGCTCGCTGGTAAGGAGCGTGAGTTAAATGGCGGTAAACATAAAAGAAGAAAACGAGCGCATACAGAGCAAAAACCGTGAGGCTCGGCAAAAAATATACGAAAATATGGAGTCGGTCTTAAACGAAAAGACCGACTGTGACGGTATCAACGCCATACTCAAATTTTTGAACGAGAGAGAGCGCGTGGACACGGAGCTCCCTATGTCGGAACAGCTTCGCCACATCGAGGATAAGCTTTTTATAAAAATACGCTACGTGGAGCTTGACGAGGATTGGTACGCCGCGTCGGTAATTCCGATGCTCGTAAAAACCGTAAGCGGTCACTGGATCGCGGTAACGCCGAACGCCGACGGCAGCTGCGACTACATCGAGAACGGCAAAAAGAAGAGGATAACGCGCAAAAACGCGGATATGTTCACAAATAACGCGATGTATTTTTATAAGGTGATGAAAAACGGTAAAATCACGATGCGCGACCTGCTCGTGTTTATGCTTAAGTGCAGCTCGAAGCGTGACAGAGTTACCGTGCTCATGACAGCGGCGCTCGCGACTGTCGCGGGAATGATGCTGCCGTGGGCAAACAGCTTTATATTTTCGGTGATAGTGCCGTCGGGTGAGCTTTCCGGCGCACCCGCAGCCGCCGCGCTCGTATTTTCGGCGGTGCTGCTTTCCGCGCTGCTCGGACTTTTACGCTCGCTGATTTTGACAAACACGATGCTCCGCGCGACAACGTATGTGCAAAGCGCCGTATTTTCGCGTATGCTTTCGCTTAAGCCGGACTTTTTCAAAAACGTGAAGTCGGGTGAGTTGTCGCGAATGATAATGGAGTTTTCGGACGTGACACAGATAGTGTCGGTCGAGGGCATAAGCGCCTGCATAGGTATCGTGTTGTCGTTTGTGTACCTGATACAGATATACATCTACGCGCCGTCGCTGTTCGCTCTTATCGTCATAGTCACTGTAATTCAGGACGCGATGATGATCGCGGAGGGTGTTTTAAATTCGAGGTGGATGAAAAATTACTCCGCATCGTTGTCGGGCATGTCGGGTTTTTGCTACGAAATGTTTTCGGGTATCGAGCAGATAAAGCTCGGCGGCGCGGAAACACGTATAATGCGTCGGTGGAGCGAGCGTTACGCGGACGCGTCGCAAAAGGAGATAAAGCCGTTTCTCGTTAAGTACGCCGACGTGATCTACAAGCTTATAAGGGTGCTGTCTACCGCCGCCGTGTTCTTGCTCGGCGCGTCGCTTCGTGCGCCCGACTATATCGCGTTTTCAGCCGCTTACGGTGCGTTTACCGCCGCGAGCGCGGGCGCGTCGGTCATTATACGTATGGTGGCGAGCTTCCGTTCGTCGTATCTTTTGATAAAGCCTATGCTCAGCGCGGAGTGCGAGGAGTACGGCGCGAGTAAAAAAAGACCTGATAAGCTGCGCGGTGATATTACGGTGACGGATGTGCATTTTCGCTACAGTGAGGAAACGCCGTATATTTTGAAGGGATTGTCCGTGCAGATAAAGGCGGGTGAGAGCGTGGGTATTATCGGTGCGTCGGGGTGCGGTAAGTCGACGCTTATCAGGCTTCTACTCGGGTTTGAAACGCCGGATGAGGGCAGTATATATATAGACGGGTTCGATTTGCGTGAGCTCGATTTGAAGAGCTGCCGTAAAAAGATCGGTGTTGTGCTGCAAAATTCGGGGCTTATAGCGGGTGATATTTATTCAAACGTTACGGTGACGAAGCCGAATGCGAGTATGGAGGAAGTGGAAAAGGCTGTGGAGATGGCGGGGCTTAAGGAGGATATAGAGGCGCTGCCGATGGGTCTGCATACGCCGATAAGTCAGGATAATTGTACGCTTTCGGGCGGTCAGAGGCAGCGGCTGCTTATTGCGCGTGCGATCATGAATAAGCCGTCGATACTTATTTTTGATGAGGCGACGAGTGCGCTCGATAATATTACGCAGAGTAAGGTGATAGAGGCGATAGAGGGGCTTGAGTGTACTAAAATTATAGTGGCGCACAGACTGTCGACGATCGAGAGCTGTGATAAAATTGTTGTGATGGAGGACGGTGTTGCCGCCGAGGTGGGCGCGTACAGTGAGCTTAAGGAGAGTGACGGCTTGCTTAAGAGGTTCGCAAAAAGACAGGTCGCGGGGTGATGTGTGAAGAAAGAGTCAGTGGTGCGGAGGGCGGCGGGGGTGAGTGATGAGGCAATTTTTAGTATAACTTGTGCTCTAAAAACAGTCTAATGTGCCTTGAATTGTGGCGGTTGGGCTGTTTTTTTGTTGGGGAAAGCGCGAAGGGGAGGGGGTGAGGGTTTTACGGCGTGGAGCGCGGGGTTTGGAGTGTATTTTTGGGGATAAGAGAGCGTGGAGGGGAGAGAGAGAGAGCCCTTGGTGCGGAGCGCGGCGGGGGCGTGAGAGGGGGGGAGCGTGAAAGTCAGTTTAGACGGCGTGAAATGACATGGCAATTTTAAAAATGTGTGGTATAATAGTTGTAGCATACTATATGTAGTAAAAAGCAAAAAAAATATAACACAAGGAGGGTGCCATGAAAAGGACAATTTCAAAACTCAGAAGGGGGATAAGCGTGATTTTGACAGCAGCGCTTATCGCTCCGGCAATCACATTGCCCGTGCACGCGGAAGCGACGGACGTGTACATACCCGAGCTTGAAATGGAGGAGGGTATATTAAACAGCGACGTATTCTACCTTACCGCTTCGAGCGCGCAGCTTAAAGAGGGCGCGAACGAGCGCTATCTTCTGCGCCTTGCAAGAGGCGGAGAGAGCGCTACGGATTCCACGGCTACAATTAAAATCGCGGACTTAAGCGCAAGATACGGCAAGGACTACAAAATATCCGTCGTAGGCAGCGACGCGGAGGTAGACGATCCCTCGGACAACGAGTCGCTTATCGAGCGAATGGAGGGGGAGGAGTACACCGAAACCGAATTAAAGACGGAGGAGGAGTATTCCGACATGCTTGAAAACGACGAGGAGCTACAAAAAGCCACAGAGCAGGGCGTGCAGGACGCTATAGACTACCTCGAGGACGCAAGCGGAGTGCTCAGCACAGAAGCGGCAAGCGAGGGCGAAGCAGCTCCGACCGACGGAAAAGAAACGGTCAGCACCGACCCGCTTCAGCAGGCGCGCGCAACGTTTACCGGCGTTGAGGGCGAGCCGCAAAACGTCACCTCGACGACCGACACGATGCAGCAGATACAGCAAATGGCGAACGTTATGACGAACGCCGTTGTCGGCGCGACGCTCAAGGTGGACTTCGCTGCGGGCGAAAGTGAAAAGTACATAGCCATTGACGTTAAGGACAACAACGACGGCGACGGTTACAGATACTTCTTCCTCATGCTCGGCGCGCCCGAGGGTACGACGACGAACAGCGCTTCTTCAAGCTGCGCGCTGACAATCGTTGACGACGAGGAGCAAGCGCCCGCTAAGGTCAGCTTTACGGAAAGCGCGTACAACGTTTCGGAGGACAGCGTGACGGTTGAAATCAAGCGCGACAGCGCGCTCAACACGATAAGCGCCGCGCACCTCACCACGGAAAACGGAACGGCACAGGCGGGACGTGATTTTTCACCCGTCGATATGGACGTTGTATTCCCGATGGGTATCGACACGCGCAAAATAGAAATACCCGTAAGGCGCGAATACATAGCGGGAAGCGCGGACTTTAAGCTAAAGCTTACGGCGGACGAGATGTGCGAAATCGACGGCGGCGAGGCAACAGTCACTATAAACGGCACAATGGGCATAGTCGATGACGATGATGATACATCACTCATGGCAATAACGGAAAGCTACAGCGTGAATGATATCGTGCTCGGCGAACCGCTAGACCTCTCAAAAACCGATACCACAGGCGCATCGGACCATTCGGACTCAAGCAACTATTATGATACCAACGAAAAAACTTATAAGCTGAGGTGGCAGGACAATGTCGGCTGGCCCGAATCGTGGATCCACTCCTACTACGGTGCCGCCGGCGCAAGGTGGATTTTGGATTCCGATTACAGAGGCGCGCATCTTGCGGGAGTGCAGATCAATTGGGACAGAACCGGAAGCTGTGCGGAGATGAAAGTCGGTTTTGTCGGCTCCTATTCCAACAATTACGGTTGGTCACAATTTGACGGCGGCGACGACATAAACCAACGTTTACCATACCACAGCTACGCTGACTTTGACAGTCAAAATACAAATGTTTTCTGTACTTTCTGGGATCCCAAACGCATAGGCATACTAAATAATGGACACTGCGAGGGCTGTGACTATTTATCGATAGCGAAGATAACGCCTATTTACAGACCGTTTGTTATAAATCTTAACGATTCGGACGACCTCAAATTCCTTAACGAGAACGGAAACTATGTAAACGGAAGAGATGACAGGTTCTCGGATGCGACATTTCTTGCTCTTTACGGCGCGATAAACTCGGACAACAAACAGGTAGTCCGTTTCGCCAAGGACGGCATGAACAGCATCACCGTTACGCAGACCGTCGGAGAAAATACAATAACTCCTTACACATATCTTAAAGGTCTCTCGCTTGTAAAGGACGGCGTCAGCCCAAAGCAAATCGCGTCTTACGGGGACGACGGCAACAGTTCGCATACGATTACGATGACGCCGGAATGGATTTACAATAATGAGAACTCCATGTATTTTGAGACAAACAACGGCAGCGACACGTGGAAAAACCAAAGCGGTTCGTTCGGTATGCGCGGAAGAATAGAATTAAAGCCGGAGTTTGGCTACCGCAATGCCAAGGTCCATATAAACGTACCCACAGGCAACCTCGGTTATCTTGTTTTAAGCGGCAGCGCAAAGCAAATCACCACGCCCACGGACTATACATATCACCGCGGTGACGTTATAAGAATTTCAGCCGAAATGTATGAAAAAAACAAGAATTTTTACAAGGCGGTCGGCGTTAAAGTAAGATATAAGAAAAACGAGAGCGACACCAACTGGTCCACGACCAAAACTCTCGAATTTGATTCCAACGGCTACGCGTATCTTGACGAAGGTAAAGATCACAGACTTCAGTACGGCTACTACGAGATAGAGCCTGTATTCCAAGCAAGAGACGGAGTATTGGCGCTCGACATCAAGGAATCGGATTTGTCAAAATTCGACACAAGCTACGGCTATCTCGCAAAAGCTACGCGCAGAGAGATAGAAAAGGATAAAGTAAAGTATTATGAGTACGCTTTGGAAACAGAGCCGTTACCCGGAAAGATATACGCGGTAGCCGTACGTATGGCGGCGGACGCCGGCGCAAACATCTATCCCGTATGGAAAGATAACAAAAGCGGCGACAAGACATACTGCGGCGAGGTATTTTTCCATGAGGCAGGTTCGAAGAATGACGACAACATCATAACACTGTCTTACGAAAAGGGTTCCGTAAATGACGCGTATCAGACGATAAAGGGCAGCGTGGTCACGCCAAGGTACAATATGCTTACAGGCGGTGTTGATATGGAAAAAAGCGGCGCGATGCCCGCAAACGGAGCAGTTGTAAACTTCGGCGGACAATTCGCCCTTGTCGGCGAGAACGGCGAATTTACGGTTCCGCCGTTCAGGGCGCTGGGCAACACATCATCGCCGAACGAGCAGCGTTATATCAGATACGTAATATCGCAAAATGAGCATGATCTTCTTAAAGAGGTCGAGCTCACAAACATGATGTATGAAAATCAGGAAATCATGATCGTGAACGCAGCGGACGGCGCCAAGTCCACAAAAACAGCTCCCGTATATACGCAAAATGTGGGAGAACAGCAGATAAACACGGAAAACGGCAGCATTATAAATCATATAAACATCACGGTTACCGATCCCGACACTGAGGGCGAGAAGCTTAGTCAAGGCAATATCGTCGTAATGAAAGGCGATAACGCTCTTGTAACGGCGAGCTTGGCGGATAAGGTCACGTATACAAAGTATACGCATGATAAGAAGTCGGGTACTGTCACGACCACGCCAAATACCGCCGAAAATATCAAAGAAATTGAATTTGTGGTATACAACCCCACAACATATAAGGAGACCGCCACATATAAGGCGGAGGAGCAAAAGGACGGCTCTTTCCAGGCAAAGATACCTCTAAACGAGGTACTGCCCGGCGAGACTCTGCTTATGAGAGTGACGACAGACCGTTCGCACGGAATAACGGGTATAACGGCGAAGAATTTGTCGGATTATTACGACGAGAAAAAGTACTCAGACGCTGACAGGGAAGTCATCGACAAACGCGAGGAGGAGCTCAGTACGACGGTATATCCCACAGTTTACACGGGATTCAGCTTCATCGAGAACTCGGTGAAAGTGGTGCCTGTAATTCAGCACATTGAATCGCCGGTGAACATGGATTTTGAAGCGCTTCCGTTCCTCGGTAACACGTCGATGCGCTTTGACCTCCCGTTTGTATCGGTAGGCTCGATGAAAACGCCGACAGGTTACAGAATGTACGTGGGATTCAGCCCGCTGCAAATCTCTGACGCAATCAGCGGCATGCACGCGACAAAGTTCGCGGGTGATACGGGCGCGTACTTCCAGGATATGTTCAAAATAACAAGCCCGATACAGACCTTCAAGGAAGGTTTGGCAGCGTCGTATAAGGAAGCGTTTAAGAACGTGCCGGAAAATAATTTAACGGGCGGCGCGGCGCTCGGCGGACCGACGTGGAAAATGGACGTTCAGGTAGGATTCTATATCGACTTTACGTACGCGAGAATCGTAGATCCGAACACAGAGAGAAGCAACACGTCCGCCGTGCTGACCGGCGCAGGCGCTTATGTGGGCGTGAGCGCGGGATTCCGAATGACGTGGTACACAATTCTGCCCGTGGTATTTATACCCGCGTACTTCGGTATCGAGATAAACGGTAACGTGCTCGGATTTATGGGTGCGCAGAGTAATATGAATGCAATGGATGTAACTTATGATAAGGCGAAAAACGCTACGGTCACGTTTGAAAATTACCTCGGGGAGTTCCACGGCTCCGTTCAGATGGCTGTGTCCGTCGCGATATACGTCGGTATAGGTCTTGCAGGTACGATAGGTATACGCGGCGGAGGTACGTTTACCGCTATGGGTATGTGGTACCCGACGGATCTCGTTTCCGACTTCGGCGCGGATCTTGTATTCGAGGCGGGAATTTGGATAGATTTGTTCCTGTTCACGGTACCGCTGCAGTACAAGTTCCCGGATATAAAGTTCGGTTCGTTTAAGGAATACGAAGAAATGCCTCCGATAAAGCCGGAGGTGTCGGGCGGCGACAAGGATGACGGCAAAGACAAGGGTGACGGCGACAAGGGTGACGGCGACAAGGGTGACGGCGACAAGGGCAACACAAACGCCGCTTCTCTCACAAGCGCGGAGGATAAGCCGTCGCTTACGGTGAGAGAGCCGTATTCGAAGAAGGACAGCAAGTGGCTGCCGGACGGTGATGCGTCGCTTATGTCGGCGTTCGGTGAAAAGACGACGCAGACTATCGTTGAGGGTGCGTATGAGCACCCAGACACGCAGCTTTTGAAGCTCGATGACGGAAGCGTATTTATGGCGTTCATTGACAATGACACGTCGAGAGGTGATACGGAAAGAACGGTGCTTAAGTATGCCGTATATAAGGACGGCAGATGGAGTGATCCTGTGGTCGTACAGGACGACAGTACAGCCGATTATCAGCCGAGCGTATGCGTCGCGGGTGAGGGTAAGGTCATGATTTCGTGGCTGTCAAGAGACCCTAAAAAAGCTACAACTGCCGACCCCGCCGATTATCTGAAGGGTATGGAAGTGTACACGACGGATATTGACGTGGCGACCGGTAAGATTGACGACATAGTGCAGCTTACGACCGACGACTATTACGATTACACCCCGACGAGCGTCTATGACGAGGCGACGGGTGATAAGATGGTTTACTACGTAAAAACGTCCGCGTCGCGTACGACGGAGGAAATGATAAACTCGTACATGAACGACTGCGTTGTGGTATATATGCTGTACTCGAAGGAAAAGGGCTGGATGTTCGACGAGTATTACCCCGAAGAACTGTCCGATAGTAACGGAAGCGGAAGTACGGATGACGAGGAGCAAGAGCTTGTAGATAACTGGCACGGTCAGAGATTCTTGTCGTCGCCGCTGCCCGAACTTGGTATGGACGTTCCGAATATATCGGACTTTACCGCGACGTCGTATAACGGTATAGCCGTGTACGCGTACACGATCGATCAGGATTCGTCGAACGATACCACGTACGATAAGGAACTGTTTATACAGTGCTATGACTTTGAGAAGCATAAGACGTATGTTCCGATAAGGTTGACGGACGACAGTGTGAGTGACGCTCTGCCGCAGTTCGTAAGGACAGAGGGTAAGACAGAGGATATACCTGCCGGAGCAACCGAAATAACAAAGGCGGATATGGCGTCAACAAAGCTGTTCTGGTACAGAGATGAAAAAGAGGTCGACTACATTGATATATCGTCACTCGTAAAAGAGGGCATTGATGACGACGGTCACATCAAGGAGGATTACTTAAAGACCGCGAAAGGTGACGAGGTATTGGGAATTGATTCGCTTTACAAGCAAGTTGCAGTTCCGGCTGAAAATCCGAGTGCGTCGAGGTACATGGCTGACTTTAAGCCGGTTGTAGACGGCGATGATATTTACGTCGTTTGGACGCAGCCCGCGTCAACGAATGAAACTGACGAGGACGGTAATATCATTCAGTGCCGCGAGGTATACGCGACGGCGCTTGTCCAGGACGAAAACGCCGCAGCTCCCTCAGAGGGTGAACCGGCGGACGGTGCGGGCTGCTCGTGGGCGTCGCCGTACAGGCTGACGAATACGAACGCATTCACCGACGAGCCGAACGCGGTAGTTGACAGTAACGGTAACCTTATGGTACTTTATAACAGCTTTAATCAGGAGCTTACGGACGATGCGGAAAATCCTGTTGAGATAACCGACTTCAATCTCATGGCTTCGTACATGGAGCCTTGCGGTGCGGTTGACGTTACGGATATACAGTCGCTTAACGAAACGCCCTTGCCCGGTGAAACTGTTGAGGTAAGAGTAGACGTTAAAAATAACGGTCTTACCTACGCCGACGGCTATGACTTAAAGGTATACGCGGCGAAGAACGGTCAGAAGCAAGGTGAACCTGTATTTACGAATGCAGAGGGAAGCGACAGCAAGCTGCTTCCCGGAAATACCGACACGTATATGTTCAAGTGGACGGTTCCCGAGAGTGGCGTGGACGGTATGAGCTTTATCGCCGAGGTGCAGGAGCACAATATGACAAACGTTTCAAACTACGAGAGTGAGAAGTTTGAGGAAAAGCCGGTATATACCGTTGACAACGTAGATTCGTATCAGGATGCCGCCGGTTACCACGTTAAGTACAATATCACGAATACAGGTAACGCTCCCGCAAATTCGGGAGATAAAATGAATGTAATATTCAGCGGACCTTACGATATGGCGATAGGTTTAACGCCCGAGGAATGTGACTGGGGCAGTGCCGAGATAGGCGCGTTGAACGTGGATGAAACAGCGTCGTACAAGGTAGACTTGGACGTTATACCCGAAAAGTTTGACGAGATAGGCTTTGTTGACTGCCTGCTCATAGGCAAGGACAAGGAAGGTCACTACAACACGGCGGGCGAAAATATACGTCTTTTGTCGGTAATGCCGACGAAGCTGCTCCTTAACGGCGAAGAGTTCCCCGAAAAGATAGAGCTTACCGAAGGCGACACGATGGAATTTAACATAACGTGCGAGCCAAGCTCACTGAGTGAAGGTATGGACGCACTCCTCGGTACGGAGGACACTTCAATAGCGACATTTGACGGTACAACGCTTAAGGCGATCAGCGAGGGTACGACAGTTATACACGGCAACGTAACGCCGTACGGTAACGCGATACCTGAGATAACAGTGACCGTAAAGCCGAAGGAGAGCAAGACTGATAATAAGAAAAAGCACTCATCCTCATCGTCATCGTCAGGCTCTACGCCGAAGCCCACAGCGGCTCCCGAAGCAACGCCTTCACCTGAGGCTACAGCGTCGCCCGAGAGCACGCCCTCACCCGATACGCAGCAAAGCGGCATAATAACGGGTGAAACACACACGTATAACGATGTAGCTCCGAGTGATTGGTTCTCCGCAAGCGTAAACTACGCTACGGAAAAAGGCTACTTCTCAGGTGTAAGCGACACGGAATTTGAGCCGTACACGAATATAACGAGAGGTATGCTCATAACGGTAATAGGACGTATGGCGCAAGCCAAGCCCGAAAATACGGATATGACGTATACCGACGTAGACAAAAATATGTACTACGCTCCGTATATTGCGTGGGGTACGGAAAACGGAATAGTATCGGGTTACAGTGATACTGAATTTGCACCCGATGAGCTTGTAACTCGTGAGCAGGTAGCGGCTATGCTGTATCGGTACGGACAGTATATAAACGTGGACATATCGATAGGGGAGAACACGAATATATTGAGCTACAAGGACGCAAGCGATGTAAGTGAATACGCTGTACCCGCGATTCAGTGGGCGTGCGGTTCGGGCATTATGAGTGGTTACACCGACGGTACGTTAAGACCGCAGAATAACGCCACACGCGCCGAAGCGGCAGCGCTTACGGAGAGATTTGACAGTAAAATAAAATAAAAATTAAGGAGGATATAAAAATGGCTGAGAACGAGAAAGAAAAGAAGAACACTCAAGAGGTAGATTTGGAGGATTTGGAGCAAGTGACGGGCGGCGGCGCGTTTGACAACGTACCGCGCGTACCGGAGCACAAGGTTGACGACTCTTTGAGAGGCAAGATATGATTTGCCGTAAAGCGGGCAAATAAATCTTCACGTTGATGATTTTCCCCCTTCTGATGTATAATACATCGGAAGGGGGAATTTTTATGTTTAGCCGCGCTTTCAGATAGAGAAAAAGGCCGGCTAAGCCGGTGGTTTTGATCTATGGAGAAATTTACTTTGGGTTTTATCATAAGGCGGCATTGTTTGTTCCGCGCTTACAGTGATTTGCGGTTGAGATCGGATAACAGGAGAGGGAGATTGGGGTCCAAATGGAGGGCTGTGACCTTAGAAGCGACAACAGAGAGTACATTTGTGTATAAGTTGCCTGAGTGTAAAATTGGATTTGGTTAGGTGGCTGTTGGGGAGATATGTCTGTTCAAAATCCCATAGAAACAGAGCTACAGACAATACGTGACGCAAATGGTTTGAATTGAAAAATAATTACCTCATAAAAAAATCCGCCCGCATAACGCGGGCGGATTTTTTTGCTTTACAGCATTTTACTTGCTGCCGTGATAGGCGACATATCGCTAAGTCCGTTCCATATCATTAATTTTATTGAGCCTACCGAAACGTTTTCCGGTATGGTTATCGTCTTTTGGAATATGAAGCTTGTGTCCGACAAGTCGGCTTCCATCATATTCATCGACGCAAGCGCGCCGTTTCTGTCATATACAGCGAGGATAATATTCGCTATCACCGGTGAATCCGCGCCTTCGACCTCGTCGATCGTCAAGCTCGCGTCAACCTCGCCACTCATACTACTTGTATCGACCTCGTTTCCGTCCTCGTCGGAAAATACCGCGTCGGCGGATACCTTTATGTCGGGAGTCAGGAGAGTGATCGCGCCGTTTGATGTTTTAACATCGCAGTACGCGTCCTCGGTGATAACTACCGCGCCGCTTACCGCCAACTCGCACTCGCCGTCAGCCGCGCCGTCAAGCGCCTTGAAGGCGATTCGGCATACTTCTCCGCCTTTTACCGCGTCGCTGCCGTTATAAAGCACCGTAACGCTGTTTTCACCAAGGGAGGTGAATATATCTGTTGCCGCCGCGCCGTCGGGCGACGAGATCGACGCGCATGCGAGCTTTGTATTGTCAAACGTCAACGTGAAACGGTAATCGGTTATGCTGCTGTCCGCGCCTATGTACACGGGCACGTAAAGCGTGTCGCCCGCCTTGCCGCTTGCAGAGCCAATCGATATATCGGCGGTGCCCGCTGTGCGTGCTTTAACGGTGTAGCTTGCCTCGCGTACGTCGCTCCAAGCGTAACCTTCTTTTACAGCCGCCGCTTTTATCGTCATATCTTCCGTTACGACTATCGAGCCGTCACAGAGAGTGCCGTTTTCCGCTGTCGGATCGGTGCCGTCTGTCGTGTAGTAAATTTTCGCGCCGCTTGTATCGCTTTGGAGCGTTATAACCGTGCCTGCTTCAATTTCGCCGCTGTCGGCGCTAAGCGTCGGCGCTGCAGCCTTGGTCACCGATATTTTACCGCTTGCGGTGCGGCTTTGCTCCATGCCGTCCTTAACTGCTATCGCCTTGACGGTGGTCGTCGCCGTTACCTTAAACGGCTCCGTGTACGGATTTGACGCCGCTGTCGGAACGGTACCGTCGGTGGTGTAGTAAATTTTCGCGTCCGCCGAGGCGCACGTGAGCGTCACCGTCTTACCGCCGTAATAGCCACTTGTTTCTATAACGGGCGTTTCGACCGTTCCGGTAGGCGCGGCTGTTTCCGTGACCGTTACCGTAAATTCAGCCGTGAAGCCGCCGTACGTGACGGTTACGGTCTGTGTGCCGACCGTCTGCGCCGAATAGCCTTGCGTGGTGTAGTCCGTTACCTGCGCTTCGGTGCCGTTATTGTACGACGCGGTCACGAGCATGCCCGCCGTGTCAAGGCTGTCGCCCTTATTGTAAAGGCGTTTGTCGGGCTTTTTGGTGATCGTGATGCCGGTAAGCTCTTTTGCGATGACGGTTATGTTAAACGTTACCTTTTTGTCGCCGTATGTGACAGTTACGGTCTGTGTGCCGACTGTGGAGGTGCCATAGGTCAATTTGCAGTCGTGAGTAACGTTGGCGGTGGAGGTGTCAGAGTAGACAGCTTCGACTTCAAGTCCCGTTACGTCGAGCGTCATACCCTCCGTGACAGTTGTGACGGTCGGTTCGGAAATTATGCGCAAATCCGATACGATGAGCTTCGGGATGGTTTCGGTTACTGTGCCGTACTCCGATTTATACTCCTGTGAGCCGTCCTTGTCGGGTGTGGGCGGTACGTATTTGCCCTTTGTCCATACTGTATCATCCGACAATTCCGCGACCACCGCCGTGTCGGGGGAGGCATTGTCCTCACTTAGACAATTACGCTCCGCCGCGCCTTTTTCGGTTTGCGTCGGCTCGTCGGTAAGCGTCCACTCGTCCCAGTTATGCGTTATTTTAAAATCATCCGTTACCGTTACCGACTTATAATTTCTCGTTTCCGCGAATACCGCCTTGACTGTGTACTCAGTACCCTCCGTCGGTTCGCCCGCCTTTGTCGGCTTTTCCTCGACGTACTCGTTCGCGTCCTTTACCGAATACGTGTACGTCACATCATTTATACCGTTCGTATCCGACTCGGGGAGGGGAGTTACGCTGTCGTCGCCGCACTTGTAATCATTCATTGTGACGGTTGCGGTGCCGTTTGCCTGAGTTATGTTAACCGCTTCCGTGAGGGTGACGTTATCCTTACTGCTATCTACGCTGTAATAGTTTGCGTCCTCGCCGTCTACCTTGATTTCGGTAAGATTTACCGTTTGGTAGCTGTCAACATCCGCCGCCGCGACATTACCGACCGCCGTAAGCGTAACATTGTCCTCATCGTTGTTTGTCGGCGTGAGCGTCACATTTACCAGCGTTGTTTTGTTATACTCTCTGTCTGTTGCCGTTACATTATACGTAAGCGGCTTTTGATTCATCGTAACGGTGATCGAGTTGTTTTCACTGCCGTTAAGATTGACGCTGCCGCCGTACTCCGCGCGGATTGTGTTCGCGCCGACCGCGAATTTCTTGTCAGCCGTAACTTCCGCCGTAGCCGTACCCGTATCGGAGAACGGACCCTCATATACGACGTTCGCCGACTTAATAAGCGTTTCGCCAAGATAGAAATCTACCGTATCAACCGCCGCGTTTATACTGAGCAGATTTGACGGCGATTTTGCGACTGTCGCGGTAAGCGTAAGCGTATCGCCGTAGGTTACCTCACCGCCGTCAACCGCAAGCGTGGAATCTGCCTTATTGATTTTAACGTTATCCACCTTTTGAGGCGTGCTGTCCTCGTGGTTACCGTCGCCCTCGACCATGTACCAAACCTCGTACGCCTTCGCCTCGGTACCCGTCGGAACGGTTTCTTCGTAGTCGCCTTCCTGTTCCGTGGCATATTTAAGCGTGCCGTCATTTGTTGTGCCCGTCACAAGTTCTTGTGCCGTGCCGTTATACGTCAAAACATTTGCCTTTACCGTTGCGGTCGGCTCCGCCTTTGCGATGGTTATATTTGGAATTTCGACAGGCTCGGTGTCGTTATGGTTTTTGTCGCCCTTAACCTTGTACCAAACCGAATATGTGTCCGCGTCCGTTTCCGTGGGAATATCGGACGAATAGCTTTCATTGTCCGTGCTGTACTGTACCTCGCCGTCCTCTGTTTTACCCGCTGTGACAAGCGCCTGCGCCTCGCCGGTGTACGTCAAATCCGTATTTGCCGTCGGCGCCTCGGTGATTGCCGAATCCGCCTTTTCAATATTCACCGTGACATCGCCTGTCGGAGCGTCTGCCGCCTTATAATATTTTGCGTCGTCGCCTTCTACGGTAACGCCTGTCACCGTAACACTCTTGCCGTTACCCGCGTCCGCGTCGTCCATCGTTCCCGTTCCCGTTAATGTTACAGTGTCGCCATTGGCATTTGTCGGCGTAAGACTTACTTCAACGGTCGTGCCGCCGTCATATTTTCTGTTTGTCGCCTCAGCCGTGTACGTAAGCGTTTTTTGTTTCATCGTAACGGTGATCTCGTTGTTTTGACTGCCGTTAAGGTTTACGCTTCCGCCGTACTCCGCGCGGATAGTGTTTTCGCCGATTTCAAAATCCTTGTTTGCGGTGATTTCAAGCGTCGCGGTGCCGATGCTTTTTAATTCCCCGTCTGTATATTCTACATTAGCCGTGCCGAGGGATTTTTCATTAATAAAGAACTCGACTTTATCTAAAGCTACCGCCGCTAAACGTATACCGTTCGCCGCGCTGCGCGTAACGTTGGCGGTGAGCGTAATCGTCGAGCCGTATGTTACCTCGCCGCCGTCAACCGCAAGCGTTGAATCTGCCTTATTGATTTTAACATTTTCCACCTTTTGCGGCGTGCTGTCCTCGTGGTTACTGTCACCCTTAACCTTGTACCAAACATCGTAGTCTTTCGCCTCAGTACCCGTCGGAATAACGTTTGTATAATTGCCCTCTTGCTGCGTAGCGTACTGCACCTCGCCGTCCTCTGTTTTACCCGCTGTGACAAGCTCCTGCGCCTCGCCCGTATACGTCAAATCCTTTGCCGTCGGAGCGCTCTCTACGCTTGACGCGGCTTTTTTGATTTTAACGTCTTCAACCTTTGTAGGATCTATATCTTTATGGTTACTGTCGCCCTCGACCTTGTACCAAACCTCGTAGTCCTGAGCGTCTGTGCCTTTCGGAACAGTTTCGCTGTACACGCCGTCCTGCGATGTGGCATATTTAAGCGTACCGTCCTCTGTTTCACCCGTTACAAGCTCATGCTCATTGCCGTCATAAGTTAAATCCGCCGCTTTCACCGTCACGCTCGGCTCGGCTTTCGCTATGCTCACCTTAACCGTGAGCGTCACATCGTCCGTGCCGTAGCTGTCAAAGCTCATAAGCGAATACTGCGGCGTTTTTTCATGTGCCGTAATCGTAATCGTATGTTCGCCCGCATTAAGCCCTGGTTGTACTGTCAGCGTATTCTCGTTTATACTTGCATCTGTGTCACCTTGGTCGCTTATTTCGTATGTAAACTTGCCCTCAGCCTCAACACTTTTGTTCGCGTACGCCATATATTCGTTCAAATCCGCCGTGATCGGCTCTTTGTAGCCGTAAGTATCATTCAGCGTGATGTTACTGTCGCCGCCGAAATGGTCGCGTCCGACGGCGTACACGGTCATATCCTCCGTAACGCTCGTATTCTCGTCAAACTTTTCGCCGTCGCCCTGTGTCTTTGACCAATTCTTAAACGTATAATTATTCCTTTTAGGCTCACTCGGCAGCGCTACCTTTCCGTTCGGATTTGTATACTTCGCGTCGTACTCCGTTTCATTTTGAATGAACGCTACTTTCAGTACCTTAGCTCCCGCAGCACTCGTCAGCACGGGGTAATCGTCAGCACCGTCGCCGAGCTTTTGTCCCCATACCTGTGTATCGGGCGAAGTCTGACCTTTCTGCAAAAGCCATGTTACCGCACCGGAATTAAATTCGTCCTCTGTTTTTGACTCTGTTTTTTCCACCGTGTTAGTACCTGATGTTGACGTAAATCCAACGCCTTTTAAGCCATCTGTTCCAAGATAATAGCAATTTTTTACCGTGCTGTTGTTTTGAAGTTGCCCCGTAATGGCGCCGAAGTAGCTAACCGACGCTGTTGCAGTAATGTTTCCGTTTGTATTATAGCAGTTTTCTATTGTGCCTCCGTCACAATATCCAGCGATACCGCCTACGAAGTTTCCTCCCGAAATACTGCCCGTATTATAACAGTTCTCTATTTTACCTTTGTTTTGTCCGGCAACGCCTCCATAACCGACGTTACCTTTACCCACTAAATTTACACCGCTATAACAATATGTTATGGTTCCTTCGTTTTTTCCCGCTATGCCGCCGCTGTAGTTATATGCGGTAACGGAGCCTTCAACGCCGAGATTTTTAACTGTTCCCGTCGTGCCTATATATCCGAACAAACCTTTAGACTCGTTTGAGGTCTTTATATAAAGTCCGCTTATTTTATGCCCGTCACCGTCGAATGTGCCTTGAAAAGGCTTCTCCGTGGAAACAAGCTCAGGGAAAGTTGCTGGCTCGTATATTCCAATCGGCGTCCATTGTTCTCCATCGCTGCCGTCAAGATTTATATCTGCCGTCAGCTTAAAATGTTCGCCGCTGCCGCCGTCATCATCATCGTTAATATAATTGCGTATCTTTTCAAGCGTCGGCTTGTCGGGAATCGTGTACGGTGTAGCCTCCTTACCGTTGCCGCCCTCAGGCGCAGCGGTGAGTATAGGTCTTTTGAGGAAAGAGGAATCCTCCCATGCACTGCCCGAGTCGCCGTTAAGTGACGATGCAAGCTTTTTAAAATCATCGGCATTCTTTACATCGACCGTACCCGGAGTGTCTTTATCTGTGCCGCCGATACCTTTCTGCGCCATATCCTTAAGATAATAGCAGTTCGCTATTGTACCGTTGCTGTTTGTTCCCGCAATGCCGCCGGCATTGGTACTGCCGCTTATCTCGCCCGTATTATAGCAGTTTTGTATCTTATCGCTGTTTGTACCGGCGATACCGCCCGTGGCTGTAGTGCCGCTGATTTTCGCCGTATTATATGAATTTTCTATTGCGACGGTGTTTTTGCCCGCAATGCCGCCGGCAGCATCGCTCGTAGACGTGATATTGCCTAAGTTATATGAATTTTTTATGCTGCCGGTGTCTGCGGAGTTTTGGTCGTTACTGCCCGCGATACCGCCCGTGGCTTTATATCCGCTGATGGTTGCCGTATTATATGAATTTTCTATTGCGGCGGTGTTTTTGCCCGCAATGCCGCCGGTGAAAGACTCTGTACCGCTGCTCGTTATGATTTCGCCCGTATTATAGCAGTTTTCTATCTTTCCTTGGCTGTTATTGCCCGCAATGCCGCCGGTGGGGGAGTCGCCATCGGCTGTAAGAGTCACGCTGCCCGCGTTATGGCAGTTTTGTATCGTTCCGCCGCCGCCTTCGCCGTTGTTATCGCCCGCGATACCGCCCGTTCCTGAGAATCCATCCGAGGTGCTGCTTGTAATATTGCCTGTATTATAGCAGCCCTTTATCGTTCCTTTGTCATTCAGTCCCGCGATACCGCCGATTGAACAGCTTCCGTTAATATCTACGTCGCTGTAACAATTTTCTATCGTACCGCTGTTCAGTCCCGCGATACCGCCTATATCGACTGTACCACCGTCTATTGAACCCGATACGCTGAGATTTTTTACAGTACCGCCTTCACCGATGCCCTCAAATAAGCCCCCATAAAGGGAATCGCCTATATACAGTCCTTTTATCGTATGACCTTTTCCGTCAAACGTGCCTTTAAACGGCTTTGATGAAAACACATCGCCTATCGGAGTCCATGATTTGCCGCCTTCGTCGCCTTTATCCGCGCCGTATGTGTCGGACATATCGATATCCGCCGTAAGCTCAAAGTACTTGCCGGTTGTGTCGTTTGTGGCAGCATAAGTGCTAAGCTCTTCAAGGTCTTTTAGGTTTGCGATTATGTAAGGACTGCTCACTTCGCCCGTTCCGCCCGAGCCTTCAAAACCCTCCGCGCGCGCGCTCAAAGAAAACGCGCCCGTCATGGAAAACACCATCGCAAGCGCTACTGTTAAACTCACAATTCTTCTTTTCATCAGACATTCCTCCGTAAAGTCACAAAATATTCCTACCGTAATTGTACCACAAACAGCGTAGATCCTCAACACGCTTACCCTGATTTTCACGAAGTGAAACTTGATTTTTACGACTTCATAGGGCATGCTTGCGAAAGTCATTTCTGACGGCGTGAACGACGCGCGCTGTCTATTGAAAACGGCGAAGGGTTGTGGTATAATTAGTGTGTATAGTGGAATAATTGCGAAAATGGGGTGAAGTTAATGCGGATCGCGGTTTTGGATGATGACTTGAGGGAGAGGGAGCAGTTTGAAGAAGCCCTGCACGGCTGGGATCCGACGCGGAGTGCGGAAGGGTTTGAAAACGGCTCCGCTTTGCTCGACGCCGCGCGTTCGTCGCCGCCTTTTGATATAGCGTTTTTGGATATTTATCTGCCGCGGGAGGACGGTATGAATATAGCGAAGAGCCTGCGGGAGGCTTCGCCCGAAACGGAGATAGTGTTCGTCACGACGAGCACGGAGCACGCCGTTGACGCGTTCTCCGTCCGTGCGCTGCACTATATTGTAAAGCCGGTGACGACCGAAGACATAGTCGAGTGCTTTCACCGTCTTGCGAAGCGGCGCCGCGATAGGCGTGGGCGCGTGACGCTCGCGGTGGGTTCGGAGAGGTATACGGTGTTTTTGGATCAAATTTGTCTTATTGAAAGTGATAATCACACGGTCAATGTGTCGCTCGCCGACGGGCGGAGCTTGAAGGTGCGTATGTCCTTTAAAGAGGTCGAGGCGAAGCTGAACGAGAATTTTTTGAGGATAAATCGAGGTATAGTGGTGAATATGGATTATATCGCGCAAATGCGGGCTGACGCGTGTATTTTGCAAAACGGTGTGCAGCTGCCGATAGCGATACGACGCAGTACGGCGATACGCGCCGCGTATGACGATTATGTGTTTGACAGGCTTTCGGAGCGTAAGGAATTTTAAGGAGGGTGGGCGATGAACGCTTTTGTGAGAAACGCGCTTGGCTTCTTTGTGCAGTTTTTTCCGTGCGCGGTCATGCTTTTTTTCTCTTTCCCCGAGGAGGATTATCGGTTTCGGCGTAAATGGGTTTTTGTCGGAATGACGACAGCCGCGGTGGCTTTGGCGGCGCTGTTTCCCGCTGTGATACGTATTGAGGTGGGCGGGAATGTGGCGTTTGGCGCGAATGTGTTTATGTTTTCCGCGATATTTCTTGCGCTTTTGTCCTACATTTTTTTGGTACGTGAAATATTGATAAAAAAGCTTTTGGTTTTCTTTGTGGTACTGTTTTACGGAACGATGCAGTATTGTTTGGTGAACGCGTTAAACGGATTTTTTACGGGATTTTTGAATATTACCCAAACGTATGAGGAATGGTCCGTGTACACGCCGCACGGGTTGGCGCTGTACATAATAACGACTGTTTTGCTGCTGCCGCTGATGCTGACGTTTGTGTCGCGCACCTTGCGCGAGTATATCGTGGAGGTGGAAACGAGCGACATGCGGCGTGAGTTTTTTGTGCTTATCATATCGACGGCGGCGCTCGTTGTAATGATGATTTGTGTTGATGTTACGTATTATTATTTGGAGTATAAGGTGTATTTGCTTATTTTAGCGTTGCTTTTTGTGCTGTTACTCTATCAAATGATAATATGCTGGCTTATTTTCAGGGAGTCGGTGCGCCGTAAGCGTGACAATGAGCAGCGGCGTACGCTTGAAATTCAGCGGTTCCAGTACGAGAAAATCGCGGGTGATATGGAGAATACGCGGCGTATGCGTCACGATATGCACCACCATTACAACGTCATGAGCGATATGCTCGGCAGGGGTGAGGTGGAGGAAACGCGGGAGTATATTTCCGGTATGATCGGGGCGACGGTGAAGCGGGAGAGTGAGGTATACTGTAAAAATATGACGTTAAACGCGCTCCTTCAGTATTATGTGGGGCTTGCGCGTGACGAGGGGATAACGTGCCGCGTGCAGGCAGAGTGTGAGGAGCTTACGATCGAGCCCGCCGACCTTACGATACTGTTCGGTAACGTCATGGAGAACGCAATAAAGTCTTGTAAAAAATGTGCGGACGATCCGCGTATAACGATACGCGTCGGTACGGTGCACAGTTCGCTCGCGATCGAGATAACAAATTCCTGTGCGGGTGTGCGCCTTAACAGACGCTTCCAATCCGACGACGGATTTTCACCCGCCGAAGCGTTTATAAGCGACCGTCCCGTCGGCGGTCACGGTCTGCGCAGTATAGCGCATACAGTGCAAAAATA
>CANPXG010000017.1 GCA_947585795.1 uncultured Clostridia bacterium
AATTTGCACCCGTGCTCCACCGCGCGTATTATAACATCGCACAAGCGCCTGTCGCCGCGCGCGAACACACCCTCGAGGTAACTTGTCTTGTTGTCGTGCCAGTTGTAGCGTATGCGTTTGGATTTTATCGATTTCTTTAACTCGTCCTGCTTTTCTATAAGCATATCGCGCGTGTCCTGCGCAGCCCACTGAAACGCCGTAAACGGCTTTGGGACAAAGCTCGACGTGCTGACTGTTATATTTATGTTTTTCGCGCGCTCCTCCTTCGGTATGGCGAAGTAAACATCCAGCACCTTCTGTGCAAGCTCCGCTATGCCGCGCACGTCGTCCATAGTTTCCGTCGGAAGTCCTATCATAAAGTACAGCTTGACGTTTGTCCACCCGCCGCGGAAAAGCAGGTCTGTGGATTTTATTATATCGTTCTCGTTTATATTCTTGTTTATCACGTCGCGAAGGCGTTGGGTGCCCGCCTCGGGCGCGAACGTTATACCCGTCTTTCTCACCTTCTGCACCTTCTCCATAAGCTCAAGTGAGAAATTATCTATTCGAAGCGACGGTAACGACAGCCCTATTTTCTTTTCCTCGGTAATTTTTAAAAGTCCGTCGGTAAGCTCTTTGAGTGAACTGTAATCGCTCGTGGAAAGTGAGGACAGCGATATCTCGTCGTACCCGCTGCACGTAAGCAGATTTTCCGCGATACCGAGCAGACGCTTGGGATCACGCTCACGAAGCGGTCGGTAAATGTACCCCGCCTGACAGAAACGGCAGCCCCTCAAGCATCCGCGCATCACTTCGAGCATCACTCTGTCATGCACGACTTCGCCGAACGGCACTATTATGGTTTCGGGCGTGTACGCGGAGGAAAAGTCGCTCATTATGCGCTTTCTCACCTTCGCCTTCGCGTGCGGGTCGTTCGGCGTGACGCTTTTAACGGTGTTGTCGTCATTGTACTCCACGTCGTAAAACGACGGCACGTAAACGCCCTCTATCTCCGCGATAGCCTCAAGGTAGTCGCGCTTATTTTTCTTGCCGCTTTTTTTCCACTTCGCATACTCGTCCACGACCTCGTGAATAATATCCTCACCCTCGCCCATCATGAAGAAGTCGAAAATATCCGCTATCGGCTCGGCATTGTACGCGCAAGGACCGCCGCCGCAAATTATCGGGTACGTTTCGTCCCTGTCCCGCGACAGTACCGGTATCTCCGCAAGCTTAAGCATATTCACAACGTTTGAGTAGCAAAGCTCGTACTGGAGCGTAAAGCCGAGCATGTCAAAATGCGTCACCTCGTCGCCCGACTCGAGCGCGAAAAGACGCATACCGTGTTTTTTCATTTCATCCTCCATGTCGCTCCACGGCGCGAACACGCGCTCGCAGTACGTGTCGGCGCGGTCGTTAAGCGTGTGGTAGAGAATTTTAAGACCGAGGTGCGACATGGCTATTTCGTAAGTGTCGGCAAAGCAAAAGCCGAAGCGCACGCTGACTTTTGATGTGTCTTTGAGAACGCAGTTGAGTTCCCCGCCCGTGTAGCGCGTCGGTTTTGTGACCTTGCTGAGAATTTTGTCCTTTAAAGTTATCATTGTATATCTCCTGCCGAGTTTATTCCGTTTCGTCAATATCGTCGGTCAAATCGACGGAGTTTTTGCTTTTTCTGTTCGATATGAAGCCGTTCACTTTATCTATCATTCCGGGCATGAGGTCTACGAGCTTACTCATAGCGCCCGTGCCCTCGTTCATGGAAATAAGGCGTACATTGGAGTTGTTTATCACGAGAAACGCCTCGGCTTTTACAGACGCGCCGCCGCCCATGCCGCCGCCGAAGTTGGTGTCGTCCGCCCTCTTTGCGTCAAACTCACTTCCGCCGCCGCCGAAGCCGAATGTGACGCGGGATATTGGCACTATCATCGTGCCGTCGTCCATGGCGATAGGTTCACCGACAACGGAGTTCGCGTCGATCATGCCTTTAAAATTTTCCGCCGCCTTTTTTAGCATTTCAGTTACTTTATTTTCGCCCATTACTATTTATCCTCCTGCTGATTTTCTTTATTTTAAGCAGCAATATTGCCGCCATTATTCCGAGCTTTATCACGAACGCGACGCGTGTTCGTATTTTGCAGTACACGCCCGCGTCAAGACACGCCTTGTCAAAGTCCGCGTCTATTGACACGTTCCACTTGTCGAGCTGCATATTTCTTTCCGCCGCGGCGATCAAATTATACACGACGGCGTTCGCCGTGCCGTAGGCGATACCCGTGTACATCGGATCGCCCGTGCCGAAGCGTGAGGAAATATTAAGCTCCTTGATCCGCACGGTTTTGGAAAGCGCGTGCGAAAGTAAGTTTAATATGTCGCGCTTAAGTTCTTTGTACACCGTTTTTGCAAGCTTTAAAATCGCTTTTACGTTTTTTTCGCTTTTTTCCGCTTCTTTTTCTTCGGTTTTTACGTCCTCTTTTATTTTCTCCTTTTCCTTTTCGGTCGGAAACAGCTTCACCTTGACGAACGCGTACCTTATAAAAATACAGCCGTCCGCGTTTTTGTCGCTGCAGCTAACGGAGATGACAGCGTCAACGGGAATAAATATTATGATTGCGATAACGGCTGCTGCAATTAGAACGATATACCCTGCCGCCATTTATTCACTTCCCCTCAATCTCCATTTGCACGCCCTGTGCGCTGTCTGTATTTAAGCTGTCAAGGTCGATCGGCGGCAAATCGCGCGGATCCTTAAGTCCGAAGCAACGCAAAAACGTGTCCGTCGTCACGTACAGTATCGGTCTGCCGGGCGCGTCAAGCCTACCCTTTTCCTCGATAAGACCACGCTCGTACAGCCTGTTCACGCAGCCGTCACTGTTCACGCCGCGTATATGCTCTATTTGCCCGCGCGTTATCGGCTGCTTGTACGCAATTATCGCAAGCGCTTCCATCGCGGCGTTCGACAGCGGCTGTTTCCTCTGCTCACCTAATATTTCCTGTATATAGCTGTAATATTCGGGACGCGAACAAATCTGGTACCCTTCCAAAATATCTATGATATTAAATCCACGCTTATCACGCTCGTACTCGTCCTTAAGCTCGTTTACGGCATTTTCCACATCATCCGCACTGCAATCGAGCACCGCCGCCAATTTCGCGGCTTTTACGGGTTCACCCGCCGCGAAAAGTATTCCTTCTATCGCATATTTTAAATTAGTCATTATCAATTCTTCCCTGTCGTTAAAATAAAATCCTTCTTATCCTCATCATAGTCCGCACACAGCTTATTAAGACGTATCATCTCAAGCACCGCCAAAAATGTCGCTATCATTTCCGGCTTTGAATCCTCCGGTCGAAACAACGTTTCAAAACGCACTCTCTTTCCGCGTTTAAGCACTTTACATATTTTCTCCACCATATCATCCACCGACACCTTTTCACGTCCCACTATCTGTGAAAACGCGCGCTTTTCCGGCTTCGCGCGGCGTATCTGCCGCCTCAATATACTGTTAAACGCCTCCAAAAGCTCGTCCGTACTGTGACTTACATCATACTCCGCCACGGGAAAATCAATACGCTCCGCCTCACGGAACACCATATATTTCGTGGCAAACTCACTCTTACGAAGCTCCTTCGATGCTTCCTTGAACTGCTGATACTCGGCGAGCCTACGCGCAAGCTCCTCCCTCGGATCCTCCTCATCCTCATCCGTTTCGGGCTTTGGCAGCAGCATCTTCGACTTTATATACAACAGCTGCGACGCCATAACAAGAAACTCACTCGCGTTATCGAGGTTCATCTCCTCTATACCGTCGATCGCCTCGAGGTACTGCTCCGTTATCAGCGCTATCGGTATATCGTATATACTCACCTTATTCTTCTGTATAAGCGTAAGCAAGAGGTCAAGCGGTCCCTCAAACGTGTCAAGCTTATATAATATTTTCTCCATACGTATCCCCCAAAAGCCTACAGCACAAGACCGACAAACACGTTCAAAAGACGCATTATGCCGTTCATGAACGCGTTCACGCCCGTGCCTATTATCCCGCTGAAGAAACCCGTTAATGACAGTACCGCTATGAGTATCATCGAGTAATTTTCATAGCGGAGCATCGTATAGTACGCTCTGTCCGACAGGAAAAGTCCGAGTACCTTCGAGCCGTCAAGCGGCGGTATGGGAATTATGTTGAATATCATAAAACAGAGATTTCTCACCGCGAGCGCGCTCAAAATCATACCCGACACATCTGTCACCTTCGTCATACCGGGCACGAATTTTTGATTTACCACAAATATCACCGCATATATGAGCAGCGACAAAAACGCCATCACGAGGTTTGCAAGCGGTCCCGCCGCGGCGGTGAGCGCCATACCGCGCTTTTGATTTTTATAATACCTCGGATCTACCGTTACAGGCTTCGCCCAACCGAAGCCCGTGAATATCATAAGCAACGTACCCACAAGGTCGAGGTGCGCGAGTGGGTTAAGCGTGAGCCTGCCGTTAAAGCGCGGCGTGGGGTCACCCTGCTTCGTCGATACCCAAGCATGGGCAAGCTCGTGACCGGTGAGCGCGATAAGCGTTATCGGCACGTTTATAAGTATATCTAACAAGTTAAATCTCAACATATAATTTTGCTCCCGTTATAAATATGATCAGTTATATTATACCTAATTTTTCCCCAAAAGTAAAGCGGTTTTAAGCAAAAACGGCGCAAAGCGCCGTTTTGGTCACAGTCCCGTAGTTTATCTCATTTCCATGTTCTTTTTCATATAGAACATGCGCTTATTGTCGTACATCATGTTGTCGCTTCGCTCGATCGTGGACGCGAAGTTTCTGTCAAGCTCCTTGTCAAATTTCGCGTAACCGATCGACATTGTAAGCGTAATACCGTTGCTCTTGTTACCTTCCTCCGTGAGCGCGTCAACATCGGCAATGAATTTCTTCAAATCATCCACGCTCTTGTCACGCGCTATGACTGAAAATTCGTCGCCGCCGACACGGTACGCGATGTAATCCGTCTTGTCACGCATAACATCACGAAGGATCTTCGCCGCACGCTGAATATACATATCTCCCGCCTGATGTCCTCTCGTGTCGTTTATGACCTTAAGACCGTTCAGGTCGATCGTTATTACCGAATAACGGTCTGTACCGTTTACCTCGATATTATGCAGGTCAACCGTGAACGAGTTCCTGTTCTTAAGTCCCGTGAGGTTATCGGTATTGGAAGAATCCTGATAAAGCGGGTTTGAGATTTTTTTGAATATCCTGCGTGAAAATCTTATCGATATAAGGCAGCACAGGAAGATTATTATCGCTACCAGCACCCTCAGCACTATATTAAACGTGCGCACGCTCCGCGCGTTTATCATAACGCCGACAACGCCCTTAACGTTGCGTCCGTCCTCGCTGACGGGGTAGAAGTTGGCGTAACGGTAGCCGCCGTCCGTGGAGAGGAAATCTCCCGATATTATATAGTTTTTAATGTACATATCCTCAACATACATCGTTATATCTTTGCTTACCGTGCCGCTTTGGACAAAATACGGTTTGCCCTCGTTTTCCGTATCCAAAACGCACAACACATTGCCGCTGTCCGTGTCTTTGCGGTACACGAGGATGTCCGATATTGCCATATCGTCCTTTATTGCGCACAAATAACTCATTACGGAGCTGTATGCCGCGTACGGCATATCATCATCGTAAAGACGGCTGTCAAGGTGAGGCTCTATCGTTTCAAACGTGAGATTTGCGCGCTCGTCGTAAGCCTCGGTGAGCATTGACATCATTATTCCGGACGTTACAAGGTATATAACAAGGCAGGAAAAAACCACAAGGGCACAAGTCAATAAGGATACCTGTACGTTCACTTTTTCAAGATTACGCTTTATCGCGTTTCTCAGCTTTTCCATCATTCCCATATATCCCTTTCTGAATGTTGATTGCATATCGCGCAAAAGCATCACCGATACGCACTTTTATTATATTAAATTATACCACATTTTGTTCCATTTTGCAATATTTTTATGTGAAATTCCTCTGAATTTTGTACATAATTATACAAAAAAGCTGTCACGCAATATACAAGACGCATACTGCGCGGCAGCTTTGTTTTTTTATTGATTTATTTTATTACTCTTACTCTTATAACGTCGCTGATGGCTTCAAGCTTCGATACGATCTCGTCCGTGATTTCGTGGTCTGTGTTGATTATCGTGTAAGCGAGCTTACCCTTCGACTTGTTTATCATGTCGGAAATATTTACGCTTGAAAGCACCTCGGTAAACTTGGCGATAACGTTCGGGATATTCTGATGCGCGATCGTAATTCTGCCGACGTTCGCCTCGGGAAGCGAGCAGTTGGGGAAGTTTACGGAGTTTAGTATGTTTCCGTTTTCAAGGTAGTCCGCAAGCTCCTGCGCCGCCATAACAGCACAGTTATCCTCGGACTCCTCCGTTGACGCGCCCAAATGCGGTATGTTTATAATGCCCTTTTGGTTGACCGTTTCGCTGTCCGCAAAGTCAACGACGTACTTCTTGACTTTACCGTCCGCGATGGCTTTCTTTATGTCGTCGTTGTTTACAAGTCCGCCTCTCGCGAAGTTGAGTATTACCACGCCGTCCTTCATCTGAGCTATGGTTTCGGCGTTTATGGTGTTTCTCGTGGAATCCATGAGAGGAACGTGTATCGTAATGTAGTCCGATACGGCGTAAACCTCGTCGGGCGTGTTCGCCTTTTTAACGTGTCTGGACAGCTTCAACGCGGAATCGACCGACAGATACGGATCGTAACCGATAACGTCCATTCCGAGCGCGGTAGCCGCGTTTGCGACGAGTATACCGATCGCGCCCAAGCCGATGATGCCGAGCGTCTTGCCCTTTATCTCATTTCCCGCAAAGTTGGACTTGCCCTTTTCCACCTGCTTGTCAACGTCGTCGCCCGTGAGCGTGTTAGCCCACTCAACGCCGCCTATAACGTCCCTCGACGCGAGCAGCATACCGGCGATAACAAGCTCCTTTACCGCGTTCGCGTTGGCTCCGGGCGTATTGAATACCACTATTCCCTTTTCACTGCACTTGTCTATGGGAATGTTGTTTGTGCCCGCGCCGGCTCTCGCAACAGCCTTCAAGCTCGCGGGAAGCTCCATATCGTGCATTTTAAAGCTTCTTAAAATGATACCGTCCGCGTCCGCGTTCACGTCGTCCGTAACGGTGTAACCGCTGCCAAGCTGGTCAAGTCCGCACTTGGCTATTTTGTTTAACGTAAGAATATTAAACATGGTATTTCTCTCTCCTATTATTTATTTTATTACTTATTTTCCTTTTCAAACTTCTTCATAAACTCAACGAGCTTCGTAACGCCCTCCGTCGGCATAGCGTTGTATATGCTGGCTCTCATGCCGCCCACCGTTCTGTGACCTTTTAAGTTTACAAATCCGGCAGCCTTTGCTTCCGCGACGAATTTAGCGTCCAGATCCTCGTTGCCCGTAACGAACGGCACATTCATAAGCGAACGGTCCTCGGGAACGACGGTGCCTTTGAAAAGCGCTGAGGAATCAAGGTAGTCGTAAAGTATCTTTGCCTTCGCCTCGTTGATTTTCTGAAGCTCGGCAATACCGCCCTTTGACTTGATCCACTCGAGCACGAGCTTCAGCACGTATATGCCGTATGTCGGCGGCGTGTTATACATTGAGCCGTTGTCGGCGTGAGTTTTATAGTTAAGCATTGTCGGCGTAATGTCCATAGCGTCGCCGATCAAGTCCTCGCGCGCGATAACAAGCGTTACGCCCGCGGGACCGAGGTTCTTCTGGGCGCCGGCGAACAAAAGTCCGAACTTTGTAACGTCAATAACCTCAGACATTGCGCACGATGAAATATCCGCTACCAAAACAGCGTCCGTTTCGGGGAGCTTCGTGTAGCGCGTACCGTAAATGGTATTGTTATAGCAAATATAGAAGTAGTCGGCATCGCTTGAGAAGGTCGATTTGTCAAGCTTGGGGATATACGAGAACGTCTTATCCGCCGATGACGCGACCTTGTTCACGGTGATGTATCTTTCGGCTTCCTGAGCCGCTTTCTTAGCCCACTGACCGGTTATAACGTAATCAGCCTTCTTGTTCTTGTTCGCAAGGTTCAGCGGTATCATCGCGAACTGCGTCGAGCCGCCGCCCTGAAGGAACATTACCTTATAGTTGTCAGGCACGTTCATAAGCTCTCTTACAAGCGCTTCCGCGCTGTCTATAATATCTTGGAAATCCTTGGAACGGTGGCTCATCTCCATAACGGACATGCTGCTTGCGCCATACTCAAGCATTTCGCTCTGCGCCTTCTTCAAGACCTCCTCGGGAAGCATTGATGGTCCTGCCGAAAAGTTATAAACTCTACTCATTATTTATTCCTCCAAACATAAAATCTACATTAAACCATATTATATATCAAATTTCGGTGAGCGTCAATAGAATTTAAAGAAGAGTTGGTAAAATTTTGGCGCGTTTTTAGCGGTTTTTTATATCATTTTGTATAATTTTGAACGGCAGAGGCTATCGCCCAGGCTATTTTTGACCTGTATTTTTCGTCGCCCAGCTTAGCTTCCTCATCGGGATTTGAGAGAAATCCGCACTCCACAAGTATCGACGGTATCGGCGGATTTTTTCGTTGGTAAAATTTGGCGCATTTTTGGCGGTTTTTTATATCATTTTGTATAATTTTGAACGGCAGAGGCTATTGCCCATGCTATTTTTGACCTGTATTTTTCGTCGTTGAGCTTGGCTTCCTCGTCGGGATTTGAGAGAAATCCGCACTCCACGAGTATCGACGGTATCGGCGGATTTTTCATGAGAAACAGCCGTTCGTCGGCGGTCTTGACCGCGTGCACCTCGGCTCCCGTCACCTTCGCGATCTCCTCCTGTATCGCCGCGGCAAGCTCCTCCGCGCCGGGGTGCGCCTTGTCGTAAAACACGTGAAGTCCTTGCACATTCTTGTCGCTGAAGGAGTTCATGTGGATGCTTATAAATAAGTCCGCGCCGCTGTCGCGTATGATTTTAAGGCGCTTGTTCATGTCCGACACTTTCATTTCGCGTATCGTTTTGGCGCTCGCGTCCTGTAAGCCGCTGTCGCCCTCGCGCGTCATCACGACCGACGCGCCGCGTCCCTCAAGGACCTCGCGCGTTTTCTGCGCTATCGCGAGGTTCACGTCCTTCTCCTGCGTCCCGTTTACGCCCACCGCGCCGCCATCCGGGGAGCCGTGTCCAGCGTCAAGAACGACCTTAAGCCCTGTGTTTGCAAGGGTTTGGCGGCTTTCGCATTTTGCCGCCCCGAAGAGCACGGCGGTGAGCGTCAAAAGTGCGAGCAGCGCCGCCGCAAGCTGTTTTTTCATGATGATCATAATACTTCCTCCCACAATTTTTTGCATATAAAATCTTATTAAATCTTATTAAAAAAACAGCTTTTTAATATCTTTTTTACCTCTTTTTTACCTCTTTTTTCCTCCTATTTGCGTGTAATTTACCCACAAATGCTCGGTAATTTACGCACAAACGTCGCTAATTTACCCGCAAATGCTCGGTAATTTACCCCTAAATGCTCATTAATTACCCACAAATGTCGGTAATTTACCCCTAAATGCTCGGTAATTACCTACAAATGCTCGGTAATTTACCCGCAAATGGTCGGTAATTTACCCATAAATGGTTGGTAATTTACGCGTTAATTCACTTTAATACGCAAAAAAAGCTGTCAAATGACAGCTTTTTTTACGAAGTATTATTTTATTTTATTTTGTACGCGATGTCGTTCCAAAGAAGTTCCTTTTCAAAAGCTTCGACGGTGGTGTCCGCGCCGATGTGTACGAACTCGATGTCCATCATCGCAGCCCAGTCCTTCATCATTTCAGCCGTTACGTCGTACGAAAGCACGCTGTGGTGCGCGCCGCCCGCCAAGATCCAGCAGGTCGCGCTCGTTTCGAGCGACGGCAGCGGTTTCCACATTACGCCCGCAACAGGCAGCTTCGGCATAGGCTTTAACGGATTGCAAGCCTTGATGTCGTTTACGATAAGTCTCATTCTGCCGCCCATGTCAACGAGCGAGGCTACAATAGCGTCGCCGTTTTTCGAGTCAAAGACAAGTCTTGCGGGATCGTTTCTGTCGCCGATGCTCAAAGGATGAACCTGAATTTTCGGCTTGTCTGCCGCGACAAGCGGGCATACCTCAAGCATATGCGCGCCCAAGATGTGCTCGTTGCCCTTTTCAAGGTGGTATGTATAGTCCTCCATGAACGCCGTGCCGCCGTCCATGCCCTCAGCCATAGCCTTCATTATAGCGTCCATCGCCGCAACCTTCCAGTCGCCCTCCGCACCGAAGCCGTAGCCGTCAGCCATCATGTTCTGCGCCGCAAGTCCGGGGAGCTGGTCAAGACCGTGGAGTGTGTCAAAATGCGTTACAAACGCGCTGTAGCCGTACTTTTCGCAAATCTTGCGTATCGCGATCTCCTCCTTCGCCTGATAGCGAACGGCGCCCACGTTATCCGTGTCCATGGTGTAACGCTCGTTGTACTCCGCCATTTTAGCGTCGACTTCGGCTTCTGTAACCTCGTTGAGCACGTCAACAAGGTCGCCGACCGCGCGGTACTCAATATCCCAGCCGAATTTGATTTCCGCCTCGACCTTGTCGCCCTCGGTAACGGCTACCTGACGCATATTGTCGCTGAAACGAACCATTTTAAGTTCCTGACTCAAAGCGTAGCCGCACGCGCTCCTCATCCAGTTTGAGAGCTTTTTCTGCGGCTCTTCGTCCTGCCAGTAGCCTACGATGATTTTTCTCGGCATACGCAATCTTGAGCCGATAAAGCCGTGCTCGCGGTCACCGTGCGCCGACTGATTGAGGTTCATAAAGTCCATGTCTATCTCGTTCCACGGAATCTCGCGGTTAAACTGCGTGTGGAAGTGGCAGTACGGCTTTTTGAAGTTTTTAAGACCGTTTATCCACATTTTCGACGGGCTGAACGTGTGCATCCACGCGATAACGCCCGCGCACTTGTCGTCATGCGTCGCGTCCTTGAACACAGCCGTGACCTCGTCCGGCGTTTTTACCGTCGGCTTTAACACGATTTTACACGGCAGCTTACCCGACGCGTTTAAGCCCTCAACCATTGCCGCGCTGTCAAGTGCGACTTGGTCAAGCGTTTCCTGTCCGTAAAGGTGCTGGCTGCCCGTCACGAACCAAAACTCAAATTCCTTTATTGATTTCATTTTTATTCGCTCCTTTTAACTCGTCCGCTTGTATAAAAACGAACCGTAATACTTTTTTAATTATAACATGAGCCGCATGGTTTTTCAACCGTTTATTGGAAATTATTCCACATACGCGCGTATCGCGTCCTCAACGGTCGCGTTCAGGCTTTTGTGGTTCGACGCGGCGAACGAAACGAGCGTTTTGTGCAGCGCGGGCGATATTCTTACATTAAAAGTTCCCTTATAGGTTTTTTGCGGCTCGATATTCTTCTCCGCGCACATATCGAGATAGTCGTCTACGGCAGCCTCGAAGTCCGCCTGCAGACTTTCAATGCTGTCGCCCTCATATGAAATCAATCCGTTTATTCCGACGATTTGACCGTATAAAACTTTATCCGCCGATGAATATTCCACAGTGCCGAGGTAATCCTTATATTCAAGAAGATCGTTCATATCGATCCCTCCTTTTCCAAAATCTCTTTTATCTGTTTTATTTGATATTCAAGCAATTCCTTTCTCGGATGCGGTTTATGCAGAATTATGGGGATATTGCCTTTCATAAATCTTACTCTTGAGCCGCTTGTTTTGCCTTTGTTGGACATCACAAACCCAAGCATTTCCAAAAGCGTTTTCATCTCGTCAAACGTGAAATCCTTCGGTGTGCTTGTTAATTTGGCTATCAATTTTTCCTTCTTCCCCATGTGCCGCATCATCTCCTTAACAATAGTATACCACATTTTTTTATATTTGCAACTGTTTTTCGGTTGCTTCTTTGAGGATTTGCTGCTTAATACCGTCGGAACGACTGTATCAGCTTTTCGATTTCACCCAAAGGACAAGTCATGAATGCGGACATTATGCACGCGCCCGACGCGCCGGCTCGGCGGACGGACGCGATGTTATCGGGCGCTATGCCGCCTATGGCGTATACGGGAACAGTCACGCTTTCGCACACTTCCCCAAGAAAATCAAGTCCGCGCGGCGCAAGACCCTTTTTGCAGTCGGTCGCGAAAATATGTCCCGCGACAACGTAGTTCGCGCCCATTCCCTGCGCCTCGCGCGCCTCGTTTGCGGAGTGCACCGACGCGCCGACCGTGTCAAAATCACGTCTTACGCTCGGGTTTTCACACAGCGTTTTTATCGGCAAATGTATTTTTTTTACGCCCAGTTCCTTGGCGGCTCCGATGTACGTGTGCAAAATCACGTCCGCACATTCCTGTACGGCGCTATGCGCAATTTCCTTGTATTTTGCCTCGCTCAAATCCTTTTCACGCAAAATGATCGGAACATTTTGTTCCGATATTTTTTTTATACGCTCCGAAAAGTCGGAGCAAAGCTTTCTGTTCGTTACGCAAATAATTTTAAACATAGATATAGTCGCTCATTACGGGCTGCAAGCCCTGTCTTTCTATCGCCTTAAATACCTCGTCCACGTTCCTGCCGTCGGATATTTCAAACTGCTCGTCACCCTTTTTGTTGCCCGAGTGACCGCCTATGCCGACATCTACGCCGGCGCTTATCTTCGTCGCGGCAATTTTTATAACGTTGTCGCGAAAACGCTCGCTCTCGCGCGTCGATATCGTTATGCTCGCGAACGGCATGAATATCCTGTACGCGCACACTACCTGAAGAAGCTGCGGCTCGTGCACGTCCTTCGGGTTTATTTTGTCGTTGTTTATGATCGGGCGCAATCTCGGGCACGAAAACGCTATTTCCGCGTGCGGGTACTTTTTTTGTAAAAGGTACGCGTGCATACCCGTCGCGAACGCGTCCTTTCTGAAATCGTCAAGTCCCAGCAGTGCCGCGAAGCCCACGCCGCGCATACCGCCCAGTATCGCGCGTTCCTGCGCGTAAAAACGGTACGGGAATATGCGTTTGTGTCCCTCCAAATGCAGCGTTTCGTACTTGTCGCTGTTGTAGGTTTCCTGAAACACCGTCACGAAGTCCGCGCCGCTTTTGTGCAGCTTCGCGTATTCGTCGCTGTTCATCGGGTAGACCTCAACGCCCACGACGTTAAAGTACTTTTTCGCGGCTGCGCATGCGGAGGCGATATAGTCAACGTCCGACATTTTGCGGCTCTCGCCCGTGAGTATCAGTATTTCCTCCAAGCCCGTTTTGGAAATTTCAGCCATTTCACGCTCAATTTCCTCCTCCGTAAGACGCGCGCGGCGTATTTTGTTGTGGCAGTTAAAGCCGCAGTATATGCAGTAGTTTTCACAGTAATTCGCTATGTAAAGCGGTGTGAACATCGCTATCGAGTTGCCGAAGTGCTTGCGTGTTTCATTCATCGCGCGCTGTGCCATGTCCTCCAAAAACGGTGCTGCAGCCGGTGACAAAAGCGCGCCGAAATCGTTGGGCGTAAGTACGTCCTTTGAAAGTGCCTCCTTTACGTCGCGCTCGCTGCAGCGTTCGTAATCGTAAGCGTTCATCGCGGATATGACCTCGTCGAGCATGTCGGAGGGTATTACTTCCATACCGTCCATGTATTTCATGTGGTCGCATTTTTCTGTCATTTTTATCGCTCCTTAATCTCTCAAAAATCCCGTAAGCGGTGACGACGCTCTCGCTCCGCCCTCGACAATTCCGCCCATGCCCGCAAGGTACGCTTCGCGTCCCGCTTCTATAGCCTTCCTGAACGCGCCCGCCATTGCGCTTACATCTCCGGCGGTGGCTATGGCGGTGTTTGCCATTACCGCGGCTGCGCCCATTTCCATAGCCTCGCACGCCTGTGACGGTCTGCCTATGCCCGCGTCAACGATCACCGGCAGGTCGATCTCGTCTATGAGTATTTTTATAAATTCCTTTGTGCAAAGTCCTTTGTTTGTGCCTATCGGTGAGCCAAGCGGCATTACGCACGCCGCGCCGGCGTTTTGTAAGTCGCGGGCGAAGTTTAGGTCGGGGTACATGTAAGGCATTACGACAAAGCCCTCTTTCGCAAGAATTTCCGTGGCTTTAAGAGTTTCGTAGTTGTCGGGCAGGAGGTATTTTGTATCGCGTATCGCCTCTATTTTGACGAAGTCGCCGCAGCCCGTTTCACGCGCAAGACGCGCTATTCTTACCGCCTCGTCCGCGTTTCTCGCGCCGGACGTATTCGGAAGGAGCGTCACGTTCTTTGGTATATAGTCAAGTATGTTCGCGGTTTCGCCGCCTCGTGCGCGGCGCAGCGCAAGCGTGATTATCTGTGCGCCGGCGTTTTCAACGGCGGCTTTTATCAGTTCGAGTGAGTACTTGCCCGAACCTAAAATAAAGCGCGACGTGAACTCGTGACCGCCGAGTACGAGCTTGTCCTCGGGCGCTCCGCCGCCCATAAAATGTACTATTTCTATAACGTCGCCGTCGTTTACGGCTTGAGTGTCGTAGTCCTCCTTTTTTATGATCACGCCGTTTATCTCCACGGCTATTACCTCGCGCCTGTAGCCGTACTTTTCGAGAAGCGCGTTAAGAGTTTTGGTGCTTTCACATTCCTGACCGTTTAATGTAATCATGGTTTTCCTCCTTAATAAAAAAGTTACACAAAGAAGCACTACGCCCGTGGTGGTGTACCCCTTCGTGTAACCTGTGGTTTCACTCTGTATGGTATTGTAACACACAAAATAAAATGTGTCAACCGATTTTCGTTCTTTTTAAAATCTTACAATGAGGTTTACAAAGCCCATTATAAATCCGAGAAGCGCGCCGAGGTAGACGATGGCGCTCAGTTCCCGTTTCATTATGCCGAATATCATGTCCTCAAGCTGAGCTTATAACGCTGCCCACGGTTTTTGCCGCACTCTCCTGTCCGTGCTACCCGATATAACCGAGCGCGCGCGTTATGAATATCCAAAACGTGAGCGTCACTGACGATATAAGCGTTGTGGCGACAATGGCGCTTGACGAAAGCACGCCGTCATGTCCCATATTTTTTGACATGATGTAGCTTGACGGTGTCGTCGGTGAGCCGAGCATGATTATAAGCGCCACAAGCGCCTCGTCGCGAAAGCCGAGCTTTATTCCTATCGGCAGGAAAATTGCCGGAAGCGCGATAAGCTTTATAAACGTCGCAACTGCGGTGGGTTTTATTTTGGCTATCGCCTTTCTGCCCTCAAATCCCGCGCCGATCGTAACAAGCGCGAGAGGTGATGCCATTTTTGCGAACGACGCAAGCGTTTTGTCTATTATTTCCGGAAAATTTACGCGCAGAAGCGACGCGATAACACCGAGCACGATCGATATTATTATCGGATTTTTCGCTATGTTTATAAGTGAGCGCTTTATATGCGTCAGACCGTCGGAGCCGCTTTCACTCTCAAACGTGAGCACTATCACCGCGAAAACGTTAAAAAGCGGCACGCAGCCGATTATCATTACGGGAGCCATACCACTCGTTCCGTAAATGTTTTCTATAAACGCGATACCGAGTACCGCCGCGCTGGAACGGTAAGAAGCCTGCACAAACTCGCCGATAAGGCTTTTGTCCTTTATAAAAAATCTCGCGCCGAGCCATAGCCCGAAAAACATTACCGCCGTTACCGAGGCGCAAAAAATCACGTACTTCGGTTCAAACGTGCCGATTATATCCGTTGCCGCAAGGTCCGTAAAGAGCATTGCGGGCAGAGTTACTTTAAAGTTAAACTTATTCGCCGATGTCACAAACGGCTCCGTGAGCATTCCCGCGCGCTTTAATATGTACCCCACCACCATTACCAAAAATACGGGCACGGTGGCGTTTAGACTGTAAATCAAACTATCCATGTGTTCCTCCGTAAGCGCAATAAAGTGGGCGGCATACGCCGCCCGCTTTCGCGTAATATTTTATTTTATCACAACGTTTACAAGTCTGCCCGGGATCGCAATCACCTTGACAACTGTTTTGCCGTCCGCAGCGTCCTTTATCTTGTCGTTTTTAAGCGCAAGCTCCTCAAGTCCCGCCTTGTCTATATCGGCAGGAACAAGAATTTTGTCGCGTATCTTGCCGTTTATCTGAACGACTATCTCTATCTCGTCGTCGACCGTCTTAGCCTCATCATACGTAAGCCACGGGTGGAGCGACAGAAGTCCCTCGCCGCCGTACTTCTCCCATAATTCCTCCGTGATGTGCGGTGCGACGGGGTTAAGCAGCGTTATAAGCGTCATGTATTCGCCCTTCGTTACCGAGCCTTTTTTCGTGAATTCGTTTACAAGGCTCATCATCGCGGCTATGGCGGTGTTGAACTTCATTCTCTCAAAGTCCTCGCCCACCTTTTTGATCGTCTTGTGAACCGCCTTTTCGAGATCTTTGCTGTAACCCTCCTCGTCGGTCACTATCGACTGCAAATTCCACACTCTTTCGAGGAATTTGTAGCAGCCTTTAAGTCCCTGCTGCGACCACGGCGTTGACTGGTCGAACGCGCCGATAAACATCTCATACGTTCTGAACGCGTCCGCGCCGAACTCGTCAACGACCTCGTCGGGGTTTACGACGTTGCCGCGCGACTTTGACATTTTCTCGTTATTCTCGCCCAAAATCATGCCATGCGACGTGCGTTTCATGTACGGCTCTTTCGTCGGCACAACGCCGATGTCATAAAGGAATTTGTGCCAGAAACGCGAATAGAGCAAGTGGAGCGTCGTATGCTCCATGCCGCCGTTGTACCAATCTACCGGCGTCCAGTATTCAAGCGCCTCCTTCGACGCAAGTACGTCGTTGTTGTGGGGATCGGTGTAGCGAAGGAAGTACCAGCTCGAGCCTGCCCACTGGGGCATTGTGTCCGTTTCTCTCTGCGCCGGTCCGCCGCAGCACGGACATGTCGTGTTTATCCAGTCGTAAGCCTTCGCAAGCGGGCTTTCGCCGTTCTCGCCCGGCTCGAACACGTCAAGCTCGGGAAGTTCAAGCGGCAATTCGCTCTCGGGTATCGCTACCCAGCCGCACTTGTCGCAGTGTACAAGCGGAATCGGCTCGCCCCAGTAACGCTGACGTGAGAATACCCAGTCGCGCAGCTTATAGTTTACTTTGCGTTTGCCCAAGCCTTCCTTTTCGAGCCAATCTATCATGGCGGGGATCGCCTCTTTTACCGTCATTCCGGTGAGAAATCCCGAATTTACCATTTTACCTTTGTAAACGTCGGTGTACGCCTCTTTCTGAACGTCCTCGCCGCCGGCTACGACCTCGATTATAGGCAGGTTGAACTTCTTCGCGAAATCCCAGTCGCGGCTGTCGTGAGCCGGAACCGCCATGATCGCGCCCGTGCCGTACGTTACGAGCACGTAGTCCGAAATAAACACGGGCAGCTTTTCGCCGTTCGCGGGGTTTACCGCGTAAATGCCTTCAAGCTTTACGCCCGTTTTTTCCTTCGCAAGCTCCGTTCTCTCGAACTCGCTCTTTTTCGCGGCTTCGGCTTTGTACGCCTCGACTTCGTCGTAGTTTGTTATGGCGTCCTTCATCTTCTCGATAAGCGGGTGCTCCGGCGACATAACGGTGTAGGTCGCGCCGAAAAGCGTGTCGGCGCGTGTCGTATAAACGACCATTTCGTCGCCCGTCGAGAGCTTGAATTTGACCTCCGCGCCCTCGCTCCTGCCTATCCAGTTTTTCTGCTGTATCTTGATTTTTTCGAGATAATCCACATCGTCAAGGTCGTCGATAAGACGCTGCGCGTACTCGGTGATTTTGAGCATCCACTGGCTCTTTCTGCGCTGCACGACCTCGCCGCCGCATCGTTCGCATACGCCGTTTACGACCTCCTCGTTACTAAGTCCGACCTTGCAGCTCGTGCACCAGTTTATCGGCATTTCCTGCTTGTACGCAAGTCCGTGCTTAAAGAGCTGCATGAAGATCCACTGCGTCCACTTGTAATACGCGGGGTCGGTCGTGTTTACCTCGCGCGACCAGTCGAACGAAAAGCCGAGCATTTTAAGCTGGCGCGTGAAATTCGCGATATTTTTCTCGGTTATGATTTTCGGGTGGACCTTGTTCTTTATTGCAAAGTTTTCCGTCGGTAAGCCGAACGCGTCCCAGCCTATCGGGTAAAGCACGTTGTAGCCCTCCATGCGGCGCTTTCTCGCGATTATGTCAAGCGCGGTGTAGCTTCTCGGGTGTCCGACGTGCAAGCCCGCGCCCGACGGGTACGGGAACTCTATCATCGTGAAGTATTTGGGCTTTTTGCTGTTCGTTTCCGCGTGAAACGCGCCCGCCTCTTCCCACTTGTCCTGCCATTTTTTCTCAATGACTTTAAAATTGTAATTTTCCATTTGTATATATGCTCCTTTTCGTTATTCTTCCTCGCTGTGCGCGGTACCCGCGTCGTCCCAAAGGCGTTCGATCGCGTAAAATTCACGCGTTTCCTGCTGCATTACGTGAACTATTATGTCGCCGTAGTCCATGAGTATCCACGAGCCGCCGCGGTAGCCTTCCTTGTGCTTTACGACGTAGCCCGCTTCCTCCATCTTTTCCTCCACCTCGTCAACGCACGCTCTTACCTGTACGGTTGACTGACAGGACGCGATTATGAAATAATCTCCCAAAGACGTTTGCTTCGACACGTCAAGAATTTCAATATTTGTCGCTTTCTTATCTTCAAGCGCTTTCTTGATAATATCTGTTTTTTTATTCATTATTTAGTGTCCCCTTTCTGTAGTTTTAGTGTCCCTCGTTAATATATCGTTCCACAGGCAAATTATGTCGGGGTGTATTATGCTCCGTCTTGACATACATAATTTGAGCTGTTGTCGTATGCTTAATTCTATCGCGCTGTCAAGGTCTTTGTTTACCTCGTTTCTAAGCTCCGTAACGCCGTCAAAGTCACGGTTTTTCTCGGTCATGTCGGCGATGTATATTATTTTTTCCAAAAGCGTCATACCGTCGCCGCCAACGGTGTGATGCCGTATCGCGCCCAAAATCTCGCTGTCCGTAACGCCGTAGCTTTCCTTCGCGATTTGTGCGCCCAAAAATCCGTGCACGACGGGCGGACACATTCTCGTCCACTTGTCTATCTTCACGCCGCGCTTGTCGCACTCGGCTATTTGTCGGTCGGTCGGTATTCCCTTTGCGCAGTCGTGCAAAAGTCCGGCAAGGTACGCCTTGTCCGCGTCGCAGCCGTAAATTTGGGCTAAGCGCCGCGCCTCGTCGGCAACGCCCAAAGAGTGGGTGTAACGTTTTTCGCTAAGAGATGCGCGAAGTTTTTCCTTTATCTCGTTTAACATACAATTTCTTTTCCTTTATATATTCAATGACATTGTCGGGAAGCATGTACCTGACGGTTTTACCCTCCGCGATTCGTTCCCTTACAGCTGTGGAGGATATTTCCATGATCGGCGCGTTTATCGGTAAGATGTCGCCGCCGTATTTTAAGCGCGTTTTTACTATCGTTTTTTCAAGCGTTTCGTGCGACGCGCGCGCGTACACGAGCAGAGTGCAAAGCTTAAGTATTTCCTCGGGCTTGTACCACTTCGGCAAATCGTCAAGCGAGTCCTCGCCGATTATGAAAAACAGCTTGTCGTTCGGGTACTTGTCCTTTAAATACGTGAGTGTAGTCAGCGTGTACGATTTTTCGGTCCGTTTTACCTCGTAATCGTCGTCGGTAAAGTACGGGTTGTCCGCTATTGCAAGACGCGTCATTGAAAAGCGGTCAAGCGCGTCGGTTTTTTCCGTTTTGTGCGGCGGATTTCCACTCGTTATAAAAATCACGCGGTCAAGCGCAAATTCACCGCGCGCCGTTTCGGCGATAAGTAGGTGCGCGTTGTGCACGGGATCGAACGTGCCGCCCATTATTCCTATATTCATTTTCTCGGTATCTCGATTTTTCTGTATTTTTCTTCGTCGGAACGGCGGTATAGTATAAATTTATTCCCTATCGCCTGCACCGGCTCCGCATTAAGCCTTGCGGCGACGTAATCACACGTTTCGCGCGTGTCCAAAAGCGCGGTTTCAAGTATGTGCACCTTCACTATTTCACGCTTGTTCAGCGCCTGTGAAATTCCCGTTAAAACCTCGTCCGTCACGCCGTCCTTACCTATCTGAAAAATCGGTTCTGTTCCGTGCGATATTTTACGCAGGTACGCTCTTTGTTTTCCTGTGATCATATGCTTCTCCTATTTACATACTGCATGGTTATACATTATGAATTATAGCATTTTATCTTGTTTATGTCAATAATTCTTATGGATATTATATACATTAGGCGGGTAATATATATTAAAAATTACATTTTTCAAAGGAAGTGGTCGCATTGACGCTGTCGGAATTAAAGGAGGATTTTTACAAACGCTACCTCCCTTCCTCGAATTACCTTCACTATACCGAAAACGGGATATTGTGCCCGCTTTTGGGTCATCCGAAATTGGATGATGCTCCGTCCGTCAGCTGCGCGCTGTCGATGGGGGTGCGTATGTTTGCGCGCGCGCTCGGCGGTGAGGTCATAAAGGTACAAAACCACGCGTCGGACAAGTACCTTACGTATAATTTTTCCGATAAGCTTGCGCCGCGACGCGGTATCGACGCGGAAACGATACGTCTTATACGCGCGCTCGGCACGGAAAATCTTAAGGGCGCGGAAATACTTTACGAGTGCTCTGTACCCGAATTTTTGCCGCGCAGAGAGGTTTTTTCGCTGGCGCTCGTAAGGTCGCTGATGAAAGTAAGCAATATCGAGGCGGACATATTAAAAACCGCCGCGATAGCGTCGCTCGGTAAAAACACGAACGTCTGTCTTGCGCTCTTGGCGTCGCGCGGCGGTTACTGCACGCATATATCGTCCGGCGCGCCGAAAAATTACCCTCTGCCGCTTACCGGCTACAAAATCGTGTCCGCGCACTGTATAGAAAAAGATATTGACCGTTCGCAGCGCGTTAAATACGCCTTTGGCGTTATACGGCGCATGTACCCGCACATTACGTCTATCGCGGAGGTTACGGAGGATATGTTTACGGGCGCGAAGGATATGATAAAGGATAAAACGGCGGCGCGGTATATGTATCATCTCGTAAAGGAGAACTCACGTATGGAAAAAGCGCTTGACGCGCTTAAAAAATGTAACGTTAAAACACTTTTTGACGAAATGAATAAGTCGCAAAGGTCTATGGAAGAGTACTGGAACGCGGGCAAAGAGCACGCGTTTCTCGCCCGCTGTGCGCGCGGTATTCAAGGCGTGGCGGCTGTACGCTTTTGGGAAAACGGTATTATCGCCGTGACGGAGGAGGATAAAATCGACTACGCAATAGGTATGATACGCGACGGATTTGAGGAAAATATCGGGTATCAGCCGACGTTTTGCGTGTCGGAAACGGTATAAAATCACGTAAATATTTTTATATTGACATTATTGCGCGTTTATGATATATTTGAACTCGGAAAGAAATTAAGTCATGTGCTTGTGAATGCTGTTTCTGCGCCGGCTTCGGTTGGCGCATTTTTTATACATGAGCAAACTCAAATATTGGGGGCAATAACAATGAAGAGAAAAATTTTAAGCGTGCTCGCTGCCGCGTCACTGCTCGCCGCCGTACCTATCACATATGCGGCGAAAAGCGGCGGCGATAAGGTGACCTTGATCGTGGAGGCTGAGGGTGACGCTCTGCTCGCAAGCGGCGACGCCGCGCTTATGGGCGCTTCGCTCTACAACGGTACCGACGCGGCAAAACACGCCGATCCGATATTATGTCGCTGCAGAGTGAAATACAGTCCGATATAAAAAGTGAAATCGACAAAAAAGCAGAGGTCGGCTTTACATATACGAACGTGCTTAATGGCTTTTCCGTAACGTGCGACAGGTCGGACATAGAAAAAATAAAAGCGCTTCCCAACGTCAAAAACGTGTACACGGCGGGTTCTCACGAATACATCGAACCCCTTCAAGACGAAGGCGAAAGCGCTGTTTCGGATAATTGCTGTGAAATGATAAACGTGCCTTACATGCACGAAAAAGGATATAAAGGTCAGGGACAGGCTATCGCGGTCATCGACAGTGAGCTTGACGTGAACCATGAATTTTTTACGTCACCGCTTGAAAGTCCAAAGTACTCAAAATCGGATATATCTGATATTATAAACAGCCAAGATTTGAATGTGGATATAAGCGCCAACCGCGTTTACAGAAACGAAAAAATACCGTTCGCTTACAGCTACGCTAACGATAACGCGGACGTGTACAGTCTGTCAACGGTGCACGGCTCGCACGTATGCGGTATCGCGGCGGGTAAAAACGGCACGCTGAAGGACGGCACAAGGTTTTCGGGTGTCGCGCCCGAAGCGCAGATAATATTTATGGGCGTTCTTGAAAAGGGCACCTCCAAGCTCCCCGACGATGCTATTATAGCCGCTATCGACGACGCGTCGAAAATGGACGTGGCGGCGATAAATATGAGCTTGGGCGCGGACTTCACCATGTACGGTGACAAGACCGGAGAGCTTTTTGAAAAAGCTATAGACACGGCGGTAAACGCCGGTATAATGGTATGCTCCGCGTCGGGCAACGCGAGTAACCGCGGCATCATTAATTATATACCGACCGAAAACGTAGATTACTCCGTATCGGGTATTCCCGCATCCGTGGGCGCGTCAACGTCAGTCGCGTCCGTATCGGGGAAAACGGGCGAAATATCCTCGTTCTCGTCATGGGGCACGAACACCACGCTCGACCTTAAGCCGGAAATATCGGCTCCCGGCGGCTCTATCTACTCGTCCGTACCCGACGACAAATACGCGACCTACAGCGGCACGTCCATGGCAACGCCGCACATGTCGGGCGCGGCGGCGCTTATGCGTCAGTATGTGGAGGAAAAGTACGCGGGCAAGTACCAAAACAGCGCGCTGTTCGCGGAAAATTTGATGATGTCGGGCGCGAAGAAAATTTGGAGCGACAAAAGTAAAAATCTGCTGTGCTCACCGCGTCAGCAGGGTGCGGGACTTGTAGACTTAAAGGCGGCAGCCGAAACTCCCGTAATACTTTTGGGCACGGGCGGAAAGTCGAAAATAAGTCTTAAAGACAAGCTCACGGACACCTTTAACATATCGTTTACCGCCAAAAATCTCACGAGTGCCGACGTTACGTACGACACCGTGACGCTGTCCCTCATGACGGACGATCACTATATCGACCACAAGGGCAGAAACGTTGTCGATGGCTCGAAAAATCTCTCCTACACGTCGGACGGTATGCCGCGCAGCGTTACCGTGCCGGCAAACGGTGAGAGTGAGATCACATTTAATGTGACGCTTGACGCGGCGGAGGCGGCAAAAAATCTTGAAGCGTTTACAAACGGTTTTTACCTCGAGGGCTTTGTCGAGCTTTCGGCAAGCGGCGGCGACGTGCCGACGGTAAGTATACCTTACGTCGGTTTTTACGGTGACTGGACGGACGCGGTGGCGTTCGATAAGCCGTACTACGGCGGCGGTGAGTTTGGCAGAACGTTTTTGGGTTCGGGCACGGACGCTTGTGTCTGTGAGAACGCGCCAACCCCAAGCTCAAGCCTGCGCTGTAATATACTCGGTAAAAATCAGATTTTGGAGGAGCTTATAACAAAAGGGCTTGTAACAAAATCAAACGTCAGCGATTACGGCGAATACGAGAGTGAGAGCTACGCCGGCGTGTCGCCCAACGGTGACGGCGACTTCGACTTCCTGTGCGCGGGTATCGTGCCGCAAAGACCTGTCAAAGGCTGTGATGTGCGCGTGGAGAACTCGCGCGGTGAGGTGATGGCGCTTACGCCCTCGTCGGCGACAAACGGTGATTTCGGCGTGCTGAGTAATATGGGTAATTTCGATAAATTTTTGATAAACTGCACCGACTTTAACGACTTGTCCTCACTGTCCGACGGCGACTACACCTTGTACGCAAGCGGGCGCGTGGACTACGACGGTGCGCGTGATGAGGAGATCGCGATGAGGTTTTACGTTGATACGAAGCCGCCGAAGATCGTGAAGAAAAATCTGCGCGTCGAAGGCGCGAAAACGTATATAGACCTGACCGTGTCGGACGACAGGTACGTCATGGGTGCGGAAGCGGTCGGCAAAGGCGCGGACGGCGGTGAGTTTAGCGGGTACGCGTACACAAAAGCGGCGAAAAGTGCCGATATGTCGATAGACGTGACCGACGCGGATATGTCAACGCTTAAAGTTACCGTGCTCGATTACGCGTGCAACAAGACCGTGCTGAACGTCGAGGCGGATAGTATCACAGTGACGAGCATGTCCGCGCCCGTGTACGAAAACGGCGTAACGACGCTGTCATTTACCATCGCAAACGACGGATTGATCGACGCGTCGGCGGATGTTGTCGCGGCGGTGTACGACGGTAACGCTTTGACAGCCGTGTCGGTAAACGGTAACGAAACCGTGCCGCGCGGTGAAAGCCGTCAGGCGCTGACATTTAGCGGTGAGGTAAAGGGTACGGTCAAGCTTATGATTTTCGATAGCCTAAGCACGTTAAAACCTCTCGGGTTCGGTGAAAGGTTTGTGGTGGAATAAAAAAACTGCCCTGAGAGGGCAGTTTTTTTATTGCTATCAATATTTAGCCGTTCATTTTTTTCAAAAACTTTTCGTGGGCGGCGCGGAGTTCAACAGCCTTTTCTTCGGGGGCTGTCGGGTTACAGTGCGCCCACGCGCCCGTTTCCGATGACGCGTTGAACTTCTGCTTGTCCGCGCTTCTCATCGGCGGATAGAACGCGATGTGGAAATGGTAGTAATCCGACACGTCCTCGCCGTTTACGGGGTTCTGGTACATGCACATCATGTACGGGAACGGATAGTCGAACAGACTGTCCAGCGTACCCGCCGCCTCTTTAAGCGCCGACGCGAGGCTTGTCTTTTCCTTGTCGGTCATCTGTGTGAGGTTCTGATAGTGACGCTTTGCCGCGATGTAGATACCGTAGGGATATTCACAGTAGAACGGCAGGAACACTATAAAGTCGTCGTTCTCGAATATAATTCTCTTTTCAGCCTTGACCTCGTCCTCGAGCATGTCGCATATAAGGCAGTGGTGCGTTTCGTCAAAATGTTCCTTGCACGACTCCATTTCAAGCTCCAGTTTTTTCGGAATTACCGAATAGCCGTAAATCTGACCGTGCGGGTGCGGCATCGTTACGCCGACAACATCTCCCCTGTTCTCGAATATGAACACGTACTTTATCTTCGGATCCGCGCTTATCTCCTCAAAACGGTTTGTCCAAAGGTCTACAAGCTCTCTTATATGAGGAACGGAAAGCTCCGGAAGCGTCACCGTGTGCTCGGGTGAGTACAAAATTACCTCGCACTTGCCATATGCGGGCTTTGTCTTGTAAATTCTCGTTTCCACGTCGTCGGGAACCGGCGGGTCCTGCGAAAGCGCGGGGAAGTCGTTATCGTGTTTATGTACCGTAAAGCTCTTTGGCACCTTGTCGTTGTCCGGACCGGGACAGAACGGGCACCAATCCTTCGGCATCTGCGGTCTGTTCTGACGGTGTGACGCGATCATCACCCAGTCCTTTACAAGCGGGTTCCAACGTAATTCAGCCATTGTGTGTTTCCTCCTTGGATTTTCATATTATAAGTATATTTTACACCAAACGCCGCGATTAGTCAATATGAAATCAAGCAAGTTCAAGAGTAAATGTGAATTTTGTATATTTTGCCGCCGAGCCTTCCTTCGTGTCCACACTCTCCACCCAAACGTTTTGTTTATGGAGCGTCAGAATGTTTTTGACGAACGACAAGCCCAAGCCCGCGCCGCTTTTTTCGCTTTGGCGCGACTTGTCCGTCTTATAGAAACGGTTGAATATATTGTTTAGATCCGCGCCGTTTATACCGTCGCCGAAGTTACCGATACAAAATCTCGCCTTACCCTTTTCCGTCCACGTCCTTATACCTATCGTGGTGTTGGGGTAGCTGAATTTTACGGCGTTGTCCAAAAGATTTATTATAACGCGCGCGATCGCGTCATGGTCGGCAAGGACCTTTAGCTCGTCGTTTTCAAAATCAACGTTGAGCTCGAGATTTTTCTCGTCTATACGTGCGCCCATACTTATTATGCTCACGCGCGTAAGCTCGTTTAAGTCAAACTCGCTTATGTCGAGCTTGTACTCGCTCGACGACATCTTTGACATTTCAAGCATATCGTTTACCATTTTCGTGAGCCGTTTGCTCTCGTCGAGCACGATTTTAAGGTACTCGTCCTCCTTTTCCTTCGGGATCGTTCCGTCCATAATGCCCTCGATAAATCCCGATATACTCGTCATCGGCGTGCGAAGCTCGTGCGACACGTCGCTTATAAAGTCGCTGCGCGTCTTTTCAAGCGCCTCCACGGAGTCTGCCATAAAGTTAAAACTCGACGCAAGCTGTCCGACCTCGTCCGCGCTCGTTACCGCGACGCGCTTGTCGTACTTGCCGGACGCGATATTGCGCGCTGCGCGGTTTATTTCAACGATAGGCTTTGAAATACGCTTTGACTGCGTGTACACCAGCGCCGCCGCAACCAATACGGAAAGCGCCGACGACAAAATCACCGCGTAAAAAAGTTCTATCGAAATTTTTCTGACGTTAAACAGAGCCGTGTTGAAGAACATCGCGCCGACGACCGTGCCGCCGTAGCGCACGGGTACTCCGACCACGCGCACCTTTTCGCTGTACGCGCCGTTAAATGTCGATGTTCCCTCTATCGTTCTGCCGCTTGTCACCGCGTTTATAAAATTGTCCGGGACGACACTTATGCTCGACGTTGCCGCGATTACCTCGCCCTTGGTGTTCGTCACTATAATATCCGACGAAAGAAAGTCCGCCCACGACCGCAAAATTTGATTGTAGCCCATCGCAAGACGTATATTGTTGTTCTCTATCTGCATCTGCGCCGTCCAGTACTCTATCGTTTCGCTCACCTTCATAACATTCTCCGTATGCTGCTTCAGCGCGAACCGATTTACGAAAATACCGACCGACACCGATACCGACGTAAATACCAGCACGAGTATTATCGCGTATGTCCAAAATAAGCGGCTAAGTATACTCTTAAACATTTATCTGACCTCGAATTTATATCCAACGCCCCATACCGTTTTAAGCTGCCAATTTGCCTCCACTCCCTCAAGCTTTTCGCGAAGGCGCTTTATGTGCACGTCCACGGTGCGTGAGTCGCCGAAATAGTCGAAGCCCCATACCTCCTCCAAAAGCTGCTCGCGCGTGAACACGCGGTTCGGGTTCGAGGCGAGGAAGTAGAGAAGCTCCAGCTCCTTCGGCGGTATCTCCATTATGTTGCCGTTGATTTTAAGCTCGTAATTCGTAAGATTTATGGTAAGGTTCGGGAAAACTATCTCCTTTTCCGCGTTCGTTTCCTTGTTATCGCTTCTCCGAAGCACCGCCTTTACGCGCGCGATAAGCTCCTTCGGCTCGAACGGTTTTACCATGTAATCGTCCGCGCCGAGCTCAAGTCCCAGTACCTTATCAAACGTTTCGCCCTTCGCGGTGAGCATGATTATGGGGATATTGCTTACGCGCCGTATCTCGCGGCATACCTGCCAGCCGTCCATTTCCGGCATCATTACGTCGAGTATTACGATAGACGGCGCCTCCGACTTAAACAGTTCAACCGCTTTTTTGCCGTCCTCCGCCACAACGGTTGAAAAACCGTCCTTTTCAAAATACAGCTTTATAAGCTCCGCTATATGCTTATCATCATCCGCTATAAGTACCTTATTATTGTTCATTTCCTTTTTCCTCCCGCGTTTTTAACGCTTTAATGTTGAAATAAGTATATCACATCTTAAAAAAATAATAAAGAGTATTGCGCAAATCTTTTAAATGTTATATAATAAATTCACAGATTTTTTACAAAATAATGCCAAATCGGCGTGTTTTGGCGTATGAAAGGACGAAATATAATGAAATTGGGAATAGTAGGTCTGCCGAATGTCGGCAAATCAACGTTGTTTAACGCGATAACGCAGGCGGGCGCGGAGAGCGCGAATTACCCGTTCTGCACGATCGAGCCGAATATAGGTATCGTGGACGTGCCGGACGAGCGTCTTGACAAGCTCGCGGATATGTATCATCCGAAAAAGGTGACGCACGCGTATATTGAGTTCGTGGACATCGCGGGACTTGTAAAGGGCGCGTCGAAGGGCGAAGGCTTGGGTAACAAGTTTTTGTCGCACATACGTGAGGTTGACGCTGTTGTGCACGTTGTGCGCTGCTTCGAGGACGACAATATCACGCACGTGGACGGTTCGATAGATCCGCTTCGCGATATAGAAACGATCAATCTTGAGCTTATTTTCTCTGACGCGGAAATTATAGACAGGCGCATCGACCGTACAAAAAAGATGATGAAGGGCGACAAGTCGCTCGCGAAAGAGCTTGCGCTGTTGGAGCGCGTAAAGGCGGCACTCGAGGACGGTATACCCGCGCGCAGCCTTGAATACGACGAGGACGAGGCGGCGATCATGAAGGAAATCGCGCTCATCTCGATGAAGCCGGTAATTTACGCCGCCAACGTTGCGGAGGACGACTTTTCAAAGGGTATCGAAAATAACGAGTATGTAAATAAAGTAAAGGAATTTGCCGCGAAGGAAAATTCACAGGTAATGCCCGTCAGCGCGCGTATAGAAGAGGAAATAGCCATGCTCGACGGTGACGAAAAGGCTATGTTCCTCGAGGAATTGGGTATGGCGGAGTCCGGTCTTGACAGACTTATAAAGGCGAGTTACACGCTTTTGGGACTTATCAGCTACCTTACCGCGGGTGAGCCGGAGGTGCGCGCGTGGACTATCACAAAGGGCACAAAAGCTCCGCAGGCGGCAGGTAAAATTCATACAGACTTTGAGCGCGGCTTCATACGCGCCGAGGTGGTGCACTATAACGACCTCATGGCTTGCGGCTCTATGGCGGCGGCAAAGGAGAAGGGCTTGGTGCGCAGCGAGGGCAAGGAATACGTAATGCAGGACGGCGACATTGTACTGTTCCGCTTTAACGTGTAAATTGCGGGTGACGAAAAATGGATAAACTTATAAGCATTGTCGTCCCCTGCTATAACGAGGCGGCAGCATTGCCGTACTTTTACGGTGAAATAACGAAACAGTCCGACGTGATGAAGGACAAATACGGCGCGGATTTTGAGATTTTGTTTGTGAATGACGGTTCGAAGGACAACACGCTTTCCATTATAAAGGAATACGCCGCGAAGGACGCGCGCGTCAAATACGTGTCCTTTTCGCGTAACTTCGGTAAGGAATCGGCGATATATGCCGGACTTAAATACAGCGCCGGTGATTACGTGTGCGTAATGGACGCGGACCTGCAGGATCCGCCGTCAATGCTTTGCGAAATGTACGAGGCGGTCGCGAACGAGGGCTATGACTGTGCCGCCGCAAGACGCGTTACGCGTAAAGGTGAGCCGCCGGTGCGCTCGTTGTTTGCGCGTCTTTTTTACAGAATTATCAATAAAATTTCAAACGCCGACATAGCGGACGGAGCGCGCGACTACCGCCTTATGACGCGTCAGGTCGCCGACGCTGTACTTGAAATGGGTGAATACAACCGTTTTTCAAAGGGTATTTTCGGCTGGGTCGGCTTTGAAACGAAGTGGATAGAATTTGAGAATACGGAGCGCGTCGCCGGCGAAACGAAATGGTCGTTTTGGCGGCTGTTCCTTTACTCGCTCGACGGCGTGATAGGTTTTTCGACTGCCCCGCTTGCGATAGCGTCCGTACTGGGATTTATATTCTGCATGGTGTCGTTTATTATGATCGCGGTCATAATAATAAAAACGGTCATTTGGGGCGATCCCGTCGCGGGCTACCCGTCGCTCGTGTGCATAATATTTTTCGTCGCGGGCGTGCAGACGTTTTGTATCGGAATTTTAGGTCAGTATCTCGCGAAAACGTATCTCGAAACGAAAAACAGACCAATATATATCATTAAAGAAAAAAATATCGGAGAGTGATCAAATATGATTTGGAGCGTTGTGGTTTCAATAATATTTTTCGCGGGCACCGCGTTATTTTTGGTGCGCCTTGTAAGTGAGGCGGGCGTTACGCTCCCAAAAAAACGCGCGCTGTCGTTTATGACGGAGGATAAATTCGGCGCGTACAGCGGTGAAAAGGTCGGCGTGAAGGAGTGTGCGCGCGTTTTTCTTTTTGCGCTTATTTTCAGAGTGATAGTGTACGCGCTCGCGTGGATGGCAGCCGCGATTTTCAGTGACGGTGCAAGCTTTTCCGACTACTTTGCAAAGTGGAACCTGTGGGACGCGCCGCACTACCTTGAAATCGCGCAAAACGGCTACGCTCAGCACGTTGAAAACGGACAGCACTTATTTCTTGTGTTCTTCCCGCTTTACCCGCTGCTTGTGAGAATAGTTTCATCCATAGCGCGTAACTACGTCGCGTCCGCGCTGATCACGTCAACGCTCTGCTACTGCGGCGGCGCGGCGGTGATGTACAAGCTTGTCGCGGAGGATTACAATAAATCAATCGCACGCACGAGCGTTGTGCTGCTGTCGGTTTCGCCGTTCGCGTTCTACTTCGGCGGCATAATGACCGAAAGCGCGTTCTTCCTTGTGACGGTCGCGATGTTCCTCGCGATACGCCGCCACAAATGGCTCACGGCAGGTATCCTCGGCATATTGGCGTCGCTCACGCGCTCGGTGGGCGTGCTTATGGTGATCCCCGCCGCGGTGGAGTGGATATCCTCGGAAAAGCCCGTGACGCTTGTAAGAGAAAAAGGCGTGAAGGAGCTTTGGAAACGGTTTGTAAAGCTGCTGCCCGTCGCGCTCACGCCGATAGGTACGCTTATATACTTGTATATAAACTACAAGGTCGAGGGGAACCCGTTCGCTTTTATGAAATATCAGAGTGAGCACTGGTCGATGAACTTGCAGTTCTTCCCCAAAACGCTCACCATGCTTTTTGAGCGTGGTTTCAGTCCCAGCGAGAGTTTGACGTTCCGCGCAAGCCTGTTTTTACCGGCGCTTTTTTGCGCGTCGTTCGCGTCTTTGGCGGTACTTTTCGGCGCAAGGCGCTTACGGTCGATGTACAGCGCGTTCATGATAGTGTATTTTATGTTTAACGTCGCCGCGTCGTGGCCACTCAGTCTGACGCGGTACATGAGCTGTATGTTCCCCGCGTTTTGGCTTATCGCTGCGCTCACGGATAAGCATAAACAGTTTGAGCTGCCCGTCGCGGTCATGAGCGCGATTTGCTTCGGAATATACCTGACCGGCTATATCACGGTTCATAATATAATGTAAATCAACCAAAAACCCCGCAAAAGCGGGGTTTTTTGGTTTTATATGATTGTTTTTGCTTTTCGTATGCGTCGCAACTGACTGCTCGCTTCGCTCGCGAAAATTCTGCACTCCGTGCGGGCATACTCAGCACTGCTTCGCAGCCACTCGGACACGCCGCTTCGCGGCTATGACATACCTTGCTTCGCAAGGGCTGCATCGTCCTCGTTTGCTTTTCGTATGCGTCGCAACTGACTGCTCGCTTTGCTCGCGAAAGTTCCGCACTCCGTGCGGGCATACTCAGCACTGCTTCGCAGCCACTCGGACACGCCGCTTCGCGGCTATGACATACCTTGCTTCGCAAGGGCTGCATCGTCCTCGTTTGCTTTTCGTATGCGTCGCAACTGACTGCTCGCTTCGCTCGCGAAGCCCATTAATACATTCCGCCCATGCCGGGATCCATTGCGGGAGCAGCGGCGGGAGGCTCGGGAATGTCCGTTACAAGGCTTTCGGTCGTGAGCACCATAGCCGCAACCGAAGCCGCGTTCTGCAGCGCGCTTCTCGTGACCTTAACGGGATCCACGATACCGCTTGAGAGCATATCCACATACTCCTCGGTGAGCGCGTTAAAGCCCTTGCCTGTGTCGCACGCCTTTACCTTGTCGACGATTACGCTTCCTTCAAGTCCCGCGTTCTTCGCGATCTGCCACGTCGGCTCCTCGAGAGCCTTAAGCACGATCGCAACGCCTGTCTTTTCGTCGCCTTCCGTTGTGTCAAGAAGCGATGCGACGGTCGGGATAACGTCGATGTAGCTTGTGCCGCCGCCGGCGATGATGCCTTCCTCAACGGCTGCCTTTGTCGCCGCAAGCGCGTCCTCGATGCGGAGCTTCATCTCCTTCATCTCGGTTTCCGTAGCCGCGCCGACCTTTATAACGGCAACGCCGCCCGCAAGCTTCGCAAGTCTTTCCTGAAGCTTTTCCTTATCAAAGTCTGACGTTGACGCTTCAAGCTCGCGTCTTATCTGCGCAACTCTGTCCGCGATAGCCGCTTTGTCGCCCGCGCCGTCTACGATTATCGTATTTTCCTTCTGTATCTTTACCTGTCTTGCGCTGCCAAGCTGTGAAAGCTGCGTGTCCTTAAGCTCAAGACCAAGCTCCTCGCTTATTACCTGACCGCCCGTAAGTATCGCTATATCTTGAAGCATCTCCTTACGTCTGTCACCGAAACCGGGTGCCTTTACGGGCACGCATACGAATGTACCTCTGAGCTTATTCACGATGAGCGTCGAAAGAGCCTCGCCCTCAACGTCCTCAGCCACGATCACCATCTTCTTGCCCGCCTGCATTACCTGCTCCAAAAGCGGCAGAATTTCCTGTATGTTTGAAATCTTTTTGTCGGTGATAAGAATTAACGGATCGTCAAGCACAGCTTCCATTTTTTCGGTGTCCGTTACCATGTACGGCGTGATGTAGCCACGGTCAAACTGCATACCCTCAACTATTTCCGAATATGTTTCGGCGGTTTTGCTCTCCTCTACCGTGATAACACCGTCGGACGTTACCTTTTCCATCGCCTCGGCGATAAGCTCGCCGACTTCCTCGCTTGCGGCAGATACAGCCGCAACTCTCGCGATGTCCTCTTTGCCCTGTACCTGCTTGGCGGTTGCGAGCAGCTTCTCTACAGCCGCGTCAACAGCCTTCTGAATACCCTTTTTAACGATCATCGGGTTAGCGCCCGCCGCCACGTTTTTAAGTCCTTCTCTTACGAGTGCCTGCGCAAGAAGCGTCGCCGTCGTCGTACCGTCACCGGCTACGTCATTAGTCTTTGTCGCGACCTCTTTAACGAGCTGCGCACCCATGTTCTCGAACGGATCCTCGAGCTCTATCTCCTTCGCTATCGTAACACCGTCGTTCGTGATCAGCGGCGCGCCGAACTTTTTGTCGAGCACCACGTTTCTGCCCTTGGGACCGAGTGTTATTTTAACCGTGTCCGCAAGCTGATTTATGCCGCCTTCAAGCGCGCGGCGCGCGTCCTGTCCGTATTTGATCTGTTTTGCCATTTTTACAAACCTCCTGAAATAATTAGTCTACTATTGCAAGTATGTCGCTCTGACGAAGGATCGTGTACTCCTCGCCGTCAACCTTTACCTCGGTGCCCGCGTACTTAGACATAAGCACCTTGTCGCCGACCTTAACTTCCATCTTTACTTCCTTGCCGTCAACAACGCCGCCCGGTCCTACCGCGACTATCTCGGCAACCTGCGGTTTCTCCTGCGCCTTCGAGGTAAGGATAATTCCACTCTTTGTAGTTTCCTCCGCTTCAAGCATCTTCAAAACTACTCTGTCCGCCAATGGTCTGATATTCATTTATATTACCTCCTGATTTTGTTAAGACTTTTTTGTTAGCACTCAACGTCTTTGAGTGCTAACAAGTATAATTTACCACTCTTAACGGCGATTGTCAATAGTTAAGGTAAATATTTCATAATTTGTTCATAATTAGCTTACAAAATTCTCAAAAAGCTGCTGCGCCTCCTCAAGACGCTCAAAGCGCACTCCCTCGCGAAGCTCCGCTATATCCTGCGTCGGGAACACGCTCTCGCTTATTTCCTCACTTGTTACGACGCTCTTGCTTTTGCCTATGCATTTGTAGATTTTCAAAATTCCGTCCTCGATTACCACCTCGTACTCCGGTTCACCCTCGTTTTCCGTCTTTTCCGCGTTCCACGCGGGGTACGCCGTCGCCTGCGGCAAAGGCGCTTCACCCTCCGTGCCGCGCCGTCCGAGCGCGTATCCGCCCGAGAAAAACAACGCTACAAGTAATAGATATGACGAAATTATTAGCGTATTCTTGAAAATTTTCATAATATTTCCTCCGTTTGTAATTTTTTATGATTATACCCGTTTTTACCGTTATTTATTCAAGGCGGCACGCCGTGAAAATAAAGGTTGCAAAATTTTCCGTTTTGAGGTATACTAAAGGTGTATAATTATCTCTACGGTTAGGAGGGTATATTATGCCGGATAACAATGATAAAAACAGGCAGAACCCCGGGTATACGTCAAACGGCGACTTCGATTGGGAGGAGTACGATATGATGACGTCCGGCTCGTCCACCGTGCCAAGACGGCGTAGGCAGGGTTCTTCTTCCGCGCGTTCTTCTTCACAGCGAAGCGTGCCAAGGCAGAGCGCTCCGACGCGCGAAGTGTCACCTGCTCCGCAAAGACGGCGTTCTTCATCGTCGAAGAAGCGTAAGAAAAAGAAAAAGCAGCTTACCGAAAAACAGCTTCGTTTCAGACGGCGCTTAAGACTTACGCTGTTTACCGTCCTGCTCATACTCATTATAATCGGCACAGGCATGACGGTCGGTATGTACGCCGCGGTATCGCGCGAGATAAAGGATATGAATATACAGTCCCTCGCGCTCAATTACTCGTCGTTTATATATTACGAGGACGAGGGCGGCAACGTTCAGGAGCTTGAGCAGATACAGGGTGAGGACAACCGTATATGGGTAGATTCCTCGCAAATCCCGCAGGTAATGAAGGACGCTATGGTTTCCATAGAGGACGAGCGTTTTTACAAGCACCACGGCGTAGACATAAAGCGTACCGCCGGCGCGACGGCGAAGTGGGTACTGGCGAAAATGGGTATCGGCTCGTCAAGCTACGGCGGCAGCACGATCACTCAGCAGGTCATAAAGAATATAACGAATGAAAAGGAAAACAAACCGTCGCGTAAAATTAAGGAAATGATGCGCGCGGTAGCGCTTGAAAAGCAGCTCACAAAGGACGAAATACTTACTATGTACTTAAACATAGTCTTTTTTGCCAACAACTGCAACGGCGTTGAAGCAGCGGCTAACACTTACTTCAACAAGGACGCGCTCGACCTCACTCTTCCCGAGGCGGCTTCGATCGCGGGTATCACTCAATTTCCGTCGGAATTTGATCCGTTCACCCACCCCGACAAGAATATCGAAAAGAGAAACGTCGTTTTGGGTAAGATGCTGGAGCTTGGTTACATCACGCAGGATGAGTATAACTCCGCCGCAACGAGCGATCTTGCCGTAAGCAACGCGCACAAGGAAAACCGCGGACGCATAACCTCATACTTTGTCGATCAGGTCGTAACGGACGTTATAAACGACCTCGTACGGCAGAAGGGTTATTCCGAGGACTTTGCTACTCAGCAGGTATATAACGGCGGTCTTAAAATTTACGCGACAATAGATCCCAAGATACAGTCGATAATGGAGGATATATTCACCAACGAGGCAAACTTCCCCCACACTGGCAGGGGCGCTCAGTCCGCGATGGTGGTAATAGATCCCTACACGGGCAAGGTGCGCGGACTTATCGGAGGGCTCGGTGAAAAGACGGATATACGCGGCTGGAACAGAGCTACGCAGTCAAAGCGTCAGCCCGGTTCGTCGATAAAGCCGCTGTCGGTTTACTCGCCCGCGATAGACACGGGTAAAATAACGGAAGTGACGACAGTTACGGACGAGGAAATAACGATAGGTAACGACAACTGGAAGCCCAAGAACTCATATTCGGGATTTTTGGGCGACATGACCATCAAGGAAGCCGTGGCACGCTCGGCGAATATACCGGCGGTAAAGGTTCTCGACATGGTCGGAATATCCACGTCGTTCGGGTATCTGCAAAACAAATTCCACCTGAGCACGCTCGACGAAAAGGACAAGAACTACAGTTCTCTCGCTTTGGGCGGTCTTACGAACGGTGTTACGGTTGAAGAAATGGCTGCCGCGTACTGCACGTTCGTAAACAGTGGAAAGTATATCGCGCCTTACACGTACACGCAAGTCCTTGACTCCACAGGGCAGGTCATCCTGCAGAACGGAGCAGACTCCACGCAGGCGATAAGCGCCGCTTCGGCGTACATCATGTCGGACTTGCTCGCCGGCGTTGTGGACTCTCCGTACGGAACGGGTAGAGGAGCCAAGCTCGATTCCGGTATGCCGACATACGGAAAGACAGGTACGACGGACGACGACTGCGACAAGTGGTTTGTCGGCTTCACGCCCTACTACGTGGGCGCGTGCTGGTACGGATTTGACACGCCTTCGTCCATATCGGACGCGGGAGTTTCCGGTAACCCGACCGTGGACGCGTGGAATCTCGTAATGGAGAGAATACATGAATCTCTGAACATAAAAGAGCTTACAAAGCCTTCAAACGTTGTTGAGGCTGACGTGTGCGACTACTCGGGTATGCTCGCGACAGAAACGTGTCCGTCTTCGAACGGATTCTTCGTCGAGGGTACACAGCCCAAGTCATACTGTACCGATGAGTCCCATACGCGCAGCAGGACAACGCCCACTCCCGAAGCGTCGCCTTCGGCATCACCGTCTGCGCCTCCCATTGCTACGCCCGGTCCGGAGCCTACCGTAACTTCGGGTACCGGTTCAGGTACGGGAACGTCAAATACCGGCGCGTCGTCCAACACGAACACCGGAACATCGCCTTCAAATACAGGCTCGTCGGGTGTGAACGAAGCGCCCGAACCCGATGATACGGACGATGAGCCCGTAAGCGTGGGCGGCGGTACGGACGAAGCTCCAACCGACGATGGCGGTGAAGCGGAAACCGAAGAATAAATAAGCATACAAAAAAATCCACTCATGTGAGTGGATTTTTTATTTACTTATTTCCGCACGCGGCGCAATCACCGTCCGTGGGAACGTGTACCTTGCGAAACTCCTGTGTCAGCGCGTCATAAGTTAAAAGCGCGCCCGTAAGCGGTTCACCCGCGCCCGTCAGGTACTTGATAGCCTCCATAGCCTGCAGGCTGCCTATAACGCCCGGCACGGCTCCGACCACGCCCGGCGCGGACGGAAAAGCGTCCTTCGGCGGCGGATTTTTAAACACGCACCTGTAGCACGCGCCGTGATTTGGCACATACGTCATAAGCTGACCTTTAAAACCGCTTATACCCGCGTGAGTGAACGGTTTACCCGCCTTCACACACGCGTCGTTTATGAGAAATTTCGCGTCGAAATTATCCGTGCAGTCAAGCACAAAATCATAGTCCTTTATTATATCGTAAATATTATCCTCAGTGACAAATACGCGGTACGTTTTTACCGTAACGTCGGGATTTATCCGCTGCATTTTCTCCTTTGCGGACTCCACCTTCGCCCTGCCCGCGTCACACGTCGTATGAATGATCTGCCGCTGTAAATTTGACACGGACACCTCGTCCGCGTCGGCTATTCCGACCGTGCCCACGCCGGCGGCAGCGAGATATAGTGCGGCGGGTGAACCGAGTCCTCCCGTTCCTATTATGAGCACGCTCGACGAGAGCAGCTTTTTCTGACCTTCCTCGCCTATCCCGTCAAGCACGATATGCCGCGCGTACCTTTCCTTCTGTTCACTTGTAAGCTCCATTTTTCCTTTGTCCTTCTTCCGTCACGACCGCTTCCTCAGCCGCTTCTCCGTCTTTTACACGAAACGACTTTATCACGGGCTTACCCTTGGCGAGCGATATGATCACGTAGCTTGCGCCTTCATCGTGCGCAAGACGTATGTCTTCCCTCGACGGTATCGGCGGTGACGCGGGGTGCGAATGGAAATTACCAAGCGGTGTTATCCCCTTTTTACGCATATCTCTCACCGCGTCAAGCTGAGCGTGAACGTCTATGGAAAAATGTTCGCGCGATCGGTCGATATTTTCAAGGGGATATATGTCCGTGACCTCTTTTGCGCCGTCCGATATTATCCCGCCGATAAGTCCGCACACCTCATACGGTGCGCCGCTTTCGGCGCAGCGTATCAACTCGGTACAAAGACACTTCGGTATTTTGAGCATCGTCTTTATTGCTCGCCGGTTTGGTCGGGCACTATCGCCTCAAGCTTTCCCGACGCGGTGATCGCGAGATTTTTAAGCAAATTTCTCTGCGTATCGTCCGAACCGCTGCCAGCCGTTATCTCGATAAGACAGCCTCTGTCGTACACGTGTATCGTCGGGAACGCGATAAACGCCTCCTGACCTATACCGCCTATGACCTCCGCCGTGGAGCGAGCCGCCTTTTCCTGCTCGTACTGCGCGAATATCTGCTGATAATCTATCGTGTCCGTAAACTGCGTCACCGTGACCTTCACCGGATCATACTGACCTATCGGCTCACTTCTGTAAAGCACCGTCGCGGTGTTTCCGTCACGCGTCACTTCCGTCGGCTCCACCACGGGCGTGTAACCCGCGTTGATCGCCACGTCGTCAACGGTGACAAGCGACGCGGGATCTATCTCCGGTATCGGGATCGGAGTGGGCTTCGCGAACAGTCCGCCGCCCGAGCAGGAACAAAGTCCCACGGTGACCGCGACGCTCGCGAGAGCGAGTAATATCTTTTTCATATCCCTTACCTCCGAATTTACTTCTTCTTAATAACTTCTTTGACGTTCTTAATTATATTTTCGGCTGTCAGTCCATACGCTTCAAACAGTTCTGCCGGTTTGCCCGACTGACCAAAGTCCTCCGTACCGATTATCTTCACGGGACACGGCGCGTTTTGGCAAACGACTTCGCTTACCGCGCTGCCCAAGCCGCCCATAACGTAATGCTCCTCGGCGGTGACGATAGCGCCTGTTTCCTTCGCCGCCTTAATAATAATTTCCTCGTCGATAGGCTTTATCGTGTGAATGTTTATAACTCTCGCGCTTATGCCCTCAGCCGCGAGCGTTTCAGCCGCCTTTAATGATTCCTGAACGAGCAAGCCCGTTGCGATGATCGTAACGTCCGAGCCTTCTTTCAGCTGAACGCCCTTACCTATCTCGAACTTGTAATCCTCTCCGTTTACGTCCTCAACAGCCAGTCTGCCGAATCGCATATAAACCGGTCCGTCATGCTCCATAGCCGCCTTTACGGCAAGCTGCGCCTCAATGTCATCGGCGGGATTTATAATGACCATACCCGGGATCGTGCGCATAAGCGCTATATCCTCAAGGCACTGATGTGATGCGCCGTCCTCGCCGACGGAAATACCCGCGTGTGTCGCGCCTATCTTTACGTTAAGGTGCGGATAGCCGATAGAATTGCGTATCTGCTCGAACGCTCTGCCAGCCGCGAACATAGCGAACGTTGACGCGAACGCGATTTTGCCGCACGTCGCGAGACCTGCCGCGACACACATCATATCCGCCTCGGCTATGCCCATGTTGATAAATCTTTCGGGACACGCTTCCTTGAATTTTGTGGTCATTGTTGATTTCGAAAGGTCGGCGTCGAGAACAACGACGTTCTCATTGGGAATGCCGTATTTGACAAGCGCCTGACCGTATGACGCTCTTGTTGCCTGCTTTGCCATTATAAGCTCGCCTCCAATCTCTTTATCTGCTCGTCAAGCTCCGCGATCGCCTTATTGTAATCGTCCTCCTTCGGAGCTGCGCCGTGCCATGCGGGGTTGTTTTCCATAAACGACACGTTCTTGCCCTTGACCGACTTCATTATAACGGCGGTCGGCTTGCCCTTCGTAGCCTTCGCCTCGTTTACCGCCGCTTCAAGCTCATTAAAATCATGAGCACTGCACTTTATAACGTGCCAACCGAACGCTTCAAACTTCTTGTCTATCGGCGTAGGGTTCATGACCTTCGTTATATCGCCGTCGATCTGCAAGCCGTTGTTGTCAATGAAAATCGTGAAGTTGTCAAGCTTGTAATGCGGAGCGAACATCGCCTGCTCCCAGACCTGTCCTTCCTCCAATTCTCCGTCGCCGAGAATCGAATAAACGCGGTAATCCTTGTTGTCGAGCTTCGCCGCGAGAGCCATTCCGCCCGCGACGCACACGCCCTGACCGAGCGAACCGGTTGACATCTCAACGCCCGGAACCTTATCGAGAACCGGATGTCCCTGTAAGAAGCTTCCGAATTTTCTCAGATTTTTCATTTCGGCGGGATCGAAAAAACCCCTCTCAGCCAGCGTTCCGTAAAGCGCGGGCGCGGTGTGACCCTTCGACAGCACAAATCTGTCGCGTCCCTCCATCTTCGGATTTTTGGGATCAATGTTCATAACCTCGAAATAGAGGTATGTAAGCACGTCCGCTATCGAAAGCGAGCCGCCCGGGTGACCCGACGCCGCGTTGTACACGCCCGTAAGCGCGTGCTTACGCACCTTGTTGGCGATTATGGACAGCTCTGTTACTCTTTTTGCATCCATTATATCGTTTCCTCCTGTTATTTTTATTAAATCGGTTTTTATACCGTTTTTTACTGTTTCTTTCGCTCGTCCGCCGCATGCTCGTACGCGAACGCCATAAGCTCTCTGAGCCTGTCCTTCTCGTCCGCGAGGTACAGGTAGCCGAAAAGAGCCTCCAGCCCCGTCGCGTAACGGTAATCGGAAAGGTCGGCGTTCTTCGGCACGGTCGGCGATTTCGCGTTCCTGCCGCGCCTGAATACCGCCGTTTCGTCGTCCGTAAGTATCGGGAGCATCGCGTGTATGCTGTTCGACTGCGCGTGGGCTTTGACGTATTTTATACTGTGTACGTGCAGCTTATGCGCAGCCATGTCGGGGTGTTCCGCGATGAGCCGCGTGCGCACGTACACCTCGTATACCGCGTCGCCGATGTACGCCAAAGGCAGTGGCGCGTATTGATTGGGTGGTTTCGTTTGCATCATTTTGCATAACTCCACTGCACGCCCGTCGGGGTATCCTTCAGGACGATATTCATTTCCTTCAGCTTGTCGCGTATCGCGTCCGCCTCCGCCCAATTCTTCTCCGCGCGAGCCTTGTTACGCTTTTCTATAAGTTCCTCAACCTCCGCGTCGATCGACTTTTTCTGTTTTTGGAACAATCCCAGAACGCCGCCGAGCTCGCGGATAAGTCCGAGCGTTTTCTCTATTATTGCCTTCGAGCTATCACCCGTCAGCTCCGTATTCGCGGCGTACACTATATCGAATATCGCGGCGGTCGCGCCGGCGGTGTTAAGGTCGTCGTCCATAGCCTCGATGAATTTATCCTTAAACCCGTCGAGTTTTTCCGACAGCTCCGTTTCGGTCAACTGCTTATCCTCCGCGCTCTTTAACAGAAATTCCAAATTATCTATGCACGTGTACACGCGCTCGACAGCCGATTTTGCCTGTTCCATAAGTTCGTCGGAGAAATTCACGGGACTTCTGTAATGCGCCGCGAGCATGAAATAGCGGATAACCTCGCCGTCAAACTTTTTGCGCACGTCGCGCACCGTGAAGAAATTGCCGAGCGACTTGCTCATTTTGCGGTTGTCGATATTTATATAGCCGTTGTGCATCCAGTAATGCGAAAACGGCTTGCCGTTCGCACACTCGGACTGTGCTATCTCGTTTTCGTGGTGCGGGAAAATCAAATCCTGACCGCCCGCGTGAATATCGATAGTTTCGCCGAGGTACCTGTTTACCATCGCGCTGCACTCTATGTGCCAGCCCGGTCTGCCCATGCCCCACGGGCTTTCCCATGCCGGCTCGCTCTCTTCCTTCTGCTTTTTCCAGAGAGCGAAATCCATCGGATCTCTTTTCTTTTCACCAACTTCTATTCTCGCACCGGCTTCAAGGTCATCCAAGGGCTGCTTTGACAGCTTACCGTAGCCCGCGAATTTCTTCGCCGCAAAGTACACGTCGCCGTCAACGCAGTACGCGTAACCGTTTTCCTCGAGCTTTTTTATAACGTCTATGATAGCGTCAATGTTCTCGGTCGCCTTCGGGTGAATTGTCGC
>CANPXG010000018.1 GCA_947585795.1 uncultured Clostridia bacterium
ACAGGCAGCGCGTATTTGGAGGATATAGTTCAAATTGAAGCTGCAAAAACGCACGCGACAGCATTAAAAGCGAACGGCACTGTATGGGGCTGGGGAGGTAACGGTCAAGGAGCGCTTGGTGACGGTACAACAAGCGACAGATATACGCCCGTGCAAATGATTAGAGGTGCGAGTGCGGGAACAGGCTCATATCTTCAAAACGCGGTACAGGTATCCGCAGGCGGTGTTGACGGAAGCAATGAAATCACATTTGCGGTAACGGCAGACGGAAACGCGTACGGTGTAGGAGATGGCTATCAGGGCGGTTTAGGAAACGGCGGCGGTGGCGAAGCACACTCATCGCCATTGCTGGTAAGTCTAACAGATATCATTCAAACAGCCACGGCGAACAGCGGTGGCGAGAAGGCGTATTCGTACTTTTTAAGAAAAGACGGAACGGTATATGCTACAGGTAATGGTGACGACGGACGACTCGGAACGGGTGGCAAAGCAGTGAAATCGCCCAGCAAAGTACAAACGATAACGAACATAACACAAATAGCTGCGGCGGACGGCGGACAATTTGGTGCGGCTGTAAAGGCGGACGGTACGGTCTGGACGTGGGGCGCTAACGGCAGTGGTCAGCTCGGTCAGACGAATTATGCGTCGCCTGTGGCTACGCCGAAGAATGTCGGTTTCCCCGCAACGTCGCGGTTTACAATTCGTGACGCGGTGCTGACGCACGCCGACGGTTCGACGCGTAAATTTGACTCGTCGGATCCGCTTCCTTCGTCAGTGACGGGCGGTTTCGCGTTGTTCGAGGATGATGTGCTGGAGATAGATACGTCAAAGATCATCGGTGAGGAAATTTACGGATTTAATCTGATAAGTGATAATAAGGCGACGTATTCCAAAAAAGAGGATATTACGATAGAGGTTTTTGATGATTCGATAATTTCTATCAAAGACGGTAATAAAATCGTGCCGAATAAGAATAGTAAGTACGGCACGGGCGTGGTAATTGTTAAGGATACCGCGCGTGACTTTATAGGTCTTATCAGGGTGCAGGTAAAGCCCGCAAAGGCTGTGGCTGCGCCGATGGTTGCGGCAAATCAGTATAATACCGTGGCGCTGAAGGCGGACGGTTCAGTTTGGACTTGGGGTGACAACACGGTTGGTCAGCTCGGTGCTTCGTCCTCCGCATCCAATACGATAATTCCGGTGCGTGTTGCGTCCGGTGAACAGGGTACTTCCGAGTATTTGAATAATATTGTACAGGTTGCCGCGGGCGGTACGCGTAATGACGGTGACAGGTACTTTATGCTCGCGCTTGACGCGTCCGGTCATGTTTGGGCGTGGGGCAATAACTCGTACGGTCAGCTTGGTAACGGAACAAGTACGGCGAGTGACGCGCCCGTAAAGGTTCTCAACAGCGCGGACGGTGAGGGTGAACTGCTCGGTGACGACGGTGAGATCGTACAGATCGCCGCGGGCGGTACGTTTGCGATGGCTCTCGACAGATACGGTAACGTGTATACGTGGGGCCGCGGCAACGTAGGTCAGCTTGGTGACGCGCAAACAGTGAGCTCGTCGATACCCGTACACCCGTCGGGCGGTGCGGCGTATACCGTAAATCTCGGCGAAACGGTTCAAATCGCCGCGGGCGGTAATTGGACTTCCAACGCTTCGTATGACTTTGCGGTCGTTTTGAAGAACGACGGCAGCGTCATGACTTGGGGTACAAATAATTACGGTCAGATAGGTAATAACAGCGCGACAAATACAAATTATTCGTCGCCGGTACGCGTATATGACGGCACGGAGCAAGGTCTGCGCAATATGGTGCAGGTATCTGCCGGCGGTCTTACAGGCGCGGCGCTCGGTCTTGACGGTAAGATACGCACGTGGGGCTACAACAGTACGGGACAGCTCGGTATAGGTGTAGGCGACGGCGGAAGCGCCAATTCCGTAAGAACGGCGCCTGTGACGGTGCTGCGCAGTGCGGGCAGTGAGCTCACGAATGTTCGTGAAGTGTCTGTCGGTATGCAGCATATGGCGGCGCGCGTGCTTGATACGGTTGCTTCGGACGAAGGAAGCAGTAACGTAGAAAGAGTTTATACTTGGGGCTACGGCGCTCAAGGTCAGCTCGGTAACGGCACAAACACATCTCAGTCAAACTATCCGGTTCTCGTTTCGGGCGGCAAGACAGGTACCGATTATCTTGAAAATCCGGTGTCGCTGTTTACGGGTACAAATTATACCGGTGCTGTTATGCCCGACTATTCCGTATGGGATTGGGGTTACAACGCGCACGGCGAGCTTGCGGACTCCACATATACAAACAGGAATACACCTGTTCAGGTAGTGTCCGACAAGGGTCAGCCGCAGCTTACAATTTCGAGCGCGACACTCAATCACGGAGGAAAATCGGATAACGTAGTTATTTACTACGATACGTTAAAGATAGTAAACGAAGACAGAAGCATTACGGCTATTCAGCAGGGTGATACTCTTGCGATAGATACCGATGCTATTAAAGGCGTGTCCTCGTTTAACCTGTTAAGAGAGGCGGACTACAAGCCTGAAGATTTGACGTTTGAGTCGATGGACACTTCTGTCGCGACGGTAAGTCCCGACGGTGTTGTAACCGCTGCCGCAACAGGTATTACATATATTATAGTAAGAGATAAGAACGGCTTGGAAGGCTTCTTCAAGCTCAATGTCGTTCCGCAAAATCAGAATTATATCGCGTACCCGGAGGTTAAGGCGGGTGTCGCTCACGTTGTCGCGCTTAAAGCGGACGGTACGGTTTGGTCCTGGGGACTTAACGATTACGGTCAGCTTGGCATAGGCGTCACGGGCGGCACGTATGACCAGCCCGTGCAGGTACTCAGAAAGATAGACCAGACAAATCCCGATTCCGGTACAGAGCCGCTGACGAATATCATAAAGATTTCCTCGGGCGCGTACCATAACCTCGCACTTACGGCGGACGGTCAGGTATATTCGTGGGGCTTCGGCAACTACGGAGTTTTGGGTGACGGAGTTATAACAAATCACTCGTCGGATTTGGCGATGAAGGTTGTGGGTACAGGCTACAGCAATGTAAACCCGAACACCTTCCTCGGTGACGACAGTGATGAAAATTCGGACTTTATTATAGACATCGCGGCTGCGGGATACACGACGACGCACGGCGCGTACTCAATGGCGCTCGATACAAACGGAACGGTATTCGCGTGGGGCAGAAACTATTACCGCACCACGGAGCCGCAGACGTATAATGACAGTCTGTATAAGGGTGTGCCCGACAGAATTTCCGATGTGAACTCGATGCTTAAGGGTACTGTAACGCTGGTACCCGACACGCTCGGTTACACGGCGGCGGTACTCCGCAGCGACGGACAGATTGTTTCGTGGGGTTACAACAACTACGGAGAGTTCGGTAACGGTACGTCCGGTGGTTCGGGCGGAACGACCCAAGCCGATTTGGGCGGCAAAAAAGCTGTTTACGCCAAAGGCGGCTGGGAGAACGCTATCGCGCTGACGAGCGATAAGGCTGTTCTCACATGGGGCTACGGCGGAGAAAGAGCGCTTGCGAACGGCGGTACGGGTAACGTTACGGTACCGACCGAGATCACGTCGTACGGCACACATCAATATGAAGAGGAAATAATGACGGCAAGCCTTATGGCGGCTGCCGAAAACGCGGTACCGCTTCAGAGTGTATCCGCGAAGGTTACAAAGAAAGACGACACGGAACAAACCGTAACCGGTCAGCTCACAGATGAAGCTGCTAACGGTGTTGACGGTGTGTATAAAATAGAGCTTCCGCTTGGTTCGGTAAGCGCTGTGCCGGTTGTGTTTGCCGCGGAAAGTACCGCGCAGATACAGTTCTTCAACGACGGCATGACAGACCTTGAAGGCAATATATTCAAAGGTGATGTTCCCGATTACGCGGGTGCGCAAGGAAAGACGCTTGACGTAACGGCAACCAACAGTGTTGTTGAAAAACAGGTAAAGGTTCGCGTGACCGTTTCGGGTGAGGAAGGAGAAAATCATTCCGATTACCTCATTAAGATCATAAGCCGTCCGTCGGAAACGATAACGGCATCGCCGAAGTTTGTTGATATTGCGCGCGCGTCGGCGGTTCTTATGACAGACGGAACAATATCAACGGCAGGTCTTAGTGCGCTCGGACGTTTGCCGGCGTATAACTCAGCTGACGCTAACCCGGGTTATGTACTCGCGGGCGACGCCGGAAAAGAGGGCGAATACTTTAAGGACGCTATCTATGTCGCCGCATCGAACGGTGAAAGACAGTCCATGTACGCGATAAGAGAAAACGGTAGTATATGGTCATGGGGCGACAACGCGTATTATCAGCTCGGTAACGGAACAAATACCTCGGCAGCGTACCCGGTAAGAGTGGGTATGTCTTATCTGACGATGAGCACATATCTGTACTCGCTTAAGGTGGACGGCAGCGCTATTACGCTTCCCGCGCCGAAGGCGGACGCGTTTAACGTATTTAATTCCGCGACGGGCGAAGACTCGTCGGCAAGTTTGCTGTGGCAGACATATGACGGAAGTGAAAGCATAGTAAAGGCAGACTCCGCGACGGGCGTTGTTACACCGGTCGGCGTGGGAACTACGTATGTTATTGTGTCTATCGCGAACGATCCGCTTACGACAGGCGTTGTTAAGATTGAAGTCCGTCCGTCCGACAGCTCGGTAGGCGCGGGCGCAAACGGAAGCGTCGCGTATCCGCAGGTAGCGGCGGGTACCGACTTCACGGTAGCGCTTAAGGCAGACGGTACGGTTTGGACATGGGGTTCCAACTCGTACGGTCAGCTCGGTAACGGTACGTTTAACGGCTCGGTCGTATATCCGACTAAGATAGAAGCACTTAATAATATAGTAAAAGTAACGGCGGCAGGTCAATTCGCGGCTGCCCTTGACAGTGACGGCAACGTATGGACATGGGGCAGAAACGATAAAGGTCAGCTCGGTAACGGGGATACCGTAAATTACAACGTTCCCGTACAGGTAAAGAAGGGCGAACAGAATGCCGCTGACGAAGATAAAGAATTCCTTGAGGACATCGTTGCGATCGCGGCAGGCGGTGGCAGTGATGATCAGGGCTTTATGGTCGCGCTCGATAAGACGGGCACCGTATACGGTTTCGGTTCGAACAACAGAAATCCGCTTGTAAACGTAAAGGGTGCGGCTATGTATACCACACCTGTGGCGCTGCCCGCGTCGAATGTTGTTGACGTTAAAGCGGGCAGAGATTCGACGGTATATATGCTTACATCAAGCGGCACGGTATACGCGTTCGGTAACAACAATTCGTTTGAATACGGTACGGGTAAGACGACATCAACGTCGGCGCTGACTGCGGTACCGCTTAAAGAGCGCGCGATGGCTATCGGTTCGGGCGCGGGTAACGGTATGGCTGTAACATACTCGCTTAATGACACGGGTAAGCCGAGTACCGCCATATATGCATGGGGCGTAAACAGTAATTACGCAATTTCCCCGCAGAACGCGCAGCAAATCAAAACACCGACTGTTATGATGGGAAGAACAAATATTGCTCTTGTCGGCGGCGGTGACAGTATATATACGATAGATAAAGACGGCGTTGTAAGATTGTCGGGACTCGGCAATTACGGTCAGCTTGCAAACGGTTCGGAGGCAAGCTCTACATCGGCGGCTCCGTCATCTGTTCTCCAAAAGAACGACGGAACGACGGCGGACGACGCTATAGGCGCGGCTTCGTCGGTAGGCGGCACGCACTCTCTGTATATTGATGATCAGGGTTATGTATGGAGCGTGGGTAACAACCTGTCGTCACAGCTTGCGCTGCAGAACGCGGGCGATCATATAAACAAGGCACAGCAGATAGGCGCTGAGCCCACAATAACGCTTAAAGACAGAGAGATACTTCTTAAGATAGATAAGTCGCAGTCAATAGGCGATTTCGTCAATATCGATGGTGGATTTAACCTGATCACGTCGAAGAACGAGGACGCGTATGACATAGAATACTCCGTATGGGACGACACGGTAGCGTCGAACAGCGGAGGTACGATCACCGGTGTCAACGTCGGACAGACGTATGCGGTAATTACCATAAAGAACAAAGCCGGCGAGGAAATAAACAAGCAGTTTGTTCTTATATCGGTAGTACCCGATGAGGACGAGTATATAACATATCCTATGGTTGAAGCGGGACAGGAATTTACCGTAGCGCTGAAGGCTGACGGTACCGTATGGTCATGGGGTAAAAACGCGTCGGGACAGCTCGGTCTTGGCTATACCGGCGGTATGGAAACAGAGCCGCAGCAGGTAATGACCGGCGTAAGAAAGATTTCCGTTGGCGATAACTTCGCTATGGCGATCAAGACGGACGGCAGCTTGTGGACATGGGGTATCAACAATGTCGGTCAGCTCGGTCTTAATCTTACCTCCAAGGCGGCGGCAAATGTAAACAAGCCGACGGAAGTAACATGGTTTACAGATAACGGTCTGACGGTAACGGATATATCCGCGGGCGGTAACGGTACAAACGAATTTGCTCTCGCACTGACAGATTCGATGGACGTATACGGCTGGGGTTATAACGGTTCCGGCACTGTACCAAGACCTGTAACGTCGCAGGCGGTCAACTCGTATATCGCTCCCGTTTACACGGGCGTTTCGAGAGCGATCGCAGTCGCAGCGGGACGCAATCTCACGAGCTACGCTCTCTCGGAAACGGGCAGAGTATACGCTTGGGGTTCAAACAAGACTATGGAACACGGCACGGAAGGTCTTGCCGCGTCCGTATACACAAAATCACAGGTATCTATCCCCGACGATGAAAAGGTTGTCGCGATTGCCGCCGGTAACGGAAGCGGTTTCGCAATAACCGAGGATAAGAATACATATGTATGGGGACAAAACGTAAGCGGTCAGCTCGGCGTAACGAACAGCACGGGTATGCCTATGAAGAGCTCCGAGCTCAAGAATGCGGTTTATATAAGCGGCGCGAGAACAACGTTCGCCGTTAATGAAGAACAAAAGCTTCTTCGTTCTACTCAGGCAGCGGGCGAAGAGCCTACGTTCACCGAGGTGACGAACGAGGACGGCTCAGGCTTTGGAACATCTATATGGGCTGACGCAAGCAACGCGGGCGGTCACTACGCGGCAATCAAGGTAGACGGAAGCGTTTACACTTGGGGCAGCGGAAGCGGCGGTCAGCTTGGTAACGGCACATTTACCGGCAGCACGTATCCGTCACCGGCGGGCGTTGAGAAAATAGAGATCTCGGCTATTGAGAATAACAGACTGCTCACATATGAGGGTTCGGTAACAGGCTTCCAGCCCAATGTTGTCGCGGGCTTCAACGTATTTGAAGCTACGCAGAAGGTTGGCGACTTTGAGCTTACCTCGACAAATCCTGCGGTTGCCGAAGTGGATGCGTATAATCAGATAACGGCTAAATCCGTGGGTGAAGCAAGAATAGTTGTGGCGGACAGAGATACAGGTCTGTACGCTTTGATTGAAGTGCACGTAATGCCGAAGAGCTATCAGACTAAGATAGAAAACGGCGAGGCGGTATATCCGAAGATCGCCACGGGCTACTTACATTCGATCGCACTGAAAGCCGACGGCACCGTATGGACATGGGGTTACAATAACTACGGTCAGCTCGGTGTAAGCGGCATTTCACAGATAGGCGCGCCTGTACAGGTCGTACTCAGTGACGGCAGTCCCATGGAAAATATTAAGGACGTATCAGCCGGCACGTACACGTCCTACGCTTTGACAAAGGACGGTCAGGTATACGCTTGGGGACGCAACTACGAAGGCGAACTCGGTCAGGGTACGGGCGATAACGGGGCGCACCCGATCCCCGTAATAGTTAAGAGTACGAACGGTCAGAGCCAGCTCGGTACGGAAACGGAAGGTAAAATTGTAGAAATTGCCGCCGGTCCGTATAACGCTATGGCAGTTCTTGACAACGGAACGGTATACGCGTGGGGCTATAACGTAAATTACCAGCTCGGTATAAACACGTCATCCAACTCATCACTCCCGAGAAAGGTTATAGGCGTAAATAACGCGCTTCATGCCGTACCGGGCAGAAATACAAGCGCATTCCTTACGAAGAACGCGACCGCGTTGACCGTAGGACGCAACTACTACGGCGAGGGCGCTGTCGGAACACGCAACACCTTCGGTCTTGTTCAGACTGTTAAGAAGTCGGAAACTGAGAATTTGAAGGGCGTAACAGACGTGGGCTTCGGCGATTACCACGTCGAGTTCGTAACGAACGAATTAAAGGAAGACACGGGATTACAGGGCGCAGACGCGTTTGACAATTATGTATACGCGGCGGGTTATAACGGCAACTATATAACCGCGACGGGTACTACGGCTGACAGAGTTATGTACCCCGTAGTCGCTCAAAAAGCCGCGGGCGGCGGACCGCTTACGGGTATCGCGTCGGTATCGGCGGGCTACAGGGCAAACTACGCGCTCACGAATGACGACAAGGCTAACGTATACGCGTGGGGTTATAACGAGTCCGGTAAGCTCGGTCTTGGTACAAGAGGCGGAAACACGATGTATCCGACGCTTGTGAAGAAGAACAACACGGGTATAGACAGTCTGTCGGATATAATGATGGTTGAGTCCGGCGGCGAAAGCAGACACGTTATCGCGGCTGCCAAGTCGGGCGGAGTTTACACGTGGGGCGCTAACAACTACGGACAGCTCGGCGACCAGACGCATTCGGAAAGCGCGTATCCGGTCGTTGTGGGAAGCAGCCCCGTAAGCATAGACACGCAGAGAATAAGAATAAATCTTAAGGACAGCGGAGCTCATACGGTAAATGTTACGGCGAGCACAACGTCGCAGCCGTTCTCGCTGTTCGACACGGATCTTGAAAGCGCAAGCAATATTACATGGAGAATACTCGATGAAAGTATTGCTCGTATAAGCAATGATCCCGAAAACACCAAGGCAGACGGTACAACCTCCACCACGGCTGTCGTAGAAGGACTTAAAGTCGGTTCTACGGTTCTTATAGCGACCGATGAAATGACCGGTAAGACGGTTGCGGCATGGATCACGGTTTCGGAAGGCTTTACCGCGCCGAAGATAGTATCGGGTGACGACTTTACGATAGCGCTGAGAGCCGACGGTACGATTTGGGGTTGGGGTTCCAACGCCTCCGGCAAGACCGGTACGGGTACGTCCAACTCTAAGGTGGCAACGCCCACGAGGATAGATATGTACCTCAATCCGTCGAACAATCAGCAGTTCGCGCTCGATTCGGAAATGATAGTAGATATCGCGGCAGGCGCAGACCACGCGATAGCTCTCGATAAGAACGGTCAGATCTACACATGGGGATCCAACTCATACGGACAGCTCGGTATAAGCAACAGTTCTCGCGGCTCTGTCAATGTGCCCATGATGGTTAAAGACTCGGGCGGCGTTCAGCTTACCGGTAAGGCAGTCGCTGTCGCGGCGGGTGACGACCATACTATGGTTCTCACAACGGACGGCGCTGTATACAGCTTCGGTAAGAATGTGAACGGACAGCTCGGTGTAGCGGCGCATAACAGACAGAATCCGACTCCGACAGCCATGAGAGGCGTTGAGGGTAACGGTACGCTCAGCGAGGTAGTTATGATCGCCGCAGGCGGCGAGCACTCCATGATGCTTCTCGGTAACGGAACGCTGTGGACTGTCGGTGATAACACGCGCGGACAGCTCGGCGCAGACTTGGAAACTCTTCGCTCCGACGTAATACAGGAGGTAAAAGCGGAGCTTGAACCCGAAAATTATATAGTAAAGATTTCGGCGGGTAACTACAACTCGGCGTACATCGACCATGTCGGTGACGCGTATGTATGGGGCGATAACGCGAGCAATCAGGTTCTCAACACAGATTATGGTGAAATTGCGCGTACCCCGCAGAAGATAACAATTCCCGACGAGGACAGCAAGATCAAAGAGGTACAGTTCGGCGGTGCCCGCGGATACAACGTATCGCACATAGCCGTTGTAACTCAGAACAGCGAGCTTTACACTTGGGGTACGAATGACCGTGCTCAGATAGGTAACGGCGCGCATACCGTAGCGGGAGATACTTTCACCAAGGTAACCACTCCTTATAAGGTAAAGATGTCCGAGGGCGGCGAAGATTTGGACGTTTGGTCTGTCGCGGCGGGACGCAAGAACACGAGCGTAATCCTTAACGACGGTTACGTATACGCGTGGGGCGCTTCGGCGAACGGACAGATAGGTAACGGTACGGCAGGTCAGACCGTTGAGGATATTACGAACGAGCTCTGGCCCACCAAGACAGGTGAGGATTATATTGCGCTTGACCGTTACTTTGTCACGGTAACATCAGACTCGCCGGCTGAGATATCGGCGCAGTACATTAAGTTCTTCAACGTAATGGAGAGCGTTAAAGAAGATGCGACGTTCAGCGCGGGCTCGTTCAATACAGGTGTTGCCGATGCAAATATCGCGGATAATAAGGTAACAATAACAGCGGTTTCACCGGGAACGACACAGGTATTCGTATACGGTGAAGACAAAGTCGCCGAAATTCAGGTAACCTCACTGACGGACGATTACAAGGCTATCCCGCAGGTAGGTTCGGGCGACGGATTTACGGTCGCTCTCGATAAGGACGGCGCGGTATACACGTGGGGCAGAAACGACTATGGTCAGCTCGGTGACGGCAGCAACGCAAACCGCATAACAATAGAGCCGATTACGTTTGACTTCCCCAATCCGTCAAACTACATCACAAGAATAGAAACAGGCAACAGCCATACCATAGCGCTTGACAACACAGGCAAGATATGGGCGTGGGGCTACAATTACTACGGTCAGCTCGGTATAAACAACCGCAATTCAAGCAGAAAGCCCGTCCGTGTAACTCTGCCCAACGACATTAACGCGGCGGATATAGCTGTCGGCGAAACGACGAGCTATGCTATTGACGACCAGGGACGCGTGTACGCGTGGGGTAATACCACGTACAAAACGGGTTACGGTCTTGTTCCGGTAGAGCTTGATATGTTCGACAGAACCGTGCAGGTTTCGGGTAAGTATGCCCTGAAGTCCGACGGAACGATATGGCAGGTACCGACCACAAGCAACGCGATAGTTGTCATTCAGAAGGAAACAATGTCGGCGGATAAGCAGATACGCTTCGTGAAGATTGCGTCCAATGACCATGTTCCCGACGGTACGGACGGCTCTGTCACGTCAGGTCACACCTTGCTCATATCGACAGATAAGAAGCTCTACAGCTTCGGCGACAACGAGCATGGTGAGCTTGGTGTAACAAGTGAAACGACAGGTAATGATAAGATAGAAGAAGTTAAAATTAACGGCAGCAGCGCGAATGTAATAGACATAGACGCGGGCTACCAGTACAGCGTTGCTGTGCTCGACGACGGTACGGTATACGGTTGGGGCTCCAACAGCAAGTACAGAGTAGGTCAGACAAACGAGATGAACATCTTATCTCCGCTTAAGGTTAATTATACAGACCTTGACGGCAGAAAGATAATCGCCGTTGAAGCGGGAGCAGACCATACCGTAACTATTGACGACCAAGGCTTTGTATGGAGTTTCGGCGCCAATAACTACAGCCAGCTCGGAAATCAGGATAACGCAAACTCGTATGTGCCTGTAGTAGCGGGTAAGATCCAGCTCGGCGTGAAGCCGCAGGTTCTGCGTATAGATGAAAAAGCTTCGCTTAACGTCAAGGATGGCGATACTATTAATAAACCTCTTGAAGTAAGCATAGCAGAGTATCTTAACCTGATCAAGAAAGATGCGGACGGTCCCAAGGACGACTATACCGTTGAGTCACTTGACACAAATATTGTGACGGTTAACAGCGACGGCGTTACGATCGTAGGTCAAGCCAAGGGCAGAGCAATGCTCAAGGTTAAAAAAGCCTCGAGCGCGTCCGCAATCGGTTACGTAATGGTTTACGTAGGCGAAAACGGCGGAATTTACCCGATGGTAGACGGCGGCGACGCGTTCACGGTAGCGCTCAAGTCGAACGGCACCGTATGGACATGGGGACGCAATAACTACGGACAGCTCGGCGACAGCTCGTCGAAGGCGGACGTATTGTCGCCCATGCAGGTTACAATCCCGGGCGGCGAAAAGTCGGTAATGGTAGCGGCAGGCACGAACCACGCCGCGGCGGTAACCGAAACGGGTAAGGTTTACACATGGGGTTACAATAACTACGGACAGCTCGGTAACGGTAAAGACGACAGAGCTGTTACGGATATAGATACAGTTAAGTACAGTGACGGTACGGAAGTTGAGGGCGCGGTAGGCGTTACGACGCATGACACCACTACGTATATCCTCCTTGCAAACGGCACGGTAGCCGTTGCGGGACGTGACTACGGCTCCAATAACTACGCCATGATCGTTCCGGGTATCGATAACATACTTCAGGTAAGCGGCAATTACGCATTGAGCGTAAGCGGTGAGGTATGGCAGATGACAAACGGTGCTCTGCCCGCAAAGGTTATGGGCTATAAGGATGCCGACGGTAAAGAGTTGCCGATTCTTAAGATTGCGTACGGCACAGACCACCTGCTCGCGCTTGACAATAATGGCGGCGTATGGGCGCTCGGCGCAAATAATTACGGACAGCTCGGTAACGGCACCACATCAAGAAGCAGCACAAATACGCCTGTACAGGTTCAGAGAGGCGAACAAGACGGCAGACAGGAAAATCTTGCAAACATAACGGATATTTCCGCAGATAAGTACGTTTCCGCCGCAATCGACAAGGACGGTAACGTATACAGATGGGGTTATAATAACTACGGACAGCTTGGTATCGGCAATACGGACACCAAGACAACGCCCGCAAAGGTTATTAACTCTGTAGAAAATCTTACGTTTGACCTTGTAGCCGGCGGCGCGTCACATCAGATGGCGGTCGATCACCAAGGCAACATTTGGGCTGTCGGTGACAACGCTGACGGTGAACTCGGCGATTCGAGCACAATATCGAAGAACATACCCGTTATGGTAGGCGGCAACGACGTTATCATTAAGGACAGCGACGGCACGCCCGTTTACGGTACGTTCTATATGAAGCAAGGCGACACCGAGGACTTTAGCGCAGCATTTGACGTATTTAACCTTTATAAAGACGCGACGCTTGAGATGAATGACTTCGTATTCACGTCAAGCGACAACGAAACGCTTAACGTAACGTCAGACACGGGCGTAGCAAGTGCGGCAAAGACGGGTACGGTTTATCTGAGAGCTATGGAAAATACTCTCAGTAAGAAGAGCGCGTTTATAAAGATCGTAATAACGGATAAGGACGTTGATATTCAGCCGAAGGCTGTTACAAAGGGTAATCACTCACTCGCGTTGAGAACAGACGGTACGATTTGGGCTTGGGGCGTGAACAGTAAGGGTCAGCTCGGAACAGGCGATACCCTCAATGTTGACGAGCCCGTAAACGTAACGCCGGCGGGTACGACGTTTAAGGAAATAGCTGTGGGCAACGAGTTCGCTCTCGCTGTTGACAGCGACGGCAACGTATGGTCGACGGGTGACAATACGTTCAGTCAGCTTGGTGCGGATAAGACCGTGACGGCACAGCGCACAAGCTTTGAAAAGATAGAAGGTCTTGCGGACATAACCGCGGTAAGCGCGGGTTACTCGTTCGCGATGGCTCTTGACAAGCAGGGTTACGTATGGACATGGGGCAGCAATAACAGAGGTCAGCTCGGTATAGGCAACACTGCAAACGAAGTGAGCGAGCCTGCAAGAATTCCTTCAATAGACCACGTAACAGATATTTCCGCGGGCTATCAAAACGCTATGATGGTTCGCTCCGACGGAAAGATTTGGGCTGTCGGTGAAAACAACGGTCAGGCGGGCAACGGCTATTCGTCGGGCACGATTTGGACACCGGTTGAAATCAGGAACATAGCCGATCCGATAGTAGCTGTTTCAACGTCAGCCGACCACAGTTTGGCACTCGCGTTTGCGGGATACGTATACGCTTCCGGCAGCAACGTAAGCGGTCAGCTCGGCACCGGCGACGGAAAGAATACAAACACGTTTGTTCAGGCGAGCAAAGACCTTGTGGGCATAACGCAGATAAGCGCAGGCAATATGTACAGTTACCTGCTTAAGAATGACGGTAAGATTTACGGCTTCGGTCTTAACAGTATCGGACAGCTCGGTATGAACGATACCGTATCAAAGACCACGCCTACGGTCAATAACTACGCGCAGCCCAATGTTGAGGGCGTAAGCGCCGGTACGCAGTATACTCTGTTCTACACAACGGACGGATACGTATACGGCTTCGGTGACTACTCACTCGGCGCGAATTTGAGCCGAAACGAAACAAAGAGTATCGTTCCCGTACTTATCGGTGAGAGAACAGACCTCGTCGCACAGACGGAAATGACTCTGAAGGTAGGAGAAACGGGCATACTCGAAACATATTCGGGCGAGAAGTTTAACCTGCGTCAGAACGTCGTATCAGGCGCATCGGGTGCGACATTCAAGTCAATCAACAGCGGTATCGCATCGGTTGACGCGTATGACGGCTACGCGGAGGTTACGGGCGTAAGCACCGGTATAACTCACGTGGTTGTTACGAAGGGCGACCTTACGTCGGTTACGGTAGTGCGCGTAATCGGCGCGCCCGAGGACGATACAGAAACAGAAGTTACAACATATCCGGTAGTTTCCGGCGGTTACGCGCACGTTGTGGCGCTGAAGGCTGACGGAACAGTCTGGACATGGGGTTATAACGAATACGGACAGCTCGGTAACGGAACGATTGCAAATTCCTACGAGCCTATAAACGTTACCGCGCTTAACGGGAAGGACGTAATAAGCGTTCAGGCGGGCGAGTATCATTCGCTGGCGCTGACGCGCAGCGGCGACGTATATGCGTGGGGACGCAATAACTACGGACAGCTTGGCGTTGGTGACGCGAGTCAGTGGATCTCTACGCCGAGAAGAGTATCCGGTCTGCCGAAGATAACGGCAATTTCGGGCGGAACGTATCATTCCGTATTCCTCAGCGAGGACGGATACGTATACACAAGCGGCGACAACAGCTACGGACAACTCGGCGTTTCTACGGCAAGCTACAGCGAGGCGTACCGTCCCGTACAAGTTCAGGGACTTAACAAGGTTCTGAGCATCAGTCAGGGCGCGGGCGGTAACTCGACCAAGGCTGTACGCTACGACGGCACAATTTGGTCATGGGGAGAAAACGCCAAAGTTGACGAAAGCGGCGGCTATGAAACGATTGACATTCCCGAGCAGATAGTTCTCGGTGAAGAGTATGACGGTAAGGTTATAAGACTTTACGAGGGTAACTCCCACACGATGGCGCTCCTCAACAACGGTAAGCTCGTTTCGTGGGGTGCGAGAAGAGAGAACGGAGAGCTCGGAAGAAGCGATACAAATACGTTCGGCACCGTTGAAGTGTTTGACGGCAGTGCGGGACATTACGTTGTCGAAGTAGCCGCAGGTCCCGTACATAACCTTGCTCTTACTGATGACGGTAAGGTTTGGACGTGGGGTTCGCCCGAACACGGACGTCTTGGCATAGGCGTTCAAGAAGCAAAAGACTCGAAGGCTGTTATTACTCCGAGAAGAATACAAATAGACGGTTCTGACAATTACCGCGCGATAGAAGTAGGTACGGGCGGCTCGTCCTCGTATGTTGTTCTTGACGACGGCTTCGTTTGGAGCTTCGGTCACAACCTCAGAGGACAGCTCGGCAACGGTTACGCGGAGGAGGATCCTGCCTTCCATAAGAGTGCGGACGGCATGGATGAGGACGCGTACAACAGCGTGCTCGTAACGGGAACAAGCTTAACGCTCACGCCCGAAAGCCTTGTAATTATCAAGGGTTCGAGTCCCAGCCAGCTTGAGGTATCGTTCAACAGATTTAACCTCATCACCGACACGGCTTCCGTTGGCGACACGTACGAATGGACGGTAAGCGACGAGGTAGACGCAGAAGGTAAACCGCCGATTTACGCGGGCGGTCTGGTTTCGGTGGACGCTTCCGGTCTTGTAACCGGTCATGACGTGGGCTCCGCTACGGTTACCGTTACGGATACAAAGACGGGCTTCTCGAAGTCGGCGTTTGTCGAGGTTATAGATTTGAAGGATATGCGTCTTGAGAAGGTAGTATTCGACTACTCGCCTCTCGATATTATTCCTATAAGACAGGCGGTTATAGACGGTATACTTGACAACGACGAATACAGTGAAACGACAAACGAGTACGGAATCAACGTATACTCGTTCACGGATCCGCTTAAGAACGTTTACGCGGGACAGGTAGAAACGGAAACTCCCGACGCGACGACCGTAACGGTACGCGTTAAGAGTTATATTGACCGTGACAAGATTTCTTGGGTTAAGGATGACGGCACTGAAGTAGAGGGAATACTTAACACCACGGAAAATGACCAGTTCTACGGATATTACGAGTTCTTTAACGTTCCTATAGGCGAGCTTACGGATAATTACTACTTCCGTATAGTAAACGACTCCGATGATGGCGCGTATGACGGTCGGATCAAGGCGCATACGGTAAGATTCTCCAAGAACGGAAATCTTAAGGTATTGAAGGTAGCCGTGGGCGCACCGGAAGAATACGACGATACGTATATGAAGGACGATGATGCGCATAAGGCTCTCAAAGACGCGCCTCTCGACAAGAACGTGAAGATGGCTGTAGAAATAGACAGTTCGGGCAACTATTACGTGATCGTCGAGGAAGAAGACGATACTGAGCTTACGGCAAAGGATATCTACATCTACGCCGAGGCTGCGGTTTCGAGTAAGGGTATTAAAGTAGCGGGAATTACGGTCAATACTGACCATCCGGACGCAAGACATGAAGTATACTATGATGTTCAGAAGGTAACATTAGAGGATGATGAAATGTCAAAGTCCGTTCCGATAATCGTAACACCGCAAAGCGGCTCGGCGGTATCGCATACGCTCACGATTTACAGACAGTCGGCAGCGACGACCGTTTCGAGTATACAGCTTGTAACTAAGGACGATGAAGGTGCAGCCTCCGCGACGTATGACGCGTACACGACCGACGATCCGCAGCGGTACGAGGTCGTAATACCCGCCGATGTGGAGATCACGGATATTATTACAACTCCGCTTGTTCCTGACGCGGCGATCGTATCGTACATACCGACATCGCTTCTCAACGATAAGAGAACAAATACGGTAGAAGGCGCGTTTACATACGAGGGTTATATTCTTGACGACAGCACGGACGTTGAGGAAGTAACAATTCAACTCACAGCGTCATCGCTTGCGGGCGCTCCGTACACGCTCACGATTTATAAGATAAAAGCGGACGACGATCCGTTCGTATCGGTCGACGACAGCGGTAAGCTTTCACCGATGATCATGGACGACGAAGGCACGCCAAGACAGATGTACGTATGGGCTGTTGCCGACGACGCGGAAACGGCGAGCGTAACGATAGCGACGTCGCTTCCGAACGCGTCCGTAAAGATAGGCGAAACGACAAACAAGTATCATCTGACGGATAACGTAACTCTCAACATGAACGAGAAGGGTTACATGGACGTAATTCTAAACGTAGTTCCTGTTTCGGGCGCGGCTATTCCGTACACACTGCGTCTGTATAAGGAGTCTGCGGATCCGAGAATAGGCGCTCTCGACGTTAATAAGCTCAGCGATTTGAATACCCTGCTTGAAGGATACACCGTTGAGTATGACGTTAAGAACGGCAGATATGTCGCAAAAGTTAAGAATGATACGACAAAAGTAAGAGTACACGCAAAAGCGGCTCAGGAAAAGGCTCTTGTCGGTATCGCGGACACTGAGGCGAACGCGAGAAATGAAGCGTCAAGTCTGTCAACCGCATCCGACGAGGCTTATGAGGACGTACAGCTTGACGGTGAAACTACCACGGTTTATATCGCGGTAACACCCGCAGGCTCGCAGTATAAGGCTAATCAAGCGGCTTACCGCCTTGATATAGTTAAGATGTCCGCAAATACGGCGATCAAGGTAACATTCGGCGGTGTTGAGCTGAACAGAAACAGCAGCGGCGAGTATGAGTACACTCTGCCCGCTTCAACGGACGAAATGGACAACACAACGCAGATGCTTAGAGCCGAGGGCGTTATAATAAGCGGAGATGCAGAAACGCCCGACACGACGCTGAAGATAACCATTTCCGACAACGACACGTTTGTTATGGATAAAGACGCGACATACTTCGACGAGGCTATGTATACGGCGAAGCAGCCGGAGCCGACGATCGTTTATATCCATGTACAGGCGGAGGACGGCACGATCAGACCTCCGGTCAAGGTGAAGCTTTACAAGCTCCCCGAAACCACGGGTATAATTAAGGTTGAACTGACGGATCATCATGCTCCGACAGCGTATAAACCTACCATAAACACATACAGCGGTCAGGCTCCTTACTCCGAGGACGGCGTTGACATATACGTTTACACGTCAGACGCGCGTTCGCAGGTTGCGGTGGGAGCAAACGGCACGCACGGCGAGTTCGTAACTCCCGAGCCGACAGACGCGCAGCATCCCGAAAACGGCGGCGTGGCACACGTTGTTCTGCCCGCTTCGCAGCTCGCGCCTCTCGCTTCGGGCGGTACGACGGCGACGCTGTATGTAAAGAGAGCCGACGGCATAGTAGAAAAGGTAGACGGCGCAGCCGTTGCCGGTGCTATGAATGAAGCCGGTCTTGAAATTACCTACGCTTCAGACGACATAAGTCTGCGCAAGGTAGACTCCGTGCCTGTGGCTGACGATGAAACGAGTCCGAATTACACAGGTATGGTTAAGACGCTCGTTGAAACCGATGAGGAAGGTAAGGAAACAGTATCGTATTACCTCGGTATCGACGACGAAGATATTGTAACCGACGGTGACAGCAAGCGCATCGTTATAACGGCTGAAGCGAACGACTTCAACGCCAAGGTAATAATCCTTGATACCGACGAGGCTCTGACTGACGATATGAAGAGCGAGGCGGCGTATAAGGCGGCGAAGGAGATCTCGATCCCCGCAGAGCTTATGGATGCTCCCAAGAACTTAACGATTCTTGTAATCGCGGAGGATGACTTCAATACGAAGAGCTACACGCTCACGCTGCGCAGAAAGTCCTCGGATGCTGAGCTTGAATTTGTGAAGGCTATTGAAATAGAGGACGAAGACGCTAACCTCAACACCAACTCCGACGGTTATTATTACACCTATGTCGAAGAGGGCAGAACAGTCCTTCCGCTTAGAGCGAAGGCTAAGGACCATGAAGCTAAGGTAGCAATAGAAACAAATTACAAGACTCCTGTCGGCGCGGGAGGTATGACGTTCACGTCTAACGACACGACTGTGAACATAAATCTCTCCGGCGTGACAGAAGCGGAGCTTGAAACGGGTATTCTCATACCGATTTACGTCAAGTCAGAGAACGGTACCGTACAGGAATATAAGGTAAAGGTATCTTCTGTAGCGAACAACGCGGACCTCGCCAAGGTAGAGGTCGTTGTAGACGGTATTCCGAGAGAAGCCAAGAAGGACGACGACTTTGAAGCGAACGGCAAATACGTGATAAAGATTGCCGACACGCTTAGCATCGTTGACATTATCGCTACTCCCGAAACGCCTATGGTTCAGTATGTTCACATCGGCGGTTCCTACGACGATAAGAACGAAGAAACCGGCGCGGTAACGCGCTTCAGCGTACCTGTACCGAACGCGTCCACCACGGTGGGACTCGAGGTAAAGGCTAAGAACGGTATAGTTAAGCAGTACACGCTTGAGATCCAAAAGGTACATATCGACACAAGCCTTGAATATGTACGCGTGGAGGACACCGATGTAACTCAAAACAACGGCGTATATACCTACTACAGACCTGGCGTATCGACGATGGAATCCGTAAGGGCTGCTGTCGGCGCGGTTGACGCGAACGCCACAGTTAAGGTAGAGGCTATAAAGAGAGATACAACCAAGTCACCGTACGGCATACTGTCCGCAACGGAGCTTGACGACAGCGATCTTGCTTCTAACAGGTGGAGCAACGACGCTACCGATCTGCACGATCAGCCCGTCAACAGGTACCGTATCACGGTTACTGCCGCGGATGATTACACAACCAAGGAATACACGCTTATCATAAGAGATGACTCGAACAACACCGACGTTGAATACATCATGGTAGACACGTATGTGGCTGTTAAGGGTAATGACGGCGTTACTTGGACAGTGGAAGTACCTGAAACGATGAAGTTCGCGGACTTCAAGATACAGGCTGCGGACGAGTGGGCTAAGCTCTCATACGTAGAGAATGTACGTGCAACTGCCGAAGCGGCATCCACGCCGAACACAGGCAGCGTATTCCAAACCGTTTCCGACATTGATGTTGAAACGGGCGACCAGTACAAGTACTTCAAGGTACTCTCGCAGGACGGCACCGCCACGGCGGTATATGTACTCAGAATTGTCGGTACCGACACGGCTCCCGGCATTGAGGACGTAACCGTAAACGGCATCGACGCGAACGAGCCTACGGACGACGAAAAGAGATATACATTCTTCGACGTTCTTCCGAACGCGAGCGCGGCGCTCGTTGGAGTGAAAGCGACAAGCAGAGATCTGTACGTTCAGATCGACAACGGCGAGATAACGCCTGACGGTTACGCTGAAAGCGCGGTTGAAATCAAGCTTTCCGAGTCGGGCGAGATGGAGGTTCCGTTCAGACTGTACGCGCAGCCGGGCGGCAGCCCCGTATATCAGAACACGCTTGTACTGAAGCGTCTTGGCGACGAGTTCGCGATTACCGTGAAGGTAGACGGCGAAGAGGTTAAGAACCACAATCTTGACGGCTCGTACGTTTACTACATAGACGGTACGGAAACAGACGCTGAAGTTTCTGCGGTTGCGAACAACGAGCACATTGTTGAAATCATAGGTCTTAACGGAGTTTCGGGTGACAACAGCGACGATCCTGCAATGAACGCCGTAATTACGACAGACCTTGAGGATAGCATAAACAGCAATGTTACCGTTGTGACCATCAACGTTACTCCGGTCAACGGTGATGAAACGGGTAAGGCAGAATACAAGCTTTACATTTACAAGAAGAGCAACAACGCGAACATAGCGTCCGTAACGGCAAATCCAAACGATCCGGATAATAAGAATACGGACGATACCGCGAACGATGTTGTTACAATAAATGTACACAATGACGAAACGGACGATGATGTTCCGACAGACTTTGAAGCGTACCGCGTATTTGTTCCGAAGGTTGAGGACAATTACAACGCGTTCGAGCTGCAGATAACTCTTGACGATATTTACGCGACGGTAGCAAGCGTCGGCGATAATTCGTCGATAGTTACGGAAAACGGAGTCGCGACCGTATCCGTTCAGGAAATCATGGCAAACTACGATTACGACAAGGATGACGAAAACGAATCGTTCCTCGTTCCCGTAGTTGTCAAGGCACAAAGCGGCAATACAAAGACATATTATGTCATTGTCACTCCGACCGACATGAATATGACGCTCGAGGTATTCTACGATAACGACTCTGTTCCCAAGGAGGAGGACAGCAACGACTTCATCGTATACGTTCCGACGAGCAGAAATGACGCTAATGTAAGAGTAGTATCCAACAGCATTATCTTCGGCATAAGGAACGTAACCGATGTTACGAATATCGTAACAGTTGCGTCGCCGAACGCTGACAGATACCAGTTCAAGGTTAACAATCTGTCCGGTGTTACGGACGATACCCCGTACATATACGAGGTAGACGTAGTCAAGGAAGGCTCGTCGTTCGTAAAGACCTACAGACTGATAATCAAACCGCAGAGCACAAGTACCGAGATCGACGTCACGGTAAACGGCGTAAATGCCAATTGGGTATCCGCGGGCGCGGGATACTATGACGGAAGTATCGCAGTAGATTCGTCGATAGCAAACGTTTACGTGAGCGCGGCGAATAAGTATACAAAGCTTCTCGTAACGACACAGGAGGAAGCGAAGAATATTACCGAGGCGGATATCCGCGATAAGGGAGAAACGTCGAGGGTATTCAATATTCCGCTTACCGAAGCACTTACGGGTGACACGGCTAAGTATTACACGATATTCATTCTTCCGCAGAATATAGACGAAGGAATTACAAAGAGAACACTGCGCATTGTAAGACGCAGCAACGATAACAGTATCATAAGCGTAAAACGCGGCGGTGAGGAAGCCGAGAAGGAAACGACACCGAACGAGGACGGCAGCGAGAATATTACATACGTATTCTACGTTGACCAAATGACCGAAACACCGGTGATCGACATCGAATCCGCGCTTCGCTCGACTCTCAGAGTCGGATACTATGACGGTGCGGCGCAGTGGCACAATAACGGTAATGATAATGCGTCGGCAGATAGCGAAACGTCTGGTTGGACGTCCGGAAATACATGGAGAAATGTACTTTCGGCAGGTGCGAACAGCGGCAAGTATGTGATTGAGGTAGCGGCGGAGAACGGCGAGAAGAAGTCGTACGCTCTCGAATTCCGTACCAAGTCGTCAGACACCTCGATAAAGAGCATCATTACCGAAAAGGGTAAGAAGGGCGAGTACAATGTTGACACATCGCTTGAAGTACTGTACGAGGCGAATGTTCCCAACAGACAGACGAGTCTTGAGATTACCCCGACCGAGAAACACGCTAAGATCACGGCAGTTCACGAGGTTGAAACTCCCGATGATTTGTCAAACGTAATAGACGTGACCGGCGATATAATTTCGCAGGGTAAGACAGAGGACGGCGCGTACAGGTTCATGCTCAAGAAGGGCGCTGACCTTGACGCGAAGAGGTATTTGAGAATTACCGTTAAGCCTCAGAACGAGAGCTTACCGTCGAAGAACTACTACCTGCTCCTGAAGGGCGCGTCCGACGACCTGTCCTTGAAGGAGGTTACGGTTGACGACGTAACGAGGACCGCGGATGAGGCAATTTCCGACGGTACAAGATTTGTATTCAGTGTTCCGACGAACGCGACCGAGTCCGACGTGACGATTACGGCAAACAATCTCGCGAAGCTCGTGAAGCTGAACGAAACGAACCTGTCGATGCCGTACTCCAACGTGCTCAGCAGAAAGTCATACACGCTTTCGGACGAGGAAGTTACGGAGCTTGTCGTAGAGCTTCATTCACAGCTTTACGTAAGCGACGTTCGCACTCCGAACGCCAAGGCGGTATACACCGTAGCTATCTATAAGAGCAGCAATAACGCCGGCGTGGGCGAGGTTATCGTCAACGGTATAACGGCGGTTCAGCGCAGTAACAACCCGACAATTTACGAGGTTGCGATTCCGTCGACGCTCAATGCAGAGGGCGTACCGAGCGCGGCGAACCCGGCAACAGTAATAATCCGCACCTCAAGCGGTATCGCGGAGATAACCGTTGACGGATATGAGCCTGTATACGGCGAATTTGTAACGGACGACTTTGAGCTTGACAGCCCCGAGGTTTCGACCGTAAACGAGCTTGGCTTCACGATCGTTTCCTCGTCGGGTACGGTTAAGCAGAAGTACACTCTGTACGTATATACCGATTACGAGGATACGGATGTTAAGTCTGTTTACCTAAATAAGCAGCAGCTCAAGGCGGGCGATACGACGGATGTTGACATATCGCTTCTCTCGCTTGAACCGCTTGACGACGACAGCAGGGTTTACACGGCGGTTGTGAACAAGCGCGGACCGGTTGATATTTCAATCGTTCCCGAGGGACATATGTCGAAGGTATTGCTGTACGGTAACGGTATATCCGAGGAAGATCCGCTTGTAAGCGGCGGTAGCGACACGGGCATGGGCTACGTGTTTGAAAACCTTGCCCTCGATGAGGTGGAGGATACCGTATTCAACTTCAGAATTACAAGCTATGACGGCTCGATTGTAAGCGATCCGTATCAGATAGTAATCAAGTATGTTGAAGACTCGGATGCAGACATCAAGAGCGTTGTATTTGACGGAGTACAGGCTGAGAAACTTGACTTTATCCCGAATACGTACGCGGTAAGAATAGACAGCGCTGTTATATACGGCGTACTCACCATCACCGCGGCGAACGAGGATGTAACGGTCAAGCTCGGAAACAACACTTCCGTTAAGGGCGTGCTCGATGTTCCGTACAACAGAATTACAGATAACGTAATAAAGGCTGAATTTACGGCAACGTCAAGCGACGGCAATGTAACAAAGAAGTACACCGCATACATTATAAGAAATAATGTCGGCGCAAGAGAGATTTACGTAAACGGCAATAAGGTTGAAAGAACAAGCGAAGGATACGTTTACGAGGTCGGCTATGAAGCCACCGCGGCGGAGATACTTGCTGTTGCCGACAACGAGATCTCGATGGTACAGATCGCTTCCGGCGAGATGAGAGCGCATCGTAATACGCAGCTCGTACCGCTTACGGGCGACGTAACGACCGTTCCGGTAAGAATTTACTCATATCCGTACGGCGCTTCGGATTACGTTGAAGAAACGGTTACGCTTGTGAAGCAGGACGCTTCGCTCGGACTGTCAAGCGTACTCATCAAGTCCGAATCCGAGAGCGAGTACAGATCGGTACTCCCCGACAAGTTCGGAAACTATCTTGCGACCATTCCGTCAGCCGACGATGATGCAAGCGTTGTCATAATAGTTCATGACAAGGCGAAGGTAGGACTTATAAGAGTCAATGAAGGCTCTGAAAACAAATTGCTTGCCGAGGATACAATGCAGATCACGGTTGATAACATTCCGAATCTGACGGCAAACAACCTGTTCTACATTGTGCTCAGCAGCGGCACAAAGACCGGCAGACGTGAACTTAGAATAGTTAAAGAAAAGGGTAACACAAGCGTTGCAGAGGTTATCGCCGAAAGAGGCACTGCCGACGAGTATCGTGCGGAAGACGCTTCCTGCGGCGGCGGCAGCGTAATGGCACCCGAAGAGCCTGACGGAAGCGAGAAATATCCGTTTGAGATTTCTCACCCCGCAGACTTACAGAAGATCGAGGACGACCTCGACGCGCATTACGTGCTGATGAGCGACCTTGATATGTCAAGCGTGGAATGGACGCCTATAGGAACTGAAGACAAACCGTTTACGGGAAGCTTAAAGGGTAACGGAAAGACCGTCAAGAACCTCACGATAAATACCGGAAATGAAAATAATTACGGTATATTCGGTGTGAACGACGGTAGTATCGACAACATAAAGCTTGAAAATATCACAATAAACGCAACAGCGGACGACGGTAATGACGATCAATACGTCGGCTCCGTAGCCGGTATTAACGGCGAAAACGCGCGTATAAGCCGCGTTGCGGTATCCTCCGGCACAATAGACTCCTCTTACGCATCGGGCGGTCTTGCGGGCGAGAACAGAGGTACGATTATCAACTCCTACAACAAGGCGAACGTATCGTCCTCCGAGTACGCGGCAGGTATCGCGGCTATAAACAAGGGCTCTATTGAGAATACATACAGCGTCGGAACGGTTTCCACAAGGGCGACGTCCGACCGTGACAGCCGCATGGCAGGTATAACGGTATCCAATCTTGACAGCGCGTCTGTCGTAAGCTCGTATACCGTAGTACCCAATCAGGTATACAGCAAGGCTGTAAGCAACACAAACGTTACGGACAGCAAGGCTGTAATGCCCGAGAGCCTGTCAGATATAAGCACATTTGTCGGCTGGAACTTCGACAGCGTATGGACCATATCGGCGAACCAGTATCCGACAATAGCGGCTCAGACGGCTGACAGCGACGTTTCCGACTTGAACGTTCCCGACGGCAGCGAGGATAATCCGTTCAGAATTTCCTCCGCTGTGGGACTTATGAGTATCGGTAACGACGCGGAAAGCCTGACGAAGCACTACATACTCGAGAACAACATCTCGTTTATGACAGGCGATTCGCAGTACATCGTAATGGAACCGATAGGCAGCGAAGAAACTCCGTTTACGGGAACTCTCAACGGTAACGGATACGCCGTTACCGACCTGGTACTCTCGTCGGCTAAGAATATTGACGGCGAGGATCACTCGGCACTGTTCGCCGTAAACGACGGCACGATTGAAAATCTTGTTGTTATCCCGAACCAGATAGGCGACGCGTCTGTACAGAATGCGGCAGCAATAGCCGGCGTAAACAACGGAACGATTTCGCAGACGGCGGTATTGTCGGGCGACATTACGGCGAAGAAGCTGTCTGCTGGTATCGCGGTTGTGAACAACGGTACTATAGAGAATTCTTACGTAAGCGAAACAGACCTCAGAAGCGATGATAAAGTCGCGGGTATCGCTGCGAAGAATACAAATAAGATAAGCCACGTATACAGCACGGCTGACGTATCGGGAGCGCTTGAATACGGCGCATCGATCGCGGCTGAAAACAGCGGAACGATCGAGTACTCGCACGCGATAGCCGGCGTACCGTTCTCAGCCGAGGACGAAGGCATTGAAACGCAGTATGGCAACAGCACGTTGTCGGCTACCGAAATGACAAGATCGGCAAACTACACCGATTGGGACTTCGACACAGTATGGACGACAGACGGAAGCTCTGCTCCGACACTTCTCATGGAGCAGTACAACGCTATGTCGATATCGCTGATGGCTCTTGATCTTGACGATGATGAAGAAGAGCATTGCGAGCATATTGTATACATCAGAAATACAAAGAACGCCGCTATGATCTACATCAAGGCTCAGGATCCGAATGCGACGATAATGATAACAAGCAGTATCGGCGCAGGCTCATACGTGGGCGAATTTGAGGGTATTATAAACAATCTCTTCAACGAACGCACGGAAATTCCGTTCACCGTAAGAGCGACGAACGGCGACGAGGAGCAGCATACTCTCGTAGTCATTAAGGAACCGATAGTGGCATCGCTTGAAAAGGTCGTTATAGACGACGTTGAAATTCCGCGCGTGAACAACACGTACATAGCGGAGGTTGACGCGAATGCAAGCAGCGTATTCGCCAAGTTCGTTCCCGTTTCGGGAACAGTCGAGGTAATCGACAGCAACGGATACAGCGTACAGCTTACGACCGACGATAACAAGACATGGTATAACGAAACATTACCCGTAACTCCGGGCGAGGTAACAAGATACACGTTAAGAGTTACGAACGGCAACGGCTTAGCCAAGTTTGACTATACGCTTATGCTTAAGCCCGCCGCATACCATACCGGACTTAAGTATGTTCAGGTTGACCGACTTGAACTCTCCAACGGTTATCTTGTAGGAGACGGATATGAGAATGTTACAGATGTAGAGGATAACGTATACACGTACGTTATTGATCAGGAACTCGCGTATATCGCGATCAAGGCTGAAGCAGTCAACACAAATTCAGTCGTAAGAATTGCCTCGAAGAGCAATAACTCGTATATCCACGAGCTTACGCAATTCTCGCTTGACACAAGCATTAAGGAATTCTATATTCCGATAGACGTAACCTCGGACGAAAATGTCGTTGAGCACTATATCCTCCATGTATCGAGAAAGAGTATCGACGACAGTCTGAAGGACGGCGGCGTAATTGTCAAGTACGGAGAATACACATACACACCGGCTCCCGAGGAGAAGGTTATAGACGAAGAAACGGGCGAAAAGGCAACGGTATACGTTGTTAAGCTTGACAACCCTGCCGACGCTCCGTTTAAGAACGAAACACGCGTTGACATCTCCATTGAGGCAAACGATGTTTACGCAATCGTGAACGCGGGCAAAGATATACCCGTCAGCGATCCGACCTCGGCAAGCACGAATAAGTGGGAAGTTAAGAATGAGCTTCTTAACGACACTGAGCTTACGATATATCAGATCAAGACGAAGGCTGCCGACCTCGACGAACCGACGGTATCGTATCTGTATATCTACAAGCAGAGCGACATCACCGAGCTTGAAAAGATTGCGGCAAGCTATGAGGATGACGGAGCGACGACAACAGTCGAAGCGATACTTGACGAGAATAACGTATATCAGATATGGGTACCGTCAGACGTAACGCTTTTAGACGTTGAGGCTGTGACAAAGACCTTGCTTGCTCAGGTCAAGGTTGAAAATAACGCGTACAGTGAACACATTGACACGTTTGAAGACCTTAGCATCGCCGGCAGAAACAGCTTCGGCGTAACCGTACGCTCATCGTCCGGAAATTACGAGAAAGCATATACCGTAAACATTAACAGGCTTGACTTAAGCCTCAGCGAAGTAAATGTAGCTCCGACCGGCTCATCAATTTACAGCGACGCGCAGTATGACAGTAACCTTGACGCTTACGTAATACGTCTTGACCCGAAGAACGCGGACGCTATTGTAAACGCGGTTGCAAAGAACAGCGACAATTACGTAAGAATAGGTCACCTGTGGAAGCCTACGGAGCCTGTACAGGCAGAAGGCATGAGTCAGGAGCAGTACGATCAGCTCTACGCCGAGTACGTGAAGGACCTTGCCGCGTTCAATAAGAACGCCGCAAGCTACGGCTTGAATGCGGACGTTAAGTGGGACGGTCAGACCGAAGATAACGGCGGCTGGGTAATAGCAGAGAACACGTCGCTTAACGTGCCTCTCACAGATACCGACGGCGGCTTCACGATGGTTAAGCTGCAGGTAGGTGCCGCAAATCAGAACGGTGATACCCTCGCGGAGAGAATAGGCGCTGTTAAGACGTACAACCTGCTTATCGGCAGAAAATACACGAATAAAGACAAGGATATTGACATTTACATCGACAACAAGAAGCTGACCGAGTATGAAACCGAGGACGACGGAACCATTGTCTTCAGATACGGTATCAGAAAAGACGCTTCGTCGTCGGTACTGTTCAATACCTATGAATACGCACCGTCACCGTATGATCCGACGGTAACGGTAGAGTTCCCGAACGGTGAATCCAACACTGATTTTGATCCGCTATCTAAGCCTATGAACGTCAAAGTAAATGACGCGGGTCAACCCGATTCGGTAATCAGACTGACATCGGTTCCCGAGGCAGGTGTGGAGTACACCAAGCATTATAAGGTGATCATCTACAGACTGTCGCAGGATACATCGCTCGAGCATGATCCGAGTTTGGAAGTAAATGCAAGAACGACTGTAAACGAAACCGGCAGAACGTCGAACTCAACCGTATCGTCGAAGATAGTGGATAACTTCATTGTAAGCGAGTCCACCATGACGGTAGATCCTGTGACAAATCAGAAGTATCTGAGAGTTCACATTAAGACCGTATCGGATAAGGCGACTATCAAGCTTAACGGCAGCAGCACGAAGTACGTCGGCGAAACAGACCTGCCGAACGACGATGTGGTAGGCATACTCATACCCGTTAATGAAGGCGAGTTTGAGAAGATCATACCGTTCACCGTAACGGCGGAGGATACGAGATTTACCTCGTCCAACGAGCTGAGAGTAACAATTCAGTCCGTAAGCACCGACGTTGATTACGTACAGGTAAACGGCTCGACAGCATTCGGACCGTTCACCGACGAGAACACGGGTATAAGATACTTCAACGGCTTCATACCCAAGACGGTACGTGACGCGGCTGTCAGTGAAGGCAGAAAGACTACGGTAGCGGTACAGGCGAAGAACCACACCAACGAGGAACACAACAAGACGATCGCCGCGCTTATGGACGACGAGGATCCGGCGCTCAGAAATACCATCGTCAACACGACATACGCGTCGTATCTGGTATCGCATCCGTACTTACTCGACGAAGTTGATTATATTGAGAACGAGATGCCGCAGGTCATCACCTTCTCGATCACGTCCGAATCGGGCGCAACCGAGGAATACGAGCTTCGCGTATATCTCGCGAATGACGACAATAACGACGTTGAGCCTATCGACAAGGAAAATCATGTAGATAAGGTATGGGTAGGCGTTATAGGAACGCTTGACCATATCGATCCCGCCGAGTATGACGAAACTGCGGTAGATACGTATATCGCGGGAATCGAAGCGGGCATAACCTCAATAGAAATGAGAGTTGTGGCTGACTCCGAGTACGCGGGTATCGACATCAAGGATCCGATCACAGGTCAGTATTCGTCGAATTACGTCCTCAAGACCAAGACGGTACAAATCTCGCACCTTGAGCCTGACAGAGGCTACGAACTGCACTTCAGAATAAGAACGCAGGACGAGATGCTTTCGGGTGTAGGCGAAGGCAGAGAGTACACCGTAAGACTTGAAAGACGCTCGAACAACAGAAACCTTAAAGAAATAACGGCGTACCCGTATGACGCGCAGATACAGAAGAACACGAATATTACGACCGACAAGCCGGTTGTGATCAGGACAGCGTACGCCGAAACATACGTATCGGTTCTCATAGCCGCCGAGTTCGGAACGGCGCGCATCGGCTTAACGATAGATGGTGAGAACATAGTTTCCGAGAGCAGCACGTTTGACACTACGATGATGAAGCTTCCGGGACTGCCGTTCAAGGAAGAAAACGACACTATAGATCCGGTAACGGGCGAACATTCTCAGAATTATACAGTAACGGTATGGAGCTACGAGGGCGACGTAAATCCCGCGTACTACACCATTAAGCTCGTCAGAAAGATAAACGACCTCACGGTCAAGGCTGTCGAGTTCAAGGGACGTGCCGCGACGCAGGACGAGAATGATCCGCACATCTTCAGAATAGATATCGACTATGACGAAACGGGAATTGCCGATATTTACGCTGAGGCTAACTACTCAAGCAATTATATCAAGATAAAAGATAACTCGTATGCAAAGAAATACGACGAGTATGATACTCTTGATATAACCGACATCACAATAGACCAGCCTATGGAGGTTATCATAACCGTAGGCTCGTCGGATCTCCTCGCTAACGGTCAGCCCGACCAAACAGAGGTAACAAAGCTGATAATTACGAGGAACCCCGCCGAGAAGCTTAGAGATGACCTTCTCCTCAACATGTTCGTACATCACATTAAGAGTGATGACTCGAACTACACCAAAGCGGCGCTTAACAGCATCACACCGCCGACGGCGACAAAGGGTAAGATTTACAACTACATCAGCTTCATATCACCCGCGGCGACGGAAGCGTTTATCAAGTCGCAGACCAAGTCCCCGACTTCAAAGATAACGTTCTATCCGATGGACAGCAACGTAAAAACAGCGGGACCGCAGGCGCAGCAGCTTGACACATCGGTAATGATGACGTCAGACACAGAGCAGATAAGAGCTATAGTGGAAGCTGCCGACGGCAAGACGCAGGAATACACCTTGACGATACAGCACTCCAAGAGTGAGGTGGGACTCAAGTCCGTATTCGTGGATTACTGGCAGGATAGCTATAATCCGGGCGTTGTGGCTCAGGAGGAAGGTATGATCACCGGCATCACAGCCGATGGCGTAACCGAATACCTAATAAATGTTCCGGCTCATACCACAAGCGTTAAACCGTATGTTCTGCCTATCGACCAGTGGGCATACGTTCAGTATGAGGACAGCACGGGCGTACTGCTTGACAAGCAGCAGCAGGGCATAAATCCCTCTTACAGAGGCGCGACGGTGGATGAAGTATACATCGGCGAAAAGCTTGAGTACGTATTCAACTTCACCGTAATCTCGAGAACAAACAGCTCGCCGACGAAGTACAGAATAATCGTTGTAAACAGACCTGAGGGTACAGAGCTTGTTTCGGCTGAAGTCGGTACGAGAAAAGAGGAGCATAAGGACACAGATCCCACGACATTGCTCACGGAAGATCAGCAGAACGCCGCAGTATCGTTCTCGCACGCGGTTCCGACAGGTAACGCGGCTTACGAGGGCTCCGTTCCGTTCAACTACAGAACAGACGTGAACGGCGTTTCAAAACCGACCGCCGTAATCAGAATCAAGGCGGCGGAGGGCGCTGTGATCACAGTGGCTGACGCGCTCGGTGAGAAACAGGCTATCGGCACATTCATAGGAGAGGTTCTGCTTAACGATGACGATCCTCCGAAGCCGACTACAGTTCCTCTGACGATAACAGATCCGTCGGGCAGAGTAACCGCACCTTACAGAATAAACATTGTAAGATACAAGTTCCCGCACGACCTCACTATTATCGCCAACGGTGAATTGACCGAGTACAGAGGTCAGGAAGACGCGGAAACGCACATTAAGTATTACTACGAGAAGCCGACAGACCTTCCGTTCATGCTTGACACGGCAACGCTGAACATAATCATGGCGGCTCCGGGACTCCAAGCGGATCATATAACGCCTATTACATACTCACTGAAGGTAGGCTCAAATGCTCCTGTTGAGATAACGAAGGATAAGACGTACACGATAAGCACAGTACCGCTTTACGGCGAAGTAACAAGAGTTCCGATTCAAGTCTACGGACAGAAGGATACTGTCGATGCCGGCGATGAGATGTCGCTATTGTCAGAGTACTACGTAACTATAAGACGCAGACAGGCGAACTCTAACATCGGCGTGGTACTGGTAGATGATAACGAAGCATCGTCAACGGTTATTAACGGCGAACCCGCGTTCGAGGCGTACTCGTACTCGGCTGCTCAGCCGCCAACCGCGAAGGTAACCATTATGGCGACCGACAACCACGCGAAGCTGTCATTGTCGGGACAGACGATAGAACAGGCTTACGCGGGCGAAACGAACGGATTCCTTGAGGCTAACGTTAAGCTTCAGGAGGGTGAGAACTACTTTGAGATACAGGTAGATAACCCGAACGAGCTGCCGTACTTCTACACGCTGAGGATTATACAGGTTCCGGTTGACGTATATCTCGACGATTTGTACGCGACCAAGCAGGACGACAAAGACAAGTTGCCGTTCTACAACTCGACATTCCATAAGACAATAACGAGTTACACGATATTGTCGGATAATAAGACGAGTGATTACGACATATTCGCAAAAGCGTTTGAAACGGCAACGGCACTTCAGGCATACGCCGAGGCAAAGGGATTGGATAAGTCCGAGTATCAGACAAGAATAAAGATTGGCAACAATACGTTTGAACAAGTCCAGTCCACGGATATAGCGGACATTGACAAGTACATAGAGCAATATGTAAGCACACTCTTAAACGGTGACATTCCCGAATATGTAAGTATACCGATCGAGCTTATGGTACCGCACTTTACGCGTACGTACAAGATTGAGATACATGATCCGTCAGACGACGCGACGCTCGACAATCTGAGAGTATTTGACCATAGCGAGCAGATACCCACGGATACGACGCTTGATTACGCGCTTGATCCGTCATTCGATCCCGATACGCTCGAATACACGGTTGATATTCCGTCAGACGTGACCAATGTGGACATCTACGCGAGAGCAAATCACCAGCATGAAGGCGCTCAGACGCTTGTTGCACTCGTTAAGGGCGGAGAAAACAACCCGATAGAGAGCAGCTTCATCATGCTGCACCACAATGTACAGCTCGACTACGGTAACAATGTATTCTATGTGAACGTAACGAGTGAAACCTCGTCCATGCTCACATATAAGCTTAACATTTACCGCAAGCCGTTAGACGCTGATCTCAGTCAGCTTCGCGTAAACAACATGCCGGTTACAAAACAGGCTGACGGAACGTATGTAGCGTACGTGGCGATGGATTCAAATCCTGTTGTCACAGCCAAGGCAAGCGACACAAGAGCAGTAACGACGCTCTCATCGGGCGGTCAGACTGCGGTTTCGGACAACACAAACACTGATCCGGATAAGCAGTATTGGGCAACTCTCGTTATGCAGAAGATCACCCAGCCGTCCACGACCGTGAACGTAAATGTGGCTCTGTCAGTTGACGGACTCTCGATCAGTAAGGATTACAAGCTTACGATCATAGGCGTTAAGGCTAACCCCGAATACAACGGAAACGACATCGTAAGCATTTACATGGATGTGGAAGGCAGCAGCTTCACGGATGATCCGACCATTCCGTACGCGAACCCGATAGGCGCGGTATGGAACGCGGAGGAAGGATATTACGAGATAGGCATACCTTACACAGCCCCGAACAATCCGTACATGAGAGTTATAACGCTCAATCCGGGCAAGCTCGTAGGCATAGGCGCGGGCGAGAATAACGCCAAGGCGCCTGACAGCGGTTCTGAAATTCAGTTCACGGATCAGGTATACCTGATACAGCCCGACATTAACGGCAGATACCTTGTAAACATTGCCGTTAAGGATAAGATAACAGGCGAAGCTACAAATTATAAGGTATACGTAACAAGACTGTCGAATGACGCAGACCTTATTGTTCTCGATCCGGAAGCGGGCGTAACGCTCGATCCGTCGTTCACAAGCGAGGTCAAGGAATACACGATAGATGTTGACAGCTACACCGACAGCGTGAAATTCGACGAGATCCGCGCAAGCGAAAACGCTTCGATAAAGCTCATGCTTTCATCGTCAAGCGGTTCGAGCGTAATTGACTTCACGAACGGAAGCTCGTACACCTACAGTTCACTCGTTCCGGGCAACAACCTTATGAAGATACAGGTAACGTCGCAGGATACGACGATAACCAAGGTATACACCGTCAACATCAGACGTCAGGTTCCCGTTACGGACGCGGCTCTCGATGATATCAGAGTACAGATAGGCGACAAGTTCTACAGCTTGGTACCGATGTTTGATAAGGACGTATTAAGCTATGACCTTGTTATTGAGGCTCAAATCGACGAAACGGAAACACCGATAATCATAACGGCTACTCCGGGAGCCGACGCGGAATACTCGATAACAGGAAACTTGAACGGCGTGAACAAGGATACCACGACGCTCGGAACTCCGAATGTTGTCATAATAGGCGGCGAAGGCAGCGAGAAGCTTGAGAGCAAGTCCACGACGACGGTAATGTTCAGTATCGCCGCAGGCGATGTAGTGGCTCGCGAATACAAGATAAACCTGTACAAGAACGAAAATGTAAACATCAATCCTAAGCATAACTTCCTGTCGGGTATATCGCTGGCTAACCACCCGCTGACGATGGTCAACTCGTCGGATATCGATTACAACTACTACGCGAACGTTCTGAATATCGAAACGGAAGACTTCCTGACGCTAATTCCGAACCTCAGCGTAACGGGAACAGTGGGCGACCTTAAGGCTCACCTGTACGCGATGAATAATACAGACGTTCAAACGCCTGACCTTACGCCGGGCGTACCCGTACAGCTCAAGTTCAACCCGGGCAACAACCTGTTCATCATCTTGGTTGAAGACACCGCGGGTGAGAACAAGAGATACTATTCGATCACTGTCAACAGAGAATCGGATCAGAAGGCGAGTCCGTACCTTAACAGTATCACTGTTCCGGGACACGACATGACTCCTGTATTCGATCCCGACACAACATCTTATAAGATGACTGTTGACAAGGATGTTGACTTCATCTCACTCAGAGCAGAGGCAGACAACTCACTGTCCGAAATTTGGGTAAGAAGTGAAGCTCAGGATTACGACTTCATCAACGCCGGTATAGCGAACGCCGAGGACATTCCGATCGTGGAAGGCAATAACAAGCTTGTCATCACATCATCGGCACCCGACGGCTTAACGAGAAAGGTTTACGTGATCAACGTATACAAGATGGGCGAGGACGACGACGCTGACCTCATCGACATTCAGTATACGGAAGGCGGAGTAATGAGCCCGCTGTTCGACAGCGACATCGTAAACTACAACCTGGCGTACAAGTACGAGGAGGCAAATATAGTTCTTACTCCTATAGCAAGAATGCCTGAGGTAACAGACATATCCGTAACCATAAACAACGGCGGCTCAACGACCGTTGAAAGCGGCGAAGGCGTAGCGGTTACGCTGCCTGTCGGTATGACGAAGGTTACATTCCATGTAACAAGTCAGGTAGAATATACCGACGGCTCCGGCAAGCTGCACACGCTCTCGGGCGACAAGACGTATACGGTCAACATTTACCGTGATCCGTACGAAACGCCCATACCCGAGCTTACGTCGGCTATAGAGGTACGCGACCGGAACTTCAAGAAGTATGAGCTGGCTCCCGCGTACAATAAGGACGAACATTCGTACTATGTAAGCGTACCGTCCGACTTCGACACGGCACGCATAAGAGTATTCGCCGAGTCCGGCGATCCCGATAACAAGAATGATATAACGATAACCGTAAACAATAAGTCGGCGGCTAACGGCAAGGATACCGTCCTCAACAATATCGTATACGGCGACAACATCGTTACGATCACTCTTGCGAACTCGCAGGGCAACCACGAATACTACACGGTAGTTATAAACCGTGCAGAAGAGGGACTTGATCCCAAGCTTGAAAACCTTGAAGTAGTGCAAGACTTCGAGCTTGATCCGTCATTTGATCCGGACACTGCGGCATATGAGATCAACGTTAATTCCGATACGGAAATAATCAATCTCATCCCGACAGCGTCAGACGCGAAGATCACCATTAACAACCTGACGGTTGAAAGCGGTAAGCCCTCGCAGAATCTTATCCTTAAGAAAGGAAAGAATACGGTACTCGTAAAGGTAACGGCTCTTGACACGTCGAAGAGTCCCGCCGAGGTAACGACGACGAACAAGGTATATATCGTAAATATCTATCGTCCGAATGAAAACGGCGACGACTTCCTCACAAAGCTTACTCTTAACAAGGGAACGATCGTTCCGGCGTTCTCGAGAGAGGTAAGAAATTACTTCGTAACCGTTCCTTACGACGTTGACGAGGTAGAGCTTGACACCAAGGCGAACAAGGAAGACACGATAATCAAGGTAAACAGTGACCTGTACGCGAACGCTCCGATGGTTCTGCCGCTGACGGCAGGCGAGGATAATTCGGTATCGATCAGACTGTATGCTGAAGAAACGGATTCAATGCCGCTTGCGACATACACGCTGAAGATATTCAGAAAAGACCTCATGGCAAACGTTCCCGACCTTGCGTCGCTGACGGTAAACGGCGAAACGATATTCCCCGAGTTCTCACCGAGAGAGCTTAACTACTACGCTTACGTTGACAGCAGTCTGACCGAGGTTTCGGTTAACGCGTCGGCTGCGGCTAAGGACGGCGTTGTAAGCGGCGTTGGCGTAATACCTCTTGAGGACAGCAAGACAGTGAACGTCATAACTGTTCGCAACGGCTCGACGCTGCAAAGATACTCGCTGACCGTTCTTAAGGAGAGCGCGGGCGACGACCTCCAAGGCACTATCAACACAAGCGATAACTTCGACTCCGTACCGGTACAGACATTCACGGTAGCCGACGGCACAACGGTTGTTCCGATTATGGTACACACCGCTTCGGCTCCCAACGATGAAATAGTTGTCACGATAAACGGTGTCGAGGTTGAAAGCGACAAGGATATTGAGTTCGCAATGACGACTCAGAAGGAACGCTTTGACATATCGATAAGACATACGACCGAGCTTGGCAAGGTATACAATAAGGCATACGTAGTTTATAACGAAAGCGATGCCGAGAAGCCTTACGAGCCGTATATCGACCATATCAAGGTTGATCCGTCAAGCGAGCCTACAGGCAATGACGCTAAATTCTTCACGACCTTTGACAACAAGGTATTCGCTTACGAAGTTACAAACAACTCCGCTGCGCCGTATCTCTACGCATCGTCCGATGACGATGAGGCGTACATCGAGCTGTTTGACGAGGAGCTTAACGATTACGCGTTGATCGACGGCTTGGGAAGCTACATCGCCGAAACCATAGGCGACAGCGGCAAGGCTGTATTCAAGTTCCGCGTAACGAAGTTCGCGTCAAGCGGATACGAGCTTGTGAACGAGTACGAAGTGACCGTATACAATACGGACGCGCCGATACTCAAGAACCTGTGGACAGAAAACGCGATCATGAAGAAGTCGTTCGATCCTGTAGTAAGAGATTACGACGTACTCATAGGTCCGCAAACAGAGAAGTTTACCGTATTTACGGAGCATACGTATGAGAACAAGGGAATTGAGATCATAAGTATGAATATTGACGGCGGCGAATACGTATCAGGCAAGACAAGACAGTTCACAGACCTGTCGCTTGACCAAGACGAATTTACCGTAAACGTCAAAGTATCCGTTGACGGTGAAGAAGGAATATACGTTCTCCACGTAATACGCAGCGATGAGCTTCTTGCCGAGGTATTTATCAAGAACCTTGAAATCAAGGACGAAACAGATACCGAGGAAACAGGCGACAAGGACGGCTTATACGAGCTTACGCCTGACTTTGAAAGCGAAAAGGCTTCGTATACGACGACAGTGAACTACACCGACAATTCGGTAACGCTTACCGTAACGGCGTTCAAGAGTGGCAATGAAGATGAAGCCAAGAACGACATACTGTCCGCTAAGCTCAGCGACGGTACGGAAATACCGCTTACAAGCGGCGTTGAGGCTGAGATCATTCTGCCCGAAACCTTCCTGCAGAGCGACAGCTCGACAGAGGTTATCACGATTTACGTAACCGACGCCGATACGAATGAAACGGGCGAGTATAAGCTCACTGTCAAGAGAGGCAGCCGCGCAAACGGCATCTCAAGACTTGAATCTCTTACGACCGATAAGGGCGACTGGTCTGACACGTTCAACGCGGAGAAATATGATTACACGATCAAGATAAATCCGAACGAGAGCGACATAACCGTTACGGCTGTTGCCAAGAATGTGTATGACGACATAGTAATGACGTACAACGGAGTAAGCACAAGCGCCGTTCCGTCAGAAGCGTCCAACAAGTTCACTCTCAAGGACGAGAAGGAAAGCTACATCTTCGTAACAGTCGGCTCCGACAAGGACGGCACGGCATACACGTATGTTCTCAAGATAATGAGAGAAAATACCGCGGTGCTGAGCAACCTTATAGCGAGAGATGAGGAAGAAAACGAGTACGACTTGCTCGACAAGAACCTTGTAAAGACCACCTTCGACGGACAGGTAAGCTCCTATAACATACTTATAGATCCGCTTGCCACGGAAATCGAATTTGAGCTTATCACGGGCGAATACAAGCCTACACTGACGATGAAGAAGGACGACGAGAGCGAAATCATGACGACGGCTACGGATACGACCTCCCTGACGTTCAACATGATCCACCTGTTCGACCTCTCACTCAGTCAGAAGACGTTCGACTTCGAGTTCGGAGTTGAGAGCACGGTCGGCGGCGAGAAGAAGATAGGTAAGTACTATGTAACCGTAATAAGAGATACCGACGCGGAAGAAGCGCTTATGCAGTCTACCGTAACGGGTAACGTTCTCTCGGTTGCGGCGGAAAACCACATCGCGACGATCACGCTGTACGACAAAGTCAATGAACAGTTTGTTCCGATTGACAAGGACGGCAATATGGAAACTCAGTCGTCACTGTCAGGCAAATTTGAAATTCCGCTTCTCAACGAAGGCGTATATGACGTGATCTTCGAGAGGGACGGATACCTGGACTACAGAATAGAAAATATAGTTGCCGAAAAGACGTTCGTACCGGCTACGTACTACTTCAAGGTAGTAAGGATCCAGCCCGGTAACGTAACCGATTACGGCGACAGTGATGAGCTTGTAAACTACGCGGATATCAACCTTATCAACGTCTTCCTGTACAACCAGATATTCTACTCATATCAGGGACGTATAGTTGATGACGGAGAAAAGATAGACGAACCTATAGTATACAAGGAATTGGCTGAGAACAATGTTCTTGAACAACAGAACGAGCTTGACAAGCAGGACGACGAAACGACAGGTAAAGACGACACCGAGCAAAAAGCTCCCGATGCCGACGAACCGCAGCAGGATACCGGTGAACCCGGTACGCCCGAAGGCGATCCCGGTATGGGAGAACCGAGTATCGGAGAACCGAGCATAGGCGATCCGAGCATCGACGAACCCGGTATTGACGAACCCGGTATTGACGAACCTGACATTAAGGAACCCGAGGCTGATAACGACGTTCCGACCGAAGACGAAGCTAATTCGGACGGCACCGTCAACGAACCGAATAACGGTGACGCTGACGAAAATGCGCCCGAAGGCAGCGAGCCTAATAACACCGAAACCGTTCCCGGCGGTACGGAAGTATCGGACGGCGAACCGACTGTAGGCGATTCGGCTCAGTCTGAGGAAGAAGTAACCGACGGCGAGCCCGAGCCTGAGGCTGAAAGCAGCACCGACAGCACAGACAGCGCTGACGGTACCGAAAGCGCGGACGGCGGCGTGCACGAGCTTGAAACCGCGGTAGACGCGGCGACCGATTACACGGAATACACGTTCGGTCCCGAGGACGATCCAAGCGGAGCGTACTACGTCAACAGCCATAATCAGAGAATTGTACTGTGGATCAACTTCTCAGGCGGCAAAGTTTACAGAGAAGACTGTGACTTTGATAAGGACGGCTCTATCACAACGAGAGATCTTATCTACGCCGGCATGAATATGAGCAAGACCACTGTCATATTCGATAACCAACCCTCTTCCGCATACGGATCGAAGGGCGGCAACAAGAACGTAGTTAAGCTGCAGGCGGTTTAAAACAGAATAACTTAACCGGCGGAGAGATCCGCCGGTTTTGTTTTTTGCCCTTTTACTCAAAAATGAAGTATACTTTTTCGGGCATATTTACCTTTTCTGTAAAAGAATGTGGCAAAATGTAACAAATCTCCAAAAAAAGATACAAAAAAGTAAACAAAATTACCAACTAAAAACTATATAAGCATTGACTTTTACTAAAATATATAGTAAAATATTAATATAATTAGGTAAAATAGGTCAAAGTAGCTGATTTAGGGGGGCACAGTCGTGAAACGTAATAAAAAATTACTCACGATAGGCGCGGTTTTCGCGTTTATTTTGATGTCCGTTGCCGTTTTCGCGGCACAGCAAGCCACAAACGCCACCTTAACATTTTCCGGCATACATATTGTTAAAAATCAGTCCTCCTCCTCACCGCAGGGCTTTATCGACATTTCACTTAGAAACATAGAAACGCCGGGCATTTCATTTTGTTTTGAATACGATAAAAGATACATTCAGCTTTCCGACGCGGACACGAATCAACCTATCGCAGTGCCGACCGGCGCGGAAGACCATGACCATAAATATTTTAAACAGAACACAGATGCTTTCCCGATTAACAGCTTTGTAGACGATAATAATATTTTTAATCCCGATCCGGTTCACCCGATGGTTATCGGCGCGGCAAATCTCGATAGATCCTGCGTCATTATGACTTTTATTCCCCGATCGGATTATATGGTAAACAGTGAATATATCGAATACAAAAACGTGGACGGAGATAGTGTGTCTTATGACCAGCCTGTAATACTGGCGAACAAAACGCAAGACGGAGTATCCTTCGGACAAATAAGCTTTAACGTGGTTGATCCCGTGGGACTTGCAAGACTTTCGGAGGACGAGCTCAAAGATGTCGTGAAAAT
>CANPXG010000019.1 GCA_947585795.1 uncultured Clostridia bacterium
CCAAGTGCAAAAAGATATTTTGCCTTCCTCTGACTATGTAATAGACGGAACGCTGAATGTGGATGAAATCACGAATGCAATTATCACAAAAATAAATTTCATGAAATAACTCCAAGTACAAACCGCAGGTTTGTGCGAGGGGTGTATCTCGCTCTCAAACGCCGAGGGGCTTTCACTTCCCGAAAAAGCAGTTAGACACTCGGATAAATAAAGCCCCTTGTTTCGGCTCATAATGGCAAAAACAAGGGGAAATACATAAGGTTTGAGCATTGAACAGGCGAAATGCCTCGACGTCCCATGTCCCTGATAACCCGAATGTAACGGTATCGTAGGGGCACCCTCGCGGTCGCCCGTCCGCGACAACCCGACGGCAATGACGCCGTAGGGGGGAACCGTGTTCGCCCGTTAGCCTCCCTTGTCAAAGGGAGGTGAATGACGCTTTAGCGTCATAGGCATAGAGCTTTGCTCGTATGCCGTAACAAAAGGGACCGCCGAAGGCGGTGGAGGGATTCATTGCAAAAAATTGAAAAGGAATCCCCCAGTCGGCTCCGCCGACAGCCCACTTTGACAAGGGGGTCTCACTGCGCTAAATCACAATTTATCGCACGAACCGAAACAACAAAAATGAAATATTTGATGATTATATGGTAAAACTAAATACCGCAATTGAGAGCAAGCGAAAAACGGTTGCTCTTTTTTGCGTTGGGGTGTGGGTATGGTTATTAAGTGTGATAGCACATTTTTTTCAAAAGGTCTTGACAAATTGTGACTACTCATGTAGAATGATTATAGACTACGGTTGTAGAACAATTTTGCCAACTGTCGGTTTTGTAAAAATACGCGTAAAAAGCACAGCCGATCGGCACGGAAAAGGAGGTATTTCTTACGATGTCAGCAAATATCAGCATAGGGGACGCGGAACTTGAAATCATGAAGGTTCTGTGGAAAGCGGGAGAACCGGTAAACACGCAGTATATAAGCAAGGCGGTCAAGGAAAGGAAATGGAAGCGAACGACGATTTCTACATTTCTGACGCGGCTTTGCGAAAAGGGTGCGGTTGCGTCGGAGAAGTGCGGGAATATCTATTATTACACACCGCTTATTTCGAAGCGCGACTATCGCCGTGCACAGACGTGGTCGCTTATAAGGTCGCTTTACGACGGCTCAGCTAAGGATCTGGCGGCGGCACTTTTTGAGGAGGAAACGCTGACGGACGACGATGTGAAGGATTTGATGGCGGTATTCGGCGATAAGGAGGAATAGCCATGGTTGCGGAGCTTTTTAAAATTGCGCTCGTGACCTCGCTCGCGGGAGGTGTATTGACGCTTATTTTGGCGATCGCGCACCCGTTTACGATGCGGCGGTTCTCTGCGGGCTGGAATTATTACATATGGCTCGCGGTCGTATTCGTAATGCTATGCCCGATACGAATATCGCTGCCCGAACGCGCGAAAACAGCAGTAGTAACGCCGCGCCAAGCGGTGACGCAGATCGTAACGCCGTCGGATAATACGGCAGCCGCCGAGGCTGACGTTCAGACCGCGCCGGTGCGGACAAGTGCGGTAAGGACGCTGCGGGCGATAGCGGTGGATAAATTCGACTTGCTCGCGTATATATGGCTTATCGCGGCGGCGGCATTATTCGCGGTGAAAATTGTAAGCTATGCAGCGTTTTTGTGCAGAGTTAAAGTTTCCTCGCGGGAGCTCGAGCTGCCAGAAATTGCTCGGTATACAAACCGACGCGTGAGGGTACGCAGAAGCGGCAGCATAATTTCGCCGCTTATAGTCGGCGTGTTCCGTCCGGTGCTGTTATTGCCGAAAACGGAGCTTAACGACGAGCAACTTCGTTATGTGCTTATGCACGAGGCGACGCATCTGAACCGCGGCGATATTCTGTACAAGTGGCTCGTCGCCGTTGTAAAGTGCGTGCACTGGTTCAATCCGACGGTTTATTTCATGGCGGCGCACGTGAATACGGAATGTGAAATTTCCTGCGACGCGGCGGTAACGTCGGGTATGACACGCAGCGAAAAAATAGCCTACGTGAAAACAATTCTCGCACTCCTTTCAAGCGGTAAACGCCCCGTTCCCCTCACAACGGGAATGACGGGCGGTAAGAGAATTTTAAGGAAGAGATTTGAAATGATAAGGAATAAAAGTGATATAGGTAAAAGGACGCGTATTGTATCGGCGGTTTTGGCGCTCATTATGACCGCCTCCGCCTCGCTCGCGGGCGGCGTGCTCGCCGACGAGGTATCGAAGCGCAACGTTACAATCGAGATTACAAGCAACGGTGAAAAGGTTGGTGTGATGGAGGACGATATTGGATATGTTACAGGCAGGCTCGGCATGATAACCGAGGATGTGAAACTGAGAGATGCGTATCAAGTAACGATCGATGAGCAAAATAACTATGCGGCTATGAAATTGGATAATGTTGATTTTTTTCTGCATAAGAATGATATGGTAATTGTTCTTGACGAAAACGAAAAAGATTGTAGGGTCATGCAGGCGTTTGGTGACATTCCGGTCTTACGTGGTACGATTGATAAAAATTTAATCAACTATGACAAAAGTATTTTTAAAATAGCAGCCAATCAGGCTATTGCAAACAATGTAATGGGATATGATAATATAAACGGAAATGAAATAGGCCTCCAAGTTGGAGCAGGAATTGTTCAAAAGCGTGAAGCTGATTGGGTATTGCTGTCTATTCCCATGAGGGAAAAAGATTTTTGGTTTAAATCAGATGATTTATCATATGACTTCGATACTGAGGTAATGGATATGATTACAATGCCTGTCGATCATATCGAAACGGCGCCGGTGCTTACCGACGCGGAGGTGTTTTGGGGCAAGGGAGCATAGTCGGTTTAAAACAAAAGCACAGATAGACAGATTGTTTGTGAGCAAGAAGTAAATAGCCCCGGCTTTGATTATAAAAAATCTCAAAAATTTCCCCTCAGAGAAACGCACTCTCTGAGGGGATCGCCGTTTTAGTGATATCGGTGTTAGGGTGATCTCACTGCATAATTATATTATCATAGAAATTTGAAAATGTCAATACTTTTTATTCGCTTTTGGGAACTGTTTCCCAGTCCTTCAAAAATCTTTCGATACCGTTGTCGGTAAGCGGGTGGTTGATCATCTGAGCGATCACCTTGTACGGTACCGTCGCGATGTCACAGCCCGCGCGAGCCGCGTCTATCACGTGTATCGGATTTCTGATGCTTGCCGCGATTATCTCCGTCTTGATGTTGTGGATCTTGAATATATCCGCGATCTCCTCTATCAAAATCATACCGTTTGTGCCGATGTCGTCAAGTCTGCCGAGGAACGGGCTTACGTATGTCGCGCCCGCGCGCGCCGCCAAAAGCGCCTGCGCCGCTGAGAAAACAAGCGTTACGTTCGTCTTTATACCGAGCTTCGTAAGCTGCTTCACAGCCTTAAGACCTTCCGCGCACATCGGAATTTTAATAACGATGTTCTTGTGTATAGCCGCAAGCGGCTTCGCTTCCTCAACCATCTTGTCAGCGTCGAGAGAAATAACCTCCGCGCTTATCGGTCCGTCAACGATCGTTGTAATTTCCTTTACTACCTCGACAAAATCTCTGCCTTCCTTCGCGATAAGCGACGGGTTTGTCGTAACGCCGCAGATAACGCCCATGTCGTTGGCTTGCTTTATCTCATCGACGTTGGCAGTGTCTACAAATAATTTCATGTAAATTCCTCCTATACAATTATTAACTCCATTATATAAAATTTTTTCTGCTTAGTCAATAGATATTGGTTGAAAAATACAAATAAATACTGTATAATGGTATTAAATACGACAGAGGAGGAGTTAATATGGCAAAATTCACTTACGAGCCGCAGGGTGTCTGCAGCGTGCGGATAGATTTTGAAGTCGAGGACGGCATTGTGCGCAATGTGCGCTTCACGCGCGGCTGTAACGGCAACACGCAGGGTATCGGCGCGCTTTGCGAGGGTATGCGCGTGGACGACGTGATAGCGCGCCTTAAAGGCACGGACTGTAACGGACGCGGCACGTCCTGCCCCGACCAGCTCGCGCGGGCGCTCGAGCTTAGTAAAATTCAGTAATATTTTTCCTGTACCCTTCATATACTGTAATAGACAGTATATGGAGGGCTTAATTTTGCAAGTCGTTACAATCAAAAGAAACGCGGTAGTGAAACATGTTATATTTGCGTTGCTGCTCGCCGCCGCAGTCAGCGCGCTTTTTGTATCGCGTGAAACACACATACAGACTAATGAAATAAAAACGTACTTCGTGGACGCGGAAATGATGCGGCTTATACCCGTAAGCACGAGCGTGCCGCGGACAAGCGCCGAAAGAACGGCGCGGTACGTGCTTGACGCGCTGATAGAGGGGCATGATGACAATCCCAAGATCCGCCGTCTTATTCCGCGTGAAAAAAATTGTATGACGGTGAAGGTCAAGGATAAAATCGCGTATGTTGATTTAAAAAGTAATATGTTTGCCTCGCGGGTGAACGGACGCGACTTGGAAATACTGACCGTATATTCCATCGTAAATTCACTCACAAATATCGACGGTATCGTAAATGTTCGCTTCACCGTGGACGGGGAAGTGAAAAAGGATTTTATGGGTTACGTCGATATGCGTGAAACGTTTATACCCGATTACTATGTTTAAACCGCCGACGGCGGTTTTTTTATTTGTAGAGATAAATATGACTGCCGCCGCCGGATATAATAAGCGTCGTGTCGGTGGGAACGTACATTTCCAAGTCGATATTTGTTATACTTCGTGAGCCGGCTATTAAAAGCTTCATATCAGCATCCCCCAAAATAAAAAATGCGCAGCTTCTTGCAAAGCCGCGCATAAAAACGCAGCTTTGATTCAGAATAGTGCTACGTATCCCAAAGTTATTCTTGTCGATTATACTAACCCATCAGAATAATACATCAAAGTCTGCGTTTTTTTAACAAACATAAACTGATGGGATATAATATATCATAATTTGTGCGAATTGTAAAGCGCCTTTTCCGGTTCCAACCCCCAAATAAAAAATGCGCAGCTTCTTGCAAAGCCGCGCATAAAAACGCAGCTTTGATTTTAATGTTGCTACGCATTTTCATTTCCGTATTATTGTATATAAGCCATAATAGGAAAGTAACCAAAGCCTACGCTTTTAACAAGCGTAAACCTATTATGACAAAAATATACAAAGGTATTTGTCTTGAATATTGAAATGAAAATTCGTAGCAGATATAATATATCACAATTTGCATGAATTGTAAAGCGTCATTTTTTTCGGTTCTAAAGTGTTTTAAAAAATAATATATATCAAATACAAAACACGAATGGAGGAAAGTGGAATGTACATAGCGAATAATGAAACGGCGCTTGCGACGCGCGGGATACTTACGTATATGCCGCAGGGGATACGGCGGTACATGTACGGCATAGACCTTGCGGACGCGCGCGAAATACGTCTTAGGCTCGGTAAACCGCTTACGATACATTACGGCGACGGCTGCTTCTACCTTGCGGGACGGGCAAAGCTAAGTCCTGTGCCCGTGTCGGCGCTGCGCGTGACGCGCGCGCATATTGACGAGGCGCTTGAAATAGCCACCGCGTCGTCGGTGTATTCGGTGAAGGACGAGATAAAAAACGGATTTTTGACGATCGCGGGCGGGCACCGTATCGGTATTACGGGCACGGCTGTCATAAAAGAGGACAAGATCTCCTTTTTAAAGGACATTTCCGCGCTTAATTACCGCCTCGCGTCCGAGGTCATAGGCGCGGCGGACAAGGTCATACCGCTTATATTAAGCGGCGGACGCGTCAACAACACGCTTATAATATCGCCGCCCGGCGCGGGTAAAACGACGATGCTCCGCGACATCGCGCGCCAGCTTTCGTACAAGTCGTACCGCGTCAGTATTGTGGACGAACGGCGCGAGATCGCCGCGCTCACCGAGGGTAGGAGCGCGTTCGACCTCGGTTTCTCGACCGACGTGCTCGAGGGCGCGGACAAGGCTTCCGGTATGCTCATGGTGCTGCGCTCGATGTGTCCCGACGTGATAATAACGGACGAGATAGGCACACAGGCGGATATTGACGCGGTGGAGAAGGCGACAAACAGCGGTGCGGCGGTGATCGCGTCGATACACGGCAGGAATATAGATATGGTGCGGCGGCGCGCAGACCTTGAGCGTATGCTGAAATTTTTCGATATTGTAGTGACGCTCGGTACAAGCCGCGGCTGCGGCACGGTAGAGGAGGCAGTTACGCTATGATGAAGCTCATGGGCGCGGTCATGGTCGGCTTCGCCTGCGCGTATTTCGGAATAAAGCAGAGCGTCGCTTTAAAAACGCGCGCGGTAAGCCTTGCCGATATACGCGCGTCACTCGAGCTTTTGGAGAGTGAAATAAATTTCAGCGTGAATAAGCTTAAAAAAGCGTTTATGCGCGTTGACCGTAACGGTCTGTTCGCGCTTGCGGCGGAAAATATGGAGAGTATGGGCGCTAAAAAAGCGTGGAGCGATGCGCTTCGTGAAATGCGCGGCAAGCTGTGTCTTTGCGGCGCGGACGTGGACGCGCTGCTTGTGCTCGGTCAGAATATCGGCAGGACCGATAAGGACGACCAAATAAAAAATATACGCTATGTAAAAACCGTGACGGCGCAGCAGGAAAGTGAGGCAAAGGCGGAATACGAGCGTTTCGGTAAGCTGTACACAAGCGGCGGCGTTTTGGTAGGCTTGCTCGTCGTTATCGTGCTGATATGAAATTCTAACGAAAAGGGTTGTAGAGGATGAATGTGGATTTAATTTTTCAGATAGCGGGAGTGGGTATAATCGTCGCTGTGCTAAACCAGCTCTTAACACGCGCGGGACGAGAGGAACAGGCGCTTTTGACGACGCTCGCGGGACTTGTGGTGGTGCTGTTTATCGTGACGCAGCAGATAGGCGAGCTTTTTGACACGGTTAAGACTATATTCAATCTTTGACGGTGATGATATGGATATTTTTAAAATTATAGGAATAGGTATTGTGGGAGGGGTACTGTCCATAACCGTAAAACAGTATAAAAAGGAGTACGCCGTGCTTGTGGGACTTGCCGTTGTGACGGTGATACTGTTTTTCACGCTTGACACGCTCGCGGACGCGGTGGAGGAAATTTCCGCAATCACGGAGAAAAGCGGCGTGGACACGAGATATTTTGTGGCTGTGATGAAGGTCGTCGGAGTGGCGTACCTGACGCAGTTCGGCGCGGAAATACTTCGCGACGGCGGTGAAAACGCCATCGCGCTGAAGGTGGAGCTTGCGGGAAAGGTGTATATACTGGGATTGACGCTGCCTATAGTGACGGAGTTTTTGGAGGTATGTGTCAATGCGCTCTCTTCTGTTTAAGCTGCTGATGATTTTTGTCCTTTCGGCGCCCGTAAGCGCGTATGCCGCCGCCCCGATAGACCTGCCCGGCGGTATACCGTCGCTCGACGGTGAGGAAATGTACAACGACACCGTGGAAAAGCTTGTGTCGGGTGAAATGTCGTTAAATCCCGCGAATGTGCTAAGCATGCTCGCGGACGATCTGCTCGGCGAAGTGCGTGAGTGCGCGGGGAATGTGACTGTTTTATTTATAATAGCGGCGATTTCCGGCGTGATAAACGCGGTATCGAAGTCGTTCGGCGGTAAATCCGTGAGTGAGGCGGCGTTTTTCGCCTGCTTCACGCTTATGTCTGCGGCGGCGCTTAAATGCTTCACCGCCGCTATGGAGTACGGCTCCGACGTGGTAACGGCGATGACGGATTTTATAACGAAGCTGTCGCCGCTTTTGATGCTTATGATAGCGTCAAGCGGGTACGCGGCGAGCGCGGCGGCGTTTCAGCCCGTCATGTCGGGGGCGGTGTATGTGGTGTCGATAATTATAGAGAAGTGCCTCATGCCGCTTATCGTGTTCGGCGCGATACTGTCCGTCGCGGGAAGTATAAGCGACAAGGTGCAGCTTTCGGGGTTTTGTAAGCTCGTAAAGTCGGTTTCAAAGTGGATCATGGCGGCGGTCATTACCATATTTACCGGTATAAGCGCGATATACGGCTTCGCGGCTCCCGCGCTCGACGCGGTAAGCTCAAGGACGCTTAAGTTCGCGATGGGCTCGCTCGTGCCTGTGGTCGGCACGTTCCTTTCCGACACGCTCGAAACCGTCGTGGGCGGTACGCGCCTTATAAAAAATTCCGTCGGTACGGCGGGTATAGTCGTTATGTGCGTGATATGTCTTATACCGATATTGAAAATCACCGCGATACAGCTTATGCTGAAATTGACCTCCGCGATAGCCGAGCCGCTTACGGACAAGCGTATTTCCTCGATGATGTGGGAAATGTCGGAGTCGGTCACGGCTATATTCGCGGTAGTCGTAATGGCGGCGGTAATGTTTATACTCAATATAAGCATTATGCTCGCCGCGACGGGAGGCGGATAGAGATGAGGGAGTACATAATAACGATAGTCGGGGCGACGCTCCTTTCCGCGTGCGCGGCGATGATCTCGCCCGAGAAATGGCGCGGGTATGTGCAGCTTATAACGGGACTTGTTATCATAAGCTGTATCATATCGCCGCTGTCGTCAGCCATACACAGCGACATATTCAAGGGCTTTGAAACGGACACATCCGTGAGCGCGGAGGGTGAGAATTTGCAGGCGGAGCTTGTTTTGGCGGAGCTTAAAAAGCGCGTGGACGAGGATATAGAGGCGCGTATGAAAAAGGAGTTTGACCTTAGCGTGACGGCGCGGTGCGAGATCCGCGTGAACGGGGAGGGTGAGATCGAGGGGGTAGATAATGTACGCGTTTCGGGGGATAAATTAACCGACCGCGCCCGCGCGAGATTGTGCGAGGTCTACGGGTTGGAGCCGTATGAGGTGCGTGATGAATAAGGAACAAATTATAAAAATATTCAAAAATAAGAATAACCGCCTGATATGCTTAATATTTATAATTGGAGTTGTACTTATGGCGGCGGCGGGAGGATACGGCGGTAAAAAAGCGCCGAGCGCCAAAGTAAGTGAAACGAGCGCGGCGGACGACGAAACACGCCTTGCCGACATTCTCTCGCAGATAGACGGCGCGGGGGACGTGTCGGTTATGATAACCTATTATTCAAGCGCGGAGAAGGATATCGCTTATGAAACAAAGACTGCCTCGAGAGAGGACAAGAGCGAGAGAAGCGAGGATAAAAAGGCTGTGATGACCGACGGTGAGCCTATGGTGCTCAAGGAGGTATACCCGAAGGTCAAGGGCGTTATAGTGACGGCGGACGGGGCGGGATCGAGCACAGTAAGGTCGGCTATTTCCGAAGCCGTCAGCGCGTCGCTCGACGTGCCCGCGCACAGAATATGTATTTTCAAAAAAGAGGAGGAGTAATCATATGGTTTTGAAAAAGAAGGAAATAATCGCGGCGTCGCTTGTCGTGCTGATAGGAGTGGCGGGGTACTTGAACTGGTCGTATCAGGACACCATACGCGTACAGGACGGTGAAAGCTATATTGAAACGGGTAAGAAACTGGGTGAGGCGCAGTACGTGAATGCGGTGGATGAAACGGAGGATGCGGGTGACGCGTCGGGTGAAGGCACTGCGGAGGAAAATAGTGAGGTAAACGATGAAAATAACGCGGACAATAACTACGACGCGCGTGAAACGGTTTCGGGCGGTGCGGATTATTTTGAGCAGGCGAAGCTCGATAAGGAGAGCTCGCGGTCAAAGTCGCTCGAGATACTTAATCAGACAGCCGAGAACACGAGCTTTGACGAGGATATACGCAAGAAGGCGGGCGATAAGATAATCGATGTGGCGGACAACGTTGAAAAAGAAACGGAGATAGAGAGTATCGCAAATTCAAAGGGTTATAACGAAATATGCGTGTACGTGGACGACGCGGACGTAAACGTGATGGTGCGCAAGGAGAATTTTGGAGATGAGGACGTTGTGAAGCTTACGGAAATCGTGACCGACGAATTAAAAATTTCAGCGCAAAACGTAAAAATAGTTGAAGTTAAGTAGTTTTTGTGATAAAATATACGTAATAAGTTTATTTAAAGAAAAATGTACGGAGGTAAACATTATGGAAGAAGAAATCAAGAACGCCGTCAGCGCGGCTGAGGAAGAAACTCCCGAAACGGTCGAAACGCCCGCGGCATCTCCCGAAACGGAGGAGGAGCCTATAGGTAACGTAAAAATATCCGTTGACGTTGTTTCCACCATCGCCGGTATCGCGACGAGCGAAATCGAGGGCGTAGCGGGTATGTACGGCACGTTCGCCGGCGGTATCGCGGAAATGCTGGGCGCGAAGAAAAATCCCTCAAAGGGCGTTAAGGTCGACATGAACGAAAAGAGCGTTACCATTGACCTTTATATCGTGGTGGATTACGGTGTAAGAATACCGGAATTGTCATGGGAAATTCAGGAGAGCGTAAAGAATAATGTGGAAACCATGACAGGACTTGATGTTCTGAAGGTAAATATCCATATCGAGGGCGTGAGCTTCGCGAAGGAAAACGCGGAAAAGATAGAGCTTGACGGTATCGATGACGCGGACACGGAGATAAAGACCGAAATCGAGGTCGAGGGTGAGGAAAAGGAAACCGAAATCACCGACTGAATACTTAAAAACAGCACCGAAAAACCGCCTTTTACGGCGGTTTTTTCTTGATTTTCGCGGCGATGTATGGTACAATACCGATATATTATATACATTCGGAGCGAGAAAGGAAAAATTACCGATATGAAAAAACAGACGAGAAGCGAAGCGCGTGACGCGGCTTTCACACAGGTTTTTCAGCTGAATATGCACGAGGACGATATGGACGTTATAATGGACGAGCTTTTGAAGGAGCGTCCCGAGTGCGAGGCTAATCTGGGATATATACGTCAGGTGGTTGACGGAGTCGCGGAGCGTAAGGAGGAGCTTGAGGAGCTTATCAGGAAAAATCTTAAAAAGGGTTGGTCGGTTTCAAGAATTTCCAAAACGTCCTTCGCGATAATGAAGCTTGCGATTTTCGAGATGAAATACGTTGACGACGTGCCCGCGAAGGTGGCGATAAACGAGGCGGTGGAGCTTGCGAAGCGTTACGGCGGCGAGGGTGAGGCTAATTTCGTGAACGGACTTCTCGCGAGCGTATATAAGCAAATATCATGAGCGCGCTCGGTTTTGACACAAGCAATTATACCGCCTCGGCGGCTTGGACCGACGGGAAAACGGATAAAAGTGAACGCCGTATTTTGAGCGTAAAAAGCGGTGAGCGCGGAATACGCCAAAGTGAAGGCGTGTTTCAGCATGTGAAGCTTTTGCCGAGCCTTTACGAGAAGCTTACGGCTGATATTGACTTAAACGGCGTGAAGGCGGTCGGCGTGAGCGTGAAGCCGAGAAATGTGGCAGGCTCGTATATGCCCGTGTTCCTTGTCGGAGAGGGATTTGGAAAAACGGCGGCGGCGACGCTCGGAGTGCCGCTTTACGAGTTTTCGCATCAGGACGGTCACATTATGGCGGGTATATACTCGGGCGGCTGTTTTGAGCTGCTGGAGCGTGATTTTTTGTCGGTGCATATATCGGGCGGTACGACGGAGATATTAAAGAGCCGTTATACGATGCGCGCGTTTAAAAATGAAATCATAGGCGGCACAAAGGATATAAGCGCGGGACAGTTTATAGACCGCGTGGGCGTAAGGCTCGGGCTTGACTTTCCCGCCGGTAAGGAGCTTGAACGTCTTGCCGCAAAAGCCGACAGCGCCGTAAAGCTGCCGGTGTCGGCAGACGGAAGCTTTGTAAGCTTTTCGGGAGTGGAAACGAAAGCGTCGCGTATGGCGGACAGCGTTGACAAAGCCGCGCTCGCGCGTGGAGTGCTTGAAGCGGTCGCCAATACGCTCGTAAGATCCATAAATAACGCGATAAAGGAAACAGGCGCGCGCGACGTGCTTATTGTGGGCGGAGTCGCGTCGAACGCAATGATAAGAGAAGCGCTTACAAAAAACCTTGACGCGGACGTATTTTTTGCGTCAGCAAAGTACTCTTCCGATAACGCGGTCGGAACGGCGTATCTCGCGTATCTTGCAAGCAAGGAGGCTTAAAGTTGGAACCTAAGATAGCTACCGTTTCACAGATAAACGGTTACGTAAAGAAAATCCTCGATCACAATATCATACTGAACAACGTATGGGTGAAGGGTGAAATTTCAAATTATAAGCGCCATTACTCGGGGCATTTGTATATAACGCTTAAGGACGAGGGCGGCGTGTTAAAATCGGTAATGTTCCGAGGGGCGGCGGCGACGCTCGCGTTTGAGCCGTCGGACGGTATGAAGGTAATGGCGCGCGGACGCGTCAGCGTGTACGAGGCGGGCGGCGCTTATCAGCTTTATATCGAGGAAATGATACCCGACGGCGTGGGTGAGCTGTACATCGCGTATGAGCAGCTTAAACGCCGCCTCGAGGAAGAGGGACTGTTTGACGAGTGCCGTAAAAAGCCGATACCGAAATTCCCGAAGGCGGTCGGCGTTGTCACCGCGCCGACGGGCGCGGCTGTGCGCGACGTTATAAACGTGATCACAAGGCGCTGTCCCATGACGGAGATAATTATATACCCCGCGCAGGTGCAGGGCGTGGGCGCGGCAGAAAGTGTGGTCAAAGCCATCGAGTACTTTAACGCCACACGTGAGGTCGATACGCTCATAGTCGGACGCGGCGGCGGAAGTATCGAGGATCTGTGGGCGTTTAATGAGGAGATCACGGCGCGCGCGATTTACGCGTCAAAGATACCCGTAATAAGCGCGGTCGGTCACGAAACGGACTTTACGATAGCCGATTTCGTCGCTGATTTAAGAGCGCCTACGCCGAGTGCGGCGGCGGAAATAGCCGTGCCGTCGGTAATTGAGTTGGTAAACAGGATAAGTACGGACAAAAACCGTATTTTGCAAAATATTACGAGCAGGATAGAGAGCAGCAGACTGCTTTTAAAGCGTTTTAAGATGAAAACGCCGAAGGACAGGGTCGACGAGTACAGTCTGCGCGTGGACGCGCTGACGCGCTCTATGGAAAGCAGCTTGAAAATGAAAACGATGTCGCTGCGTCGGGCGTTTTCGGAGCAGGCGGCAAAGCTCGACGCTCTCTCGCCGCTGCAGACGCTGTCGCGCGGTTACGCGATACCGACGCGCGCGGACGGCGCGGTAATACGGAGCGTCGGTGAGGTAAAAAGCGGTGACGAATTTACTTTGAGGTTAAAGGACGGCAGCAAGGACTGCGTTGTGAAATAAGGAGATAAGTTATGGCTGAGAAAAAAACGTTTGAACAATCGATAACAGAACTTGAACAAATAGTGGCGAAGCTCGAGGGCGGCAGCGTGACGCTCGATGAGTCGCTGACGCTGTTCGAGAAGGGAATAAAGCTTAGTAAAAGCTGTCAGAAAATGCTCGATGAGGCGGAAAAGAAGGTGTCCATACTCATGACGAACGAGGACGGCGAGGTTCAAAAGGAAGCTTTTGCGGACGGCGGTGCGGAATGAAGGAGTTACTGAAAGAAAAAGCGGCGATTATAGACAGGGCGCTCGACGCTTACCTGCCGCCGCGCGATAATTTGCAGAGCGTAATTTACGACGCGATGCGTTACAGTCTTTTTGCGGGCGGTAAGCGTCTGCGTCCCATACTGATGCTTGAAACGGCGAAAATGTGCGGCGGCGCGGAAAACGAGGTGCTGCCGTTCGCGTGCGCGATGGAAATGATACACACGTATTCGCTCATACACGACGATCTTCCCGCGATGGACAATGACGATTTGCGCCGCGGTAAACCGACGAACCATATAAAGTACGGTGAGGCGGTGGCGATACTCGCGGGTGACGCGCTTTTAAATAAGGCGTTTGAGATAGTGTCGGAGTATGGCGGTAAAAATCCCGCAAGGGCGATGAAAGCCGTTTCCATTCTCGCCAAGTCCTCGGGTACGGAGGGTATGATAGGCGGTCAGATAGTGGATATGGAGAGTGAGGGAAAGGAAATAACGCGTGATACGCTGGAGTATCTGCACTCGCTCAAAACCGGCGCGATAATTCGCTCGTCGTGCGTGATAGGAGCCGTTGTGTCCGACGCGGATGAGGCGCTTGTAAGCGCGGCGGACGAGTTCGCAAGGAATTTGGGTATAGCGTTTCAGATTCGGGACGATATACTTGACGTGACAGGTGACGAGGCGGAGCTCGGTAAACCGATAGGCTCGGACGCGCGTGAAAATAAAAACACCTACGTGACGCTTTACGGTCTTAAAAGAGCCGAGGAGCTTTCCGCCCTGTACTCAAAGAGGGCGAAGGACGCGCTTGGCGTGTTCGGTGACAAGGCGGCGTTTCTCGTAAAATTGACGGATCATCTTACGGAAAGAAAGAATTAAGGAGTTCTCCATGTCATATTTGCAGCAATTTATGTCAAATTCTGTGTTTATAACGGCTCTTTTGGGCTGGTTTGCGGCGCAGGTACTGAAAATAATTTTATCGTGGGACAAAAAGCTCGACTTTAAAAGGATAGTCGGCTCGGGCGGTATGCCGTCGTCCCACGCGTCGTTTGTGATGGCGCTCACGATGGCGGTGGGGTTTGAAAGCGGCTTTGACAGTCCGCTTTTCGCAATATCCGCCGTAATGTCGTTCGTGGTGATGTACGACGCGGCGGGTATACGCCGCAGCGCCGGTCAGCAGGCGGCTATACTTAACAAGCTCGTGGAGTCCCTTGTCAAAGCCGACCGTCCCAAGACGGAAAAACGCTTGAAGGAGCTTTTGGGACACACGCCGATAGAGGTTTTTGGCGGCGCGATATTAGGTATTATAATAGCAATTATACGGCATGCGTGAATGGATGTTGACATTTGGTAAGCTGTAATGTAAAATAAAGTTAAACACAAACGCACAGGAAAGGAAATGATACCAATGAGTAAAAGATTATTTACCTCGGAGTCGGTCACGGAAGGACATCCCGACAAGATATGCGACCAAATTTCCGACGCGGTACTGGATGAGATATTGAAACAAGATCCCATGGCGAGAGTCGCGTGCGAAACCACGTGCACGACGGGCATAATCTCAATTATGGGTGAGATCACGACCAGCTGTTACGTGGATTTCCCGAAGCTTGCGAGGCAGGTCGTGCTCGATATTGGCTACGACAGGGCGAAGTACGGCTTTGACGGTACCACGTGCGCCGTCGTTACCGCTATCGATGAGCAGTCGCCCGATATAGCTCAGGGAGTGAACTCCGGTTACGAAAACCGTGAGGAGGGTGGAAACGACGACGATAACTCGACGGGCGCGGGCGATCAGGGCATGATGTTCGGTTACGCGTGCGACGAAACGCCGGAGTATATGCCGATGCCGATCTCTCTCGCGCATAAAATGGCGAAGAAGCTTACCGAGGTGCGTAAGGAGGGAATACTCGATTATCTGCGTCCCGACGGTAAAACTCAGGTCACCGTTGAGTACGACGGCGACACGCCCGTGCGCGTGGACACCGTTGTGGTGTCGAGCCAGCATTCGCCCGACGTTGATATAAAAAAGCTGCGTGAGGACATTAAGCGCGAGGTAATACTGACCACGGTCCCCGCGTCGCTCGTTGACGCAAACACCAAGTTTTACATCAACCCGACCGGCAGGTTTGTAGTCGGCGGTCCCGCGGGTGACAGCGGTCTGACGGGCAGGAAGATCATAGTTGACACGTACGGCGGCTACGCCCGTCACGGCGGCGGCGCGTTTTCGGGAAAGGATCCGACGAAGGTGGACAGGAGTGCGGCGTACGCGGCGCGATGGGTCGCCAAAAACGTAGTCGCGGCAGGTCTTGCGAAAAGATGTGAGGTACAGCTCGCGTATGCGATAGGCGTGGCGCATCCCGTGTCAATCATGGTTGACACGTTCGGTACGGCAACTGTCGCGGAGGAAAAGATAGAAGAGGCGATAGAGAGGGTGTTTGATTTAAGACCTAACGCGATAATCCGCCGTCTTGACCTAAGAAAGCCGATATACCGTCAGCTTGCCTCTTACGGACACATGGGACGCGAGGACTTGGGCGTAGCCTGGGAGAAGCTTGACAAGGTCGAAGAGCTGAAAGAAGCGGTAAAGTAAAGTGTGTTTATGTATAAAAAACGGCGTAAAAGCCGTTTTTTTATTGCGTTTATTCGTATTCACCAAATTTTGTCACGGCGCATAATATAAATTACAGACATAAGCGTCTGAAAAAATAAAGAAGGAGTTGCTACTGATGGCAGAAAGTAACGGATTATGCTGTAAGTATCCCAAATGCGGCTGCGTGGGTTACGCGTACGTGCCGCCGCAGGAGATGGGCGACGTGTATGACTCGTGCACGGGACTTGGCAAGGGTACCATATTTCCGGAATTGGATTTAGATATGTGTGAATACGGCAAGGTTTGTAAGGAGTGGGGAGGCGCGCAGAATGGATAATACATCAAAGCTCGACTTACTTAAGAAAATACAGTGCTACCACTTTGCGGCGTATGATATGCTGCTCTACCTCGATACGCATAAGGATGACAAGAAAGCGTTTAAAATGTTCGGTGAGCTTGTGAACAAGACAGAGGAGCTTAAAACGGAGTATGAGAAAGAGTACGGATCGCTCAGCGCGTTTGACGCGGCGAAGTCCGACAGCTTTAATTGGCTCGACGATCCGTGGCCCTGGGAAAAGGAGGCAAATAAGTAATGTTTGAATATAAGAAATATCTCGAATATCCCGTAAGGGTCAAAAACACTAATCCCCGCCTCGCGAATATAATCATCACGCAATACGGCGGTCCCAACGGCGAACTTGCCGCGTCGCTCAGGTACTTGTCGCAGCGCTACACCATGCCCGACGAGGTGAGTAAAGGACTTTTGACGGATATAGGTACGGAGGAGCTTGGTCACCTTGAAATAGTCGGTTCGCTCGTGTCGCAGCTGTCGAAGTGCGCGCCGCCGAAGGAGTGGACGGAAATGGGAAGCTGGGAGTACTACAGCGACAACGGCGCGTCCGTGTACCCGCAGAGCTCGCAGGGTTCGCCGTTTAACGCGGCGTCGATAGCCGTGACCGGTGATCCGCTGACGAACCTCTACGAAGACTTGGCGGCGGAGCAGAAAGCGCGCGCCGTGTACGATAATATTTTGCGTTTGTCAGACGATCCCGACGTGAACGAGGTAATCAAATTCCTGCGTCAGCGTGAGGTCGTGCACTTCCAGCGTTTCGGTGAGGCGCTTGACAAAATGCAGAGTAAATTGCAGCAGAAGAAGGTCATGGGTACGGGTATTAAGCAAAAGTGTGACACGTGCTCGCAAAAGTAGGAATAAAAAAGAAGCGCAAAGCGCTTCTTTTTTTGGTTGTTTATTCGTTATCGCCGTATAAGTACACCCACAATACCGTAAGCAGTGCCACCGCGATGCCGCCGCCGATACATATGACGGGCAGCCGCAGACCGGATGAGAACTTTTTCTCGATTTGTATTACCGGCGTTGCTTTCGGCTCAGGCTCGTCCTCGCTGTACTTGGACTCCTTCAAAAGCTTCAGCGATCCCTTCGCCTTCTTGTAAAGCAGCGTGTTTCTGTCATAATCCGTCTTGATCTGCTTAAGCTCCCTGTCCGATAGCGGTATACAGTCGGTGCGTACCTTCAGTATCTGATAACCGTTCTCCGCGTCGTCGCTGCGCCGCAAAAGCGCGTAATTGTAATACGAACGGTCGGTGGAGAAACGTATGTAGTATATCTCGTTACCGAGGCTGTACGCCTCCGAAATGAGGTAGAACCTGTCGCCGCGCGGCTCGACGTTCAGCGCGCTGCGGTATTCGTCCATTGTCGCATAATCGGCTATATCGAAGTCGGTGAAATTCACCGCGTACTTTAAAACTGCTTCGATTTGAGCCTCATCCTCATCCTTTAAACGCTCCGCAATATCCTCATACGTGACGCTGTCAGCCGCCGCGTTCTTCAAATCGTCGAAGAAGCTGCCCACATTGGCGTTATAGCTCGACACGTCCACGTTCGGGTGGAGGTAGTTGTTGCCAAAATCCATAACGCCTATATCACCGGTGACTGCCGGTGTGTTGACGTACATAAACGCGTCACCCTCTATCGCGGTGTAGTATTCCTCATAGTAGAGAGCGTTATCCTCAAAGATCCTGTATATTATATACCGTTTTTCGTTGTTGAAGCCCATGGAGAAAGCGCCGACCTGACCGTCCTCAAACAGCGAATAATTAACGTCGAGTACAGCTATACGCTCCGCTTCCTCCGTTTCCTCGTTGAACTTCCACACATGGCACGAGGCTATCGTATTCGCCGCGTCCGCGAGGAATATAACAAGGTACGGGTTGTCGTTCGCGTCAAAGTTTATCACCTCGCTGTGCACCACGCCGTTCGGCACGGTATCTTCAAAACGTATCGTGTCACCGGCGCTTTCCGTGTGCAGCGCGCCGTAATTGTACAGGTAATCGTTAAGCACATACGCGTACACCGCCGACATTTTGCCGACAGGCTCGTCCGCGTTCGCGCCGCTTAGCGTAAGGCAGGACAACGCAACGGTCATGGCGCATAAAACAGAAAAAAACCGTAATATCCTGTTTTTCAACGTCCCACCCCCAGCTTATGCATAATTTGACTTTTGTTTACATAATTCATAGTCTATATTATACAAATAAAACTGTAACAATTCAACGTGATTTCTGTTAAGAGCGTATTACAATAATGTGGCAAATTCCCTCTTTACAAATGAAAAAATATGTACTATAATTAATAAATAGGTTAAAAAAGGGTATTATTTACATTGAAAAGAGGGGTAAAATATGATAAAAGCAGCCGTTTTGGGCGCGACAGGTTACGCGGGTATTGAGCTTGTAAGGCTCCTTACGAATCACCCTGAGGTAAGCATCAAAATACTCGGCTCGCAAAGCTTTGCCGGACAGAAGATAAGCGACGTGTACCAAAATTTAAGGCATGTCCTTGAAAAAGAGTGCGAGGAGCTTGACCTTGAAAAAGCGGCAAAGTGCGACGTGGCGTTCACGGCTCTGCCGCACGGCGCGTCAAAGACGGTCATACCGTCGCTTTTGGACAGAGGACTTAAGGTGATAGACCTAAGCGGCGACTACCGCTACGACGACGCGGCGGTGTACGAGGAGTGGTACGGTGAAAAGCACTCGTCGCCCGAGCTTTTGAAGGAGTCGGTGTACGGACTGCCGGAGCTTCACCGTGAAAAAATAAAAAAGGCAAGACTTATCGGTAACCCCGGCTGCTACACGACGTGTTCGATACTTGGCGCGGCACCGCTTTTGGCGAACAAAATAGCCGAAACGAAAAATATAATCGTGGACGCGAAGTCGGGCGTGACGGGCGCGGGACGCGGACTGTCACTGCAGAACCACTTCTGCGAGTGCACGGAAACGACGAAGGCGTACAAGGTCACGAACCACCGCCACACGTCGGAGATAGAGCAGGAGCTTTCCAATATCGCGGGCGAGCCGATCATAATTTCGTTCACGCCGCACCTTATACCGCAAAAGCGCGGCATACTTTCGACGATTTATGTAAACCTCAACCGACCGTCGAGCGCGGAGGAGCTTGTCACGATGTACAAGGAATTTTACAAGGACGAGTTTTTTGTGCGCGTAAAGGAAGTGGGCGAGCTGCCCGAAACGAAGCACGTCGCGGGCTCGAACTTTGTCGATATAGGCGTGTGCTACGATAAGCGGCTTCAAAGAGCCGTCGTTGTGTCGGCGCTCGACAACATAGTCAAGGGCGCGGCGGGACAGGCAGTGCAGAACATGAATTTGCTGTTTGGACTTGACGAAAAGACGGCGCTTCAAAACGCGGGATTTTATCTCTGATAATCACGGAGGACATGATAAATGGAAGAACTTATAAAAAAAGCGGGCATACTTATAGAAGCATTGCCTTACATACAAAAATTTTCGGGTAAAACCGTCGTCATAAAGTACGGCGGTAACGCGATGGTAAACGACGAGCTTAAAAACTCCGTCATGGAGGATATAACGCTTTTAAAGTTTATAGGACTTAATCCGATAGTCGTCCACGGCGGCGGTCCCGACATTTCAAAGGCATTGAGCGACAGGGGCGTAAAGAGCCGTTTCGTAAACGGACTTAGGGTAACGGACGAAATAACGATGCACACCGCCCAGCAGGTGCTTATCGGTAAGACGAACAAGGAGATCGTCGCGCTTTTGAACACAAAGGGCGGACGCGCCGTCGGCATAAGCGGTATCGACGGCAGCTTTATAGAATGTAAAAGACAGTACACCGAGGTGGACGGTGAAAAGGTGGATATAGGTTACGTCGGCGACATCGTGCACATAAAGCACTGTCTTATAGACCTGCTCGCGTCCGACCAATATATACCCGTGATCGCGCCGATAGGTACGGACGATGAGGGTAACAGCTACAACATCAACGCCGACACCGTCGCGGCGGCGGTCGCGTCGGCGGTGCAGGCGGAAAAGCTGATTTTGCTTACCGACGTTGAGGGAGTAAAGGACAACGACGGCAGGGTAATATACGAGGTGCACAAGAACGAAATATTTGAAATGATAAACGACAGCACGATAAGCGGCGGCATGATACCGAAGGTGCTCGGCTGCCTTGAGGCAATCGACAAGGGCGTTGCCGGCGTGCATATAATCGACGGACGCATACCGCATTGCCTGCTGCTCGAAATATTTACAAAAACCGGTATCGGCACGCTTATTAAGAGCGATAAGTATTAATAGGAAAGGAACACACGATAATGAGAATGTCAAAACTGCTTATGCCTACGCTTAGGGAGGTACCTGCGGAGGCTGAAATAACAAGCCATAAGCTGATGTTGCGCGCGGGACTTATCCGCAAGCTGTCGTCGGGCATATACTCATACTTACCGCTTGGCCTCAGAGTCGAGCGCAAAATAGAACAGATAGTGCGCGAGGAAATGGACAGAGCAGGCGCGCAGGAACTTTTAATGCCCGCGCTTTTGCCCGCCGAGGCGTATCAAGCATCGGGCAGGTGGGACGTGTTCGGCGCGAGTATGTTCAAGCTTAAAGACCGCTACGACCGTGACTACTGTCTTGGTCCGACGCACGAGGAGCTGTTTACACAGGCTGTTATCGACAACGTGCGCTCGTACAAGGAGTACCCGATGACGCTTTATCAGATACAGCATAAGTACCGTGACGAGGGACGTCCGCGTTTCGGCGTGATAAGAAGCCGTGAGTTTGTGATGAAGGACGCGTACAGCTTCGACTTGACCGAGGAGGGACTTGACGAAAGCTATAAGGCTATGTACGACGCGTACTGCCGTATTTTTAACCGCTTAAAGCTCGACTTTACGATAGTTGACGCGGACAGCGGCGCTATGGGCGGCAGCGGCAGTCAGGAATTTATGGTAAAATCACCCGTGGGCGAGGACGGTATCGCGTACTGCGATTTCTGCGGCTACGCGGCGAATTTTGAAAAGGCGGAATGTATCCCGACCGAGGTCGACTGCGTAGAGGGTGATTTGGCTATGGAAAAGATCCATACCCCGAACGTTCACACGATAGAAGAGCTTGTTGACTTCATGAACGCGAAGCCGTACAATTTTGTAAAGACCATACTGTACAAGGCGGACGATAAGTATATCGCGGCGATGGTTCGCGGCGACAGGGACGTTAACGAGGTCAAACTCAAGAACCTCGTCGGCTGCACAGATGATTTGGAGCTTGCCGAGCCGCATATCGTAAGACAGCTTACGAACGCCGAAGTCGGTTTCGCGGGTCCCGTCGGACTTGATATTCCCGTGTACGCCGATAAGGAAGTGGAGCTTATGAAAAACTTCATCGTCGGCGCGAACGAAACGGATATGCACTATAAAAACGTAAATATGGGCAGAGATTTTACGCCGCACACGGTTGCCGATATACGCACGATCACTTCGGGCGACGCGTGCCCGAAATGCGGCAAACCGATAAAGACTGCGCAGGGTATCGAGGTAGGACATATATTTAAGCTCGGCACAAAGTACTCCAAGGCGCTCGGACTTACTGCTCAAACGGAAACGGGTGAGGAAAAGACCGTTATAATGGGCTGCTACGGAATAGGCGTAACGCGCTGCCTTGCCGCGTCCGTTGAGCAGAACAACGACGAAAACGGCATAATTTGGCCTGTGGCGATCGCGCCGTATGAGGTCAGCGTGGTACCCGTAAACGCGAAGAATGACGAGCAGGTAAAAATGGCGGAGGAGATTTACGAAAAGCTTCTCGCAAACGGCGTGGAAGCCCTTCTTGACGACCGCGACGAGCGTCCCGGCGTAAAGTTCAAGGACAGCGACCTCATAGGCGTTCCGGCGCGTATCGTAGTCGGTAAAAAATGCGGTGAGGGCATAGTCGAATATAAGCTTCGCGGTGAAGCAAACGCTGTGGAAATGCCTGTTTCGGAGGCAATAGAAAGCGCGTGCAAATTTATAAACGAGAACAAGTAATGAGGGTGACGGATATGGAGGAAATAACCTTAAAAAGAGATGGGCTGACGCTTAAAGGTACGCTCGAAAGACCTGAAGGAATAGACAAATGTCCGATAACGATAATATTCCACGGACTTATGTCGAGCAGAGGCGTGGGCAAGGGCGGTATGCACGACATACTTGCCGAAAAGCTGTTAAAGCGCGGCATAGCCGTAATACGCTTTGATTTTAACGGTCACGGCGAAAGCGGCGGCGAGTTTGAGGATATGACGGTGTACGGCGAGATACTCGACGCTATGGCGATAATGGAGTACGTGAGAAAGCTCGATTGGGTAAGCGAGATATATATAGCCGGACATTCGCAGGGTGCTCTTGTCGGCGGTATGACGGCGGGTTATTACAGGGAGCTTGTGAAAAAGCTCGTTTTAATGGCTCCGGCGGCGACGATACCCGATGATGCTCAGCGCGGCTCGTGTTTCGGCAAAATATACGACACCTACGATCCGCCCGAGTATATAGATATGAAGGATGTTGAGCAGAACGATTACAGGCTCGGTCAGAAATATATGCGCCTGGCGCGTACAATTCCCGTGTACGAAACGACCTCGATGTTCCTCGGCAAGACGCTCATCATTCACGGCACGAAGGACGAGGCGGTCGGACTTATCGGTTCGCTGCGGTATAAGAAATGTATGGATAATGTAACGCTTCACATAATAGAGGGCGAAACGCACGGTCTTGACACGATTTCTCTTGACAGCGTGCTCGAGGAAGCGGCGGAGTTTTTGAAAAATTAAAATATGCGCCGTGAAGGCGTAAGGAAAGAGGTAATAAAATTGGACAGAAGAATACCGATAACGCTGTTGACGGGCTATCTCGGCGCGGGCAAAACAACGCTTATGAACCACATTCTCTCGAATCAGGAGGGTTACAAGTGCGCCGTGATCGTGAACGACATAGGCGAGGTCAACATAGACTCGTCCCTCATTCAGAAGGGCGGCATGGTACAGGAGGAGGACGCGAGCCTTGTACCACTCACGAACGGCTGTATTTGCTGCACGCTTAAAGTCGATTTGATGAAACAGATCGCGGAGCTTGCAACATCGGGAAAGTTTGACTATATACTGATCGAGGCAAGCGGAATATGCGAGCCGCTGCCCATCGTGCAGACGATTTCGATGATGGACGGTTCGGTAGAGGGCAGCAACGTGCCGCCTATAGTAAAGCTTGACTGTGTCGTGACCGTCGTTGACGCGCTGCGCCTTGTTGACGAGTTCGCCGGCGGTGACAGACTTATGGGACAGGTGGACGAGGAGGACATAGAGAATTTGCTTATACAGCAGATAGAGTTCTGCTCGACTATTATAATAAACAAGGTAGACGAGGTGAGTGAGGACGATCTTGGCAAGGTGCGCGCCGTTGTGAAGGCGCTGCAGCCGAAGGCGAAAATCATCGAAACAAATTACTGTAAGGTCGATATGAAGGACGTGCTCGACACAAAGCAGTTCGACTTGGAGGAAACGTACTCGTCGGCGGGTTGGATAACGGAGTTTGAAAAGGACGACCATGACGACGACCACGACGAGCATGAGCATCACGACCATGACCACGATGAGCATGAGCATCATCACGATCATGACGACGACCACGATGAGCATGAACATCACCATCACGACCATGACGAGCATGAGCATCACGGTCACCACCATCACCACCACCATGACCACGACCACGGTGAGGCGGAGGAGTACGGTATCGGCTCGTTTGTGTACTACCGCCGTAAGCCGTTTTCGCTCGACAAGCTCAGGAACTGGGCAAACGAGAGATTTCCGGCGAACGTCATAAGGTGCAAGGGCATTATATGGCTCAAAGAAAATAAGAACATGTCTTACGTGTTCGAGCAGGCGGGCAAGCAGGTACAGGTATACGAGAACGGTTTGTGGCTCGCGAGTGCGCCGAAGAGAAAGCTCAAGGAGTTTTTGAAGGAAAATCCGTCGCTTATGGACGACTGGGACGAAGATTGCGGCGACAGAATGATAAAGCTCGTGTTCATAGGCAGAGATCTTAATAAGGAAGCGATCTCGTCAGAGCTTGACGCGCTGCTTGCGAAATAAAAAAATACCGCGGGGACAAAAACGTCCCCGCGTTTTTACGCGTTTTCGCGCTTTTTTGTAAGCTCGATACCCTCTTTGCCGCTTAAGTGTTCCACGTTAAGCTCGAACATGCAAAGCGCGCTCATTTCTTTCTCTATCTCCGCGCTGCGGTTTTCCTCACTGTCCGACGGGTAGTACTTCTTCGCCAACAGCGTTATGGCGGGAAGTATCTCGTCCTCACCGAGCACGCGCGTCTTACCGAAGGCTATCACGCTCCGAAAATAAGTCGTGTACTTCTCCGGCACAACGTCGTCCTTGTATATGACGCAAAATGACGCTTTCGGGTTTCGCTTTATCGCGTCGAGCTTGTGACCTTCCTTCGCGCAGTGAAAAAGAATTTTACCGCCGTGATAAACGTAACTCAGCGGCACGGCGTAAGGGTAATCATCGTCGCCCGACACGGCAAGAACGCCCGACGTGGCTTTTTTTAAAATTTCTTCACATTCCGCGTGACTAAGCTCCTGACGGCTTCTTCGCATTTTTCTGAACATAATAAATTCTCCTTGTTACTTAATTACATACACCATATCACATTTTATGGGTATTTTCAATAAAAAACAGTATAATATTAATACAAAAATGCATATTTTTCAGATAAATATAAGTGAATTTTACCTTGACAATTATACTAAAAGCGTGTATAATGGGTAGCTGAAAATGAATAATTTTGGAGGAATGACGAGATGGCTGAGGCAAAAGAATATGTTTTAACACGGGAAGGTAAAGCAGATCTTGAGGCGGAGCTTGACACACTGAAGAACGTAACACGAAAAGCGGTTTCGCAAAAAATCAAGGAAGCGCGCTCATTCGGAGATCTTTCGGAGAACGCCGAGTATGACGAGGCGAAGAACGAGCAAGCCGAAGTTGAGGCGAGAATAGGCGAGATAGAGCACATGCTCAAATACGCGAGAGTACTCGACGACGAGGAAATAAAGTCAGACGTGGTAACACCCGGCTCGAAAGTCGTGCTTGAAATATTTGGCACGGAGAAGCAGTATACGATCGTGGGCTCGACTGAGGCGGATCCTTACAAAAACAAACTTTCGTATGAGTCGCCGATAGGCGCGGCGTGCCTTAACAGAAGCGCGGGCGAAACGGTGAAAGCCGAAACACCGGGCGGCGAAATGGAATTTAAAATTTTATCAATAGCAAGATAACAACTCACTGTGAGCGCGGTATTAAAAAGAATACCGCGCCGTTTTTTTGCATAGGCTTGTTTAGGGGGCGAGGCGTATGCTTAAAAACATATTGAAAATTGTCGGGGTGTCCTGCGGCTACGCTGCCGCCGTAATCGGCGCGGGGTTCGCGTCGGGACAGGAGATAGTAAGCTTTTTCGTGCGTTACGGCAGGCACGGCATGATCGGCATATTTATCGCGTGCGCCGCGTTTTTTCTGTTTTCGTGCGCGGTACTTTGCGCGTGCGCGCGTAACCGCGTATACAGCTACTCCGACCTTTTGGACGCGGTTTTTCACCGCGAACGCGTCTGCGGAGCGATAAAGCTCATGACGCTCGTTTTCGCCGCCGCGTCGGTGTGCGTCATGACCGCGTGCGCGGGCGAGATGTGCGAGATCGTATCAGGCTTACCGCGTATTTTCGGCGCGGCTCTGTTCACCGTTTTGTGCGGCGTTATATTTTTTACCGGTAACAGAAAAATCATGAAAATCAACTCCGCGCTGGGCGCTGTAATAATACTTGGAATAATATTCACCTGCCTGTACATACTACGTTTCAGGGAGCATCAGGCGAGCGCGTCGGTCGTGCCGATAGCGGCGTCGGGCGCGGCTTACGCGGGATACAACTTGCTCACCGCGGGCACCGTGCTTACGGGCATGAGCAGAAATTTATCGGGACGCGGTGAGGCTTTGCTGTGTTCCGCCGCGTCGGGACTTATCCTATTCGTCATGATAACGCTTATTTGGGGCGTGCTCGAGATCTACTTCGGTAAAATCAATTTGGGCGAGATACCCATGCTCACAATGGCTATGCGTCAGCATTGGGCGCTCGGCGCGTTTTATTCCGTCATGCTGTTTTTCGCCGTGCTGACGACAGGCGTGTCAAACGGGTTCGGCGTGATAGACATTATCGGTGCGAAAACGGGACGTACGGGCGCGGTTTTGATGCTTTTAACGCTGTCATTTTGCATGAGTGGCGCGGGATTTTCAAATCTTATAAACACCGTTTATCGGATTTGCGGATACATAGGCGCGGTGCTTGTTTTTGTGCTGATAATCGCTTTTTTCCGAGCGTCAAAAAACATTAAAATGAAGAAAACGGTAGAAAACGGAAGCATTTTAAAGAAAACGGTACAAAAACGGTAGAAAAACGCAAATAACAGAGGTTTACAAAAGAAAAAAACTTTGCTATTATATACAAGTCGTCTGACGGATGAGAACAACGGGATGTAGCGCAGTTTGGTAGCGCATCTGGTTTGGGACCAGAGGGCCGCAGGTTCAAATCCTGTCATCCCGACCAGTGTATATTTTTAGAGGTAATGGGAGTTTAGCTCAGCTGGGAGAGCGTCTGCCTTACAAGCAGGATGTCACAGGTTCGAGCCCTGTAACTCCCACCACGTACGCGTTTGCTACGCAAACGCGTTAGTATGCGGACGCAAAGCGGACGCATTAGCAAGTACGCGGACGCGAAGCGGATGCGTAACACACTCCGCAAGGAGTGGACACGCTGGTGTAGCTCAATTGGTAGAGCAGCTGATTTGTAATCAGCAGGTCGCGGGTTCGAGTCCCATCACCAGCTCCAATACGGGAGAGTTCCCGAGTGGCCAAAGGGGGCAGACTGTAAATCTGTTGTCTTCGACTTCAATGGTTCGAATCCATTCTCTCCCACCACGTCGCACCGTGCGGCATTTTTACAAACCCTTTGCGAAAGCAAAGGGTTCTTTTTTTAGCCGCACGGTGCTCCTTTTCCGTCCGAAGCCGTCGCTTCGCTTTGGGCTTCGTACGGGGGTGCGCCCTCGCGGGCGCTTGTGGCGTTCGCGCCGACTTTTTTTATTTCATAAAAAAGTCAGCGCTCAAACGATACGTTGTTGCAACTTTCGCGGCGGAGCCGCAGTCAGTTGCATGCGTACTACAAAGCAAGCCGAAGCGTACAATTTTTGCGGAGCAAAAATGTAGGCAGCTTCGCTGCCGCTAGCTTGCGGCGGTCGTGCGAAGCACGATGCGCAGTAGTACGCCACATAATAGTGCAGCGTTCGCGATTTAGCGCCCTTGCGGGCGAGCGATTTCTACGCAATGGGCGGATTGAATTAAAGGAATTGACTTTATAAGGATAATTGTATATAATATAAGAAAAGCTGAATGTAAAGGAGATGAAACAGATGCTTACAATAGAACAAATAATAAAAGCCTGTGAAACGGCTGCGGCGGAATACCCTATTACAAGAATGGAATTGTTTGGTTCTTATGCTAACGGAACAAATACACCGCAAAGTGATGTTGATATTTTAGTTGAGTTCAAAACACGCTCTGTTTCACTGATCACACTAAGCGGTCTGAAACTGCGTTTGGAGGAGCTTTTGGGAACACCCGTAGATGTGATACATTCACCTGTTCCGAAGGGTTCTATACTTGAAATAGACAAGGTGGTGCCGTTATATGCAGCATAAAGACAGAATAATCCTTGAAAAAATCATTGACGAGATTGACATTGTACTGGAAGCTATGAAGGAAAGGGATTTCAATTCCTTTGACAGTGATGAATTTTTTAAGCGCGGCGTATGTATGACTGTCATAAATATAGGCGAGCTCGTTAAGAACCTATCGACCGAGATAAGGCAGGAAAACAAGCAAATTCCGTGGAAAGAGATTGCCGGATTTCGTGATATTGCGGCGCATAAATATGGTACACTTGATATGACCGACGTTTATGACACTGTAACAAATGATTTTCCGGCACTAAAGTCAAGCATAAGCAAACTTTTATCTTAAAAAAATTATTAAGCACCGAGTATAAATACTTGGTGCTTTTTTAGTGCTTGCACTGCCTTTTGAGTATTTTATGCGCTCACCTATTTTTAATCAACCCACTCCGACTCAGCTTCTCGATTTCCTCCTTGTTCAAGTCCTCGATCGGGACGACAAGGCGCGACACGTATTTTTCCTGCGAAAATTCTTTGCCGGTATAACCGCTTACGATACCTATACCGCGTTTATCGCCCGTGGGCTTCAGACCGAGAGCGCGGATCTTTTCATCAAACTCGGCATGCGCCTTGCCTACGGCTTTATAATCCCCGTAACACATCATGGAAAACGCCGTGCAGCTCGGATAAAACACGGTGTTTTCGTCGGCGCAGGACGGTTCAAGCGGCACACAGCAAATATAAGTATTTTCTTTCTCCGACCAATCATTGTTATTTATAACAAAAAGCCTTTCCGATAAAAGCGGTCTGTACCCCTTTTCCACGACCTCGCCGAAAAGATTATACATATCGCGGTATTTTTCGCTCCAAGTCGCACCCTTAAATTCCTTTTGGTAACATACATATTCGGGCAGTTTGATAATTTCCAGTCGGAGGTGCTGCTTATCGTCCATTCTCAGCTTCATCTCCTCATACGCTCTTGTAAGAAGCGTAAGACGACTTTCGAGCGCGGCAAGAAGCTCGGGCGATTTACCGTTCGACGCGTAGTACGCATACGCGTCGTCATACGTAAGTCCCATATCCAAAAACATCTGAATATGCAACACCTTTGTCACGTTATAAATATCATAATAGCGGTACCCCGTATCTTCATCGACGTGCGCGGGCGACAAAAGACCTCTGTCCTCCATACGCAGAAGAGTTGAACGTGAAATCCCGCAGCATTTGCACACCTGACCTACCGTAAACAATTTTTTCATAAAAATCACTCCAAATCATCGACCTGTTCATGGGTGAACGTGTTGTAATTATAATATATGTGAAGAAAAATGTCAATATGCAGTATATTTACGATAGAATTATAACCGGAGGAATGAACGATGAAAAAGCGAAAGGCAGAGCGAGTGTTACAATGGCAGACTACAAGTGCGGCGATGAAAGTGTAAACCCCGTTTCCACGTCCGATATAAACGGAACGGAAAGTGAATATCACCCGCACCGAGGGCGCAGCCGTGTTTGAACGGTATTTGAATATGACAAGGTAAAAATCTCAGAAGGCGCTGTCCCCATAAAGAGGACAGCGCCTTCGCTCACCCCTTCCACTCGAAAAACATACATAATAACGTAAAAAAACAAGAAAAAATAGTCGTCACGACGTAAAAAACATCAAATTCGTCACAAAACGATATTTACAAAGCGGAAAAAATGTGATAGGATAGTATTCAGGTATGTAGGTTGTAATAAATTTTTGGGAGAGAGTGGATAATGAAGGCTGAAACAAAACGGGTAAACAGCTTAATCATAAAAGCATGGACGGTGATAAACGTCGTCCTCGCGGCTTCGTATCTGTTGGAGGTTGTAAAAGGCACGCGCACCTTCGGGTACGTGGCTGTCTTTGCGTGCGTGCTGTTTGTGCCCGAGCTTATATCCGTGATCATCTACAAGCGCCGGCCGGAATCCTCCGCGTTCAAGTACGTCGCGGTTGTCGGCTACCTGATCATGTACACCTTCGTCATGCTGACTGGCAACACGTTTTTGGTATTCACGTACATATTCCCGATGCTGACGTTTATGATACTGTACCACCGAAAACGGCTTATCCTGATCAGCGGAATAATAGTACTGATAATAAACCTCTTATTTATCTACATATGGTCGCGCGGCGGAATAGGCGGACGCATGTTAACGCTTGAAAACAGCCGCGACCACGAGATACAAATAGCGCTGATTTGTCTGTGCTTCGCCGGCAGCTACGCCACGGCGCGGCTTTACGAGAGCATAAGCGCGAAAAATATAGAGTACGTTCGTCAGATAAACGAGGACGCGAAGCACTTAAAGGAAATGACGCTGCAGTCGATCCACACGATAGTAAAGACTATCGACGCGAAGGACGATTACACGAAGGGACATTCACAGCGAGTTTCGTATTACTCTTACGTGCTTGCGCGGGAGCTCGGCTCGGACGAGGAAGAGGCGAACAACGTGCGCATCGTCGCATTGCTTCACGACATAGGTAAGATCGGCGTACCCGACGCGATACTGAACAAAAAGGGCAGCCTTACGGACGACGAGTTTGAAATCATGAAAACCCACTCCGAGGTCGGCGCGAACATACTTAAAGACATAACGTACCTGCCGGGGCTCGAAATAGGCGCACTCTACCACCACGAGCGCTACGACGGCACAGGTTACCCCGAAGGACTGAAGGGCGACGAGATACCGTACGTCGCGAAGGTAATATGTATCGCCGACGCTTACGATGCCATGAGCAGTAACAGAGTGTACCGCAAGCGGCTCCCCGAGGAAAAAATTCTCGAGGAATTTGAGAAGTGCAAGGGCGGACAATTCGATCCCAAGATGACGGACACGTTCATAAATCTCATAAAAGAAGGAAAAATACAACCTCTCATCGTCTGACCGATGAGAGGTTTTTCACGTCTTACTTTTCGATCTCGTCAAAAAACATTTCATAAAAATCGTCCCAGTTATCGGGCGCTTCAACGCCGCCGCCGTTTACGCTCCTGAGCATCGCGGCGCAAAAATCCTCACCGGCTGTCAAAAGCTCGTACACGGTTATATGCGTGTAGCCAAGCTCGGCGCACTTGTCGCAAAACGCCTTGACTCTGTCAGGCTCACTGCGCGTGAGTATAAGCTCACGCTTAAGCGCCTCATCATTTTTCGCGCGCTGTGTAAGCTCTGCAAGTTCCGTATAAATATCCATTAAAAACACCTCCGTAAAAAAACAGACGGGCGGATACCGTATCCGCGCCGCCTTTGGCTTTAAAAATTTACTTTAATATACTGTCTATCGCGTCAAGCTCATCCGACGTAAAGTCGAGGTTCGCGAGCGACGCGGCGTTTTCCGTGAGCTGCGCAGACCGTGACGCGCCCAAGAGCACGCTCGTCAGCCTGCCTCCGCGCAGGTTCCACGCGCACGCCATTTGCGCGAGCGACTGACCGCGGTTTTCGGCTATTTCGTTAAGCTTCACGATTTTTTCTATCTTCTCCGGCGTTATACCGTCCTTCGTGAGGAACGGCGACGCTTTCGCCGCACGCGAATCTGCCGGAATACCGTTTATATACTTATTCGTAAGCATACCCTGCGCAAGCGGACAGAACGAGATGGAACCCATACCCTCCTCGTCGAGCACGTCGAGAAGTCCGTCCTCGATCCAACGCTCAAACATATTGTAACGCGGCTGATGAATTATCAGCGGCGTACCCAACGACTTCATAATACGCGACATTTCCTTTGTCTGTTCCGCACTGTAATTTGACACACCGACGTACAGCGCCTTACCGCTTCTCACTATGTGATCGAGCGCCGCCGCCGTTTCCTCCATAGGCGTTTCGGGATCGGGACGGTGGTGATAGAAAATATCCACGTAGTCAAGACCAAGACGCTTCAGACTTTGATCGAGGCTCGCTATGAGGTACTTCCTCGAGCCGTGATCGCCGTAGGGACCTGCCCACATACCGTAACCCGCCTTCGTCGATACGATTATCTCGTCGCGGTACGGCTTAAACTCGTTCCTCATCACCTTGCCAAAATTTTCCTCGGCGCTTCCGGGGTAGGGACCGTAGTTGTTCGCGAGGTCAAAATGCGTTATTCCTATGTCAAACGCGGTCGTGAGCATATCGACCATGTTGTCGTAATTGTCGCCGCTGCCGAAGTTGTGCCACAGACCGAGCGAAAACGCGGGAAGCTTAAGACCGCTTCGTCCGCACCTGTTGTACTTCATAACTTCGTATCTTTTTTCATTTGCCGTATACATATTTTCCCGTCCTTCCTTATTTATATTCACTATACATAAATTATATAATTATTTACCCCGCCTGTCAATATTCGCCGCGAAAATTTAAGCGTCAAAAAACCGTCAACATATACAAAAAGTACACGGCGATTTCTACAATATGAACATACGTTTTTATGTTATTAAGAAGATAAAGAAGGGTATATATAAAATATGTACGGGCTTTTGCCCGTAATTTATCAGTTATAACCAAAGGAGGATTTGTTATTATGAAAACATACGCGATGGATGCCATAAGGAACATAGCCGTTATGGGCCATGGAAAATGCGGTAAGACGACGCTTACCGAGGCGATGCTTTTTAACGCGAAAATGACGGACAGAATGGGCAAGACGGTTGACGGAAACACGGTCACCGATTTCGACAGCGAGGAAATCAAAAGACAGTTCAGTATTTCCACGGCTGTCGCGGCGATAGAGTGGAAGGACATGAAATACAACGTCATAGACACGCCGGGATTTCTTGACTTCGCGGGAGGCGTTAAAGAGGGACTGAGAGCCGCGGACAGCGCTCTTATAGTATTAAGCGGCAGAAGCGGCGTAAGCGTCGGCACGGAGAACGTGTTCAAGTACGCGAAACAGAGAGGCGTCCCGACTATGTTTTTCGTAAACAAGATAGACGACGACAGAGCCGACTACACGAAAACACTCGAGCAGATGAAGGAGGTTTTCGGAAAGTCGATAACCCCGTTCGTTTACCCGATACAGGAGGACGGCGAGTTTAAGGGCTTCGTTGACGTGGTCGACATGACGGCGCGCCGTTACGAAGGTCAGGACAGAATAGACATACCCGTGCCGGACGGCATGGAGGACGTGATAGCGCCGCTTCGCGACATGATCATGGAGGCTGTCGCGGAAACGGACGAAGCGCTTATGGTAAAGTACTTCGAGGGCGAGGAGTTTACGTTTGACGAGATAAAGCAGGCGATAAGAAAGGGCGTAAAGGACGGAAGTATATTCCCTGTATACTGCGGAAGCGGTCAGGACAATATCGGCGTGCGCTCGCTTATGGACGGTATGGGTAAGTACCTTCCCGCGCCGTCGGAGATAGAGGAGATCGCGAGAAAGGCGGACACGGCGGAGCCTGTCGAGCTCGTGCAGAGTGAAACGGAAACCACCGCCGCGGTGGTATTTAAGACGATCGCCGATCCGTATGTGGGTAAGATGTCGCTCTTCAGAGTATACTCGGGCGAGGTCAAGGCGGACAGCACGCTCTACAACCCCAACAAGGACGCGAACGAGAAGATCGGCAAGGTGTTCAATCTGTTCGGCAAGAAGCAGCTTGACGCGAAATCGATAAAAGCGGGCGACATAGGCGGTACCGCCAAGCTTGAATTTACGAAAACGGGCGACACGCTCTGCGAGAAGGGCAAAAACATAATCCTCACTGGTATCGACTTCCCCGCGCCTGTGCTTTCAATGGCTGTCAAGCCTCAGGCGAAGGGCGACGAGGAAAAGATAATAAACGGTTTGGGAAAACTTATGGAGGAGGATCCGACCTTCACCGTCACCAACAACCCCGAAACGAAGCAGACGCTCATTAATGGTCAGGGCGAGCAGCATATAGACGTTATAGTAAGCCGTCTGAAGAACAAGTACGGCGTGAACGTGGTTCTCGAGGATCCCGTTGTGCCATACCGCGAAACGATAAAGGGCAAGGCTACCGTTGAAGGCAAGCACAAGAAGCAGTCGGGCGGTCACGGACAGTACGGTCACGTTAAGATCGCATTCGAACCGGGCGTTTCCGAGGAAATGATATTCGAGGAGCAGGTATTCGGAGGCGCTGTACCGAAGAATTACTTCCCGGCAGTCGAAAAGGGACTTAGGGACAGCTGCCAAAAGGGCGTGCTCGCGGGTTACCCCGTTGTAAACCTCAAAGCCACGCTGCTTGACGGCTCCTACCACCCCGTTGACTCGTCTGAAATGGCGTTCAAGACGGCGGCGGCGATAGCGTACAAGGAAGGACTTACACAGGCGAAGCCGGTACTGCTCGAACCCATCGGCTACCTTAAAGTATATATACCCGAGAAGATCATGGGCGATATAATCGGCGACATAAACAAAAGGCGCGGTCAAATCGTCGGCATGGGCGAGAGCGACAGAGAGGGACTTAACATGGTCGAGGCTGAGGTGCCGATGTCCGAGATGTTTAAGTACGCGACAGACCTGCGCTCCATGAGTCAGGGCAGAGGCGCGTTCGAGTTCGAGTTCGTAAGGTACGAGCAGGCTCCGCAAAACGTCGCCGATAAGGTGATTGCGGACGCGAAGGCGAAGGAATGACGAGTATCCTCACCAAAGGACGCAAACCGGACGCGAAAATGTTTAGTTATTTTTACTAAAGAATAAAAACTATTTTTGTGAATTATACGACTAACATTTTCCCGTCAAATATGTTATCATATACGTATAGAAAAAAGTGTCGGACGATTTATCAAAGCACTTAAAAATTTGACGGAGGATGCTTGCGCATTTTCCGCCGCAAAAAAATATTCATTGACGAGAGGGGATTAACACTATGGCAGATTTACAATTAAAGCACATTTACAAAAGATATTCGGGCGGCGTTACGGCTGTAAGCGACTTTACGCTCGATATCGAAGACAAGGAGTTCATTATCCTTGTAGGTCCTTCGGGCTGCGGTAAGTCCACAACGCTCAGAATGGTTGCGGGACTTGAGGAAATTTCCGAGGGTGAGCTTTACATCGGCGGACGTCTTGTAAACGACGTTGCACCGAAAGACAGAGATATCGCGATGGTATTCCAGAATTACGCGCTTTATCCGCATATGACGGTTTACGAGAACATGGCGTTCGGTCTTAAGCTCAGAAAGACACCGAAGGATGAGATCAATAAGCGTGTGCACGAAGCCGCTAAGATCCTTGATATCGAGCATCTTCTCGACAGAAAGCCGAAGGCTTTGTCGGGCGGTCAAAGACAGCGTGTCGCTATGGGACGTGCAATAGTTCGTGATCCTAAGGTATTCCTTATGGACGAACCTCTTTCAAACCTCGACGCGAAGCTCAGAGTTGCGATGAGAACGGAGATCAAGAAGCTCCATAACAAGCTCCAAACAACGTTTATCTACGTTACGCATGACCAGACGGAAGCTATGACGATGGGTACGAGAATCGTTGTTATGAAGGACGGTATCGTTCAGCAGGTCGACACTCCGTCAAACCTCTACAACAAGCCTGTAAATCTCTTTGTCGGAGGCTTTATCGGTTCGCCTCAGATGAACTTTGTAAACGCGCTGCTTTCAAAGGAAAGCGACGGCGTATACGCTTCATTCGGTGATAATAAGATCAAGATTCCCGAGGGTAAGGTTACGGAAGAGCTTACGCATTACTTCGGCAAGGAAGTCATTCTCGGTATCAGACCTGAGGATCTTCATGACGACGAAGCATTTATTGCGAACAAGCCCGACGCGGTATGCAGCGCTTACGTAGAAGTAACCGAAATGATGGGTTCGGAGACATATCTGTACCTGCAGATTGCAGGCGAGCAGTTCACCGCAAGAGTTAATCAGCGCTCAACCGCTAAGCTCGGCGACACAATTAAGGTTGCGTTCGAAACGAATAAGCTTCATATCTTTGATAAGGACACAGAGCTTGCGATTGTTCACTAATTAAAATATTGTGACGAATTAAAACAGACAAGGCCTCAGGGCTTTGTCTGTTTTTCTCTTATCGCCGAGCACATAAAAATTTACATTATTTGTAAGTTAGCCTCATGAAAAAAATTCATAATTATTCATTTGCGAAAATCCGCTTGACTGCGCGCTTTGCGTTTGTCAAGTTACATTATCTTTACAAAATATAACATTTTTCGTCCTTATTTGTATTCGATTTGTAAACTAAATCGTATTGCATTTAATTGGGGCATGTGTTATAATAGGCTACAAGATGTAGGGATTTACATAATTCAGTTGCACAAAATATAGTATTTACAGAGAAGAACGGAAGCATTACGGTTATGCGTGTGCAGCGCGGATTTTGTTTAGATTATGTGTCTTTGAAGAAAGGGAATGAGGAAATGAAGGTACAAAAACGTGACGGCAGGATCGTTACTTACGACGCAAGTAAGATAACCGCCGCAATCAAGAAAGCGAATGTCGAGGTGGAAAATTCGCAGAGAGCGAACGAAGAGCTTATCAATGAAACGGTTGAGAACGTTGAGAAAATGACGGGCGACGTTATACCTGTTGAAACGATACAGGATATTATAGAAAGAACGCTCGTCGGTCACAACAAATACGTACTCGCTAAGAAGTACATGATATACCGCTATCAAAGAAGCCTCCTCAGAAAATCCAACACCACGGACGACTCGATACTCCGACTTATAAGAAATGAAAACAAGGAGCTTGCGGAGGAAAACTCCAACAAAAACACGGCGCACGCCTCGACGCAGCGCGACTATATCGCGGGCGAGGTATCGCGCGACGTTACGAAGCGTCTGCTTCTTCCGGAGCACATAACGCTGGCGCACGAAAACGGCGTCTTGCACTTCCACGACGCGGACTACTTCATTCAGCCGATATTCAACTGCTGCCTCATAAACATAAAGGATATGCTCGACAACGGCACCGTAATGAACGGCAAAATGATCGAGTCCCCGAAGAGCTTTCAGGTAGCCTGCACCGTCACAACACAGATCATCGCGGCGGTCGCGAGTAACCAGTACGGCGGACAGTCGGTAAACGTGGCACACCTCGGCAAATATTTGAGAAAGAGCCGCGACAAGTTCTACAAGGAAGCCGTCGAAAAATTTGGCGACACGCTTGACCGCGAAACGATAAACAAAATAGTCGATATGCGCGTGGACGACGAACTCAAGTCCGGCGTACAGACGATACAGTATCAGATAAACACACTCATGACAACAAACGGTCAGTCACCGTTCGTAACGCTTTTCCTCTACATCGACGAAAACGACGAGTACGTCGAGGAAAACGTGAGAATAATAGAAGAAATACTTCGTCAGCGCCTCGAGGGCATAAAGAACGAGCAGGGCGTGTACGTAACGCCCGCGTTCCCGAAGCTCGTGTACGTGCTTGACGAAAACAACTGCTTAAAGGGCGGCAAGTACGATTACGTTACGAAGCTCGCCGTAAAGTGCAGCGCGAAGAGAATGTACCCCGACTATTTGAGCGCAAAGAAAATGCGCGAGAACTACGAGGGCAACGTTTTCGGACCTATGGGCTGCCGTTCGTTCCTCGCTCCGTGGAAGGACGAGAACGGCGAATACAAGTGGGAAGGACGCTTCAACCAAGGCGTTGTCAGCATAAACCTCCCGCAAATAGGCATCATCGCGAAAGGCGACATGGATAAGTTTTGGCAGCTGTTCGACGAAAGACTTGAGCTTTGCTTCGAGGCGATCATGTGCCGCCACAAGGCGCTTTTGGGAACACTGTCGGACGTAAGCCCGATACACTGGCAGCACGGCGCGATCGCGCGTCTTAAGAAGGGCGAGAAGATCGACAAGTACCTCTACGGCGGCTACTCGTCCATCTCACTCGGCTACATCGGACTTTACGAGCTCACCTACCTCATGACCGGCGAAAGTCAGACAAGCGGCAAGGGCAAGGAGTTCGGACTTGCGGTCATGAAGCATATGCGCGACAAGGTTCAGGAGTGGAAAAAGAAGACCAACATCGGCTTCGCGCTTTACGGCACGCCGGCGGAATCGCTTTGCTACCGTTTCGCGAAGATCGACCGCGAAAAGTACGGCATAATAAAGAACGTGACCGACAAGGGCTACTACACGAACTCATACCACGTTGACGTAAGAGAGGAAATAAACGCGTTCGACAAGTTCGACATCGAGAGCGAGTATCAGAACATATCGCTGGGCGGCGCGATCTCATACGTTGAAATACCGAACATGCAGAACAACCTGCCCGCGCTCGAAACGCTTGTTAAGTATATTTACGACAACATCCAGTACGGCGAGTTCAACACGAAATCCGACTACTGTCAGGTATGCGGCTTTGACGGCGAGATAATTATAAACGACGACTTGGAATGGGAGTGCCCGCAGTGCCACAACAAAGACCATAACAAGCTCAGCGTTACGCGCAGAACGTGCGGTTACCTCGGCGAGAACTTTTGGAACACGGGTAAGACAAGCGAAATAAAGAGCAGGGTACTGCACCTGTAATACGAATTTTCGGGGCGGCTCTACCGCCCCTTTTTTCCTGAAAAAATGACGGGGATTTGATGAAAAAATGCGGGACGTCGGGGCGGTGATTCGCCGCCCGTTAGCCTCCCTTTGCTACGGCGTTTGTTCGCAAGCGAACACGCCTACCACACGCGGGGCGTGTGGTTCACTTGTCAAAGGGAGGTGAATGACGCTTCAGCGTCATAGGCATAGAGCTTTGCTCGTATGCCGTAGCAAAAAAGGACCGCCGAAGGCGGTGGAGGGATTCATTGTAAAATTAAAAAGGAATCCCCCAGTCGCGCTACGCGCGCCAGCCCCCTTTAACAAGGGGGTCTTTCGTAGGGGCTGGCGCCTTGTTACGGCGTTTGTTGCTGCGCAACACGCCTACCACACGCTGTGCGTGTGGTTCACCCCGACAGCCCGCCAAAACCCCTCAGTCACACTACGTGTGACAGCTCTTTTGCTACGGCATACGAGCAAAGCTCTATGCCTACGACGCTAAAGCGTCGTTCACCTAATAGGGGAGCCACACGGCGGGCGGCGCATATCGTGAGCCTCCCCTACTAGGGGAGGTGTCGGCGAAGCCGACGGAGGGGTTTTAAACACATAAATCAAAATTCACGAAACGGACGGCATATGCCGTCCGTTTTTGTGTCCCGTGTCAAGAATTTTTACTTTAGTACTTTACAAAGGCAAAAAAAAGTAGTAAAATAGAGGTTGGTTCAAAAAAGATTATTTAATGAAAGAAGTGTTCACAGTGGAAATTAAGATTACAAAGACCACCAATCCGAAGCAGAAGCCGGCGGACGAGTCGAAGCTCGGTTTCGGACAGTATTACACAGACCATATGTTCATAATGAACTATGACGCGGGTCAGGGCTGGCATGACGCGAGAATTGTTCCGTACGCGCCGTTTCAGATCGACCCCGCGAGCATGGTTCTCCACTACGCCCAGGAAATTTTTGAGGGCTTGAAGGCGTACCGCACCGCGGACGGCTCGATACAGCTTTTCAGACCCGAGAAGAACATGGCGAGAATGAACGTGTCCTGTGACAGACTTTGTATTCCCAAAATAGACGAGGAATTTGCCATAGAGGCGATAAAGACGCCCGTTA
>CANPXG010000020.1 GCA_947585795.1 uncultured Clostridia bacterium
TAAAAGGAAGCAAAAGAAAATAGCGCTTTAGCGCAAGCGTGATGAAGTGGTGCGGCTGACAAGCCGTTCAGTGCGCTCACAAGCGCATGCCAGTAATAGCCCCTTATAGGGGCAGTGCAAGCCACCGGCTAAGCCGGTGGTCTTGACTAGCTATTGAACCGCAGCGAAAGAAGTGGTAAAATAGTGTTACAGAGGAAATGAAAGGGAGGCGGCTAAGATGGGAACGGTTGAAATCAGATACATGAATGATGATGACAAGGATTTTTGGTACAGCCTTGACCGCCACTTGCCGGAAACGGAGTTTCATAGCAAAGTACGTGCCAAAACCGGCTATGTGATACTGTCGGACGGCACGCCGGTCGGACTTATGCGCTACAATCTCTTTTGGGACAACACGCCGTTCTGCACGCTGCTTTTCGTGGACGAAAAACACCGCGGACGGGGCTTTGGGACACGGCTTATGGAACACTGGGAAAACGACATGAAATCACGCGGATATGATTTACTGCTCACGTCAACGCAGTCCGACGAAACGGCGCAGCATTTTTACCGCAAAATAGGCTACACCGATTGCGGCTGCCTCTTATTGAAGTCACAGGCGGCGGAGATATTTTTAAGCAAAGAGATAAAATAACATTTTGGCAGGGTATACATATGAACGAGATAAAGGAACAAATATTGGCATACGCGAAGAAAACGTATAAAACAACGCCGGACGCACCGTTTTCGACCGCGCCGACATATTACGTGCTGCGTCACAGCGACACGCGCAAATGGTACGCGCTTTTTATGGACGTGCCACGAAATCGGCTCGGCATGGAAGGCGGCGAACACGTCGATATTTTGAACATAAAATGCGATCCGATACTGTCGGGTTCGTTGCGGCTTCGGGAAGGATTTTTGCCCGCGTACCACATGAACCGCGAAAACTGGCTCACGATACTTCTTGACGGAACCGTAGACGCGGAGGAAATCTACCCGCTGCTCGATATGAGCTACGAAATGACAAAGAAAAAGGTTAGGACTAAAAAAACGCTTAATAACTATTGAAAAATATGATTATTTGAGGTATAATTAACAGAATAAGGATAAGTATACGAAAGGATTTGGAACAAAATGGATTTAGAACTCAAGGAAATTGAAAAAGCGGCGGCAAGGCTCGCGCCGACGATACACAGAACATCGATAGAGCAGTCACAGACGTTTTCGCGCATGACGGGCGCGGACGTGTACTTAAAATACGAAAACCGGCAGAAAACAGGCTCGTTCAAGATAAGAGGAGCATCAAATAAAATAGCGGCGCTCGTTGAAAGGGGCGAGATAAAGTCGGCTGTCGCGTCGTCGGCGGGCAACCACGCGCAGGGTGTGGCTTACGCGTCGCACGTACACTCGATACCCGCGACGATCGTAATGCCGAAGTCAACGCCGATTGCCAAGGTCAGCGCGACCGAGGGCTACGGCGCGAAGGTGGTATTGCACGGCGACTGCTACGACGACGCTTACAACAAAGCCGTTGAAATCGCCGAAAAAGAGGGTGCGACGTTCCTACACCCGTTTGACGATTTGGAGGTAATGGCAGGTCAGGGCACGATCGGTATAGAGATACTTGAGGATTTGCCGACGGTCGACATGGTGCTTGTGCCCGCGGGCGGCGGCGGACTTTTAGCCGGTGTCGCGGCGTGCATCAAGCAGATAAATCCGCGCGTGCAGATAATAGGCGTGCAGGCGGAGGGCGCGCCCGCGATATGCAAATCGTTTAAGCAAAAGAAGAAAATCGTCACCGACACCGCCGCGACGATCGCCGACGGCATAGCTGTAAAAGCTCCGGGCGACAAGACTATGGAGATAATAAACAGATACGCCGACGACGTTGTGACGGTGAGCGACGCGGAAATTTCCGAGGCGATACTGCTGCTTTTGGAAAGAACGAAGCAAATGGTCGAACCCGCCGGCGCTACGACGCTCGCCGCCGTGCTGAACAACAAGATAGACGTTAAGGGTAAAAAGGTCGTGTGCGTGCTGTCGGGCGGCAACATAGACGTTAGCTTTGTGAACAGAATTATCGAGCTCGGTCTTATGTCGCGCGAGAGGAAGCTGAAATTCGCGGCGACGCTGCTTGACATACCCGGCAGCCTTGGACACCTTTCCGACATTCTCGCGAAGGAAAACGCGAATATAGTTATGGTGCAGTACGACAGATTGAGTCCCGACCTCGACCCGAACGAGGTTATAATACACATCGCGTGCGACGTCGGCGGACGCGAGCACGGAGAAAGAGTAGTAAAAACGCTTGAAAAGAACGGCTACAAGGTAACGAGAGAGTAACACATTTTTCAGAGGTGAAAGCCATGATAAAAAAATCTCTTATAACGCTCATGTACGAAGCGGCGTCAATACAGCGGTGGAACGACCATATCCGCCCGTGGACGGGCTTTACCGAGCTTGACAAGCAGGCGCACAAGATGTTCTACGCCTACGTTCTCGCGAGATGCGAGGGTGAGGGCGTGGACATGATACGCCTTATCGAGGGCGGCATATTCGAGTTTTTTCACAGGATTGTAATGACCGACATAAAACCGCCGATATACCACAAGCTCGTTGAGGAAAAGGGTTATCAGATAGACCGCTGGGTGCTGTCGCAGCTTGAGGACGGTATGCGTGAGATAGGCGGCGGTTTTTTTGAGCGTATGGAGAGATATTACTCCGACAGGGACTACTCCGCGCTCGAAAAGAAAATCCTGAAGGCGGCGCACTACCACGCGAGCAACTGGGAATTTAAGATAATCTACCCGATGAACGGCGAAACGTTTGGCATAGAGCAGGTCAAAAACGAAATGGCGCAGGGACTTGCCGCGTGTGACACGTTCGCGGGATTTCGGTATTTCGCCGGAAGCGAGTATCTGCAGCAGTTTTTGTCGCTTATCGGCAAGCTGCGCTACCAGCAGCGGTGGGCGAAGGCGGAGAGAATGCCGCAGACGTTTGTAATGGGACATATGCTCGTTGTGGCGATACTGTCGTACTTTGTGACGCTGGAGCTTAATGATCCCTGCCCGAAACGGCTTCAAAATAACTTCTTCACGGGGCTTTTCCACGACCTCCCGGAGGTTCTGACGCGCGATATTGTATCGCCGGTCAAAAACAGCGTTAAAGGGCTGGACAGTCTAATAAGCGAAATCGAGGACGAGCAGATGCGCAAAATTATATATCCGCTGCTGCCGCCCGAATGGCACAGGGATATAGAATACTACACAGAAAACGAGTTTGATTCCAAGGTGATAAACGACGGTGATTTGGAAATCACGACTACGGATATTATAAACGAAAAATACAACGAGGATAAGTATAACCCGATGGACGGTCAGCTTGTGCGCTGCTGCGACCACCTGTCGGCGTACATCGAGGCGTATATGTCGCTAAGCTACGGCATACGCTCCGAGCAGATGGTGTCGGGTTACGACCATCTTCGTGAAAAATATAAGGATAAGGTTGTGGGCGGACTGGATATAGGACGGCTGTTCCGCTATTTTGAACTGAAATGAGAAAAGGAAGATACGAGAAAAAGGAGCTTACCTACGAGGAAGCGAAGGATAAGGCGCTGAGGCTTTTGGAGTACCGCGCCCACAGCGAGAAGGAGCTTGCGGATAAGCTCAAAATCGCGGGAGCGCAGGAGTACGACATAGAGGAAATACTTAATTTTTGCCGCAATTACGGATTTGTGGACGACAAAAAATATGCCGTTGCAAAAGCACGTGATTTAAAGAACCTCAAAAAGTACGGAATAAGGCGCATTAAATCCGAGCTTTACAGTAAAGGTATCGACGCGGAGCACATTGAGGAAGCGATCGCGGAGCTCGATGATGACGAAGAGGACGTTCTTCTTCCGCTTGTGAGAAAAAAACTCGGCGGATTTGACAAAAAAAACGTTGACAAGTGCATACGCTACTTTTTATACCGAGGCTACGAATTCAGCGACATAAAAAACTGTATCGAAAATATTAAGACGGAATACGGAGAGTAAACATATGTATAACATCGGTCTTGTTTCGCTCGGCTGCGCGAAAAATCAGACAGATGCCGAAACGATGCTCGGCATACTCGCGTCGGACGGCTTTAACATAACATACGACGCTTCAGACGCGGACGTGATAATAGTCAACACGTGCGGCTTTATCGAGCAAGCAAAACAGGAATCAATAGACGCTATACTGGAAATGGCTAAATATAAGGAGGACAGGTGCAAGCTCCTTATCGCGACCGGCTGCCTTGCGGAGAGGTACAGCAAGGAGATCCTTACGGAGCTGCCGGAGGTTGACGCGGTACTTGGCACAGGCGACTACGACAAAATAGCGCGTGTAATAAAGGACGCGTTCGCGGGTGAAAAGGTCGTCATATGCGGCAACATAAACAGAACGCCGCCCTCGCACCTGCCGCGCATGCTGTCAACGCCGCCGTACACGGCGTACCTTAAGATAGCGGACGGATGCGACAACAACTGCACATACTGCGCGATACCGCTTATACGCGGTCATTTTCGCAGCAGGAGCATAGAGGATATTACGGACGAGGCGCGGCGGCTTGCCGAAAGCGGAGTTAAGGAGCTTATAATGATAGCTCAGGACACGTCGCGTTACGGCTCCGACATATACGGCAAAAACTCGCTTGACATGCTTCTCGAGGAGCTTGTAAAGGTGGAGGGAATAGAGTGGATACGCGTGCACTACCTTTACCCCGAAGCCATAACCGACAGCCTTATAGACGTGATGGCGAAGCACGGTAAGATATGCAATTATATAGATATGCCGGTGCAGCACGCCGACAATTACATCCTTCGCCGCATGGCAAGACGCACCACGCGCGAGGAAATGCTTGACAAAATAGAGAAAATACGTAAAAAGCTGCCCGACTGCACAATACGAACGTCCATTATAGTGGGTTTCCCGGGTGAAACGGAGGAGCACTTTAAAGAGCTTTACGATTTCGTCAAAACGGTCAAATTTGACCGTATGGGCGTGTTTACGTATTCGCAGGAGGAGGATACTCCCGCCGCGTCATTCCCGAATCAGGTCGACGAGGCGGTAAAGAACGAGCGCCTTGACGCGCTTATGACGCTCCAGCAGGGCATATCGCTCGACCTTAACCGCGCGAAGCTCGGCAAGACGATAGAGGTGATAGTCGAAGGCTATGACGAGGACAGCTTCCTTTTTTACGGAAGGAGCCGCGGCGACAGCATAGACGTGGACGGCAAGGTATATTTCGGCGCGGAGGACGAGATCAATGAGGGAGATATAATAAAGGTAAAGGTGCTCGACGCGAGTGAATACGATTTAAGCGGACAAGCGGTAACAAAATAACCGCGCCGCGGGAGGTAAAAAAAATGAACACAGCCAACAAATTAACACTGCTGCGGGTCATACTTGTGCCCATATTCATGGTACTGTTTATGATCGACAGTGCGGCTTGCCATTACGCCGCTTTGGGCGTGTTTGTGCTTGCGTCCGTCACGGACTGGCTCGACGGATATGTGGCAAGGAAGTACGACCAAATGACGACTTTCGGAAAGTTTGTGGATCCGCTTGCGGACAAGGTTTTGACTACGGCGGCGTTTCTGATACTCATGCACTACGGACGCATGTCGGTATGGGCGCTCATGATAGTGCTCGCGCGCGAGTTTATGGTCGCGGGAGTAAGGCTGGTCGCCGCCGGCGAAGGCAAGGTAGTGGCGGCGAGCATGTGGGGCAAGCTGAAAACGGTAACGCAGATGATTGCTATAATAGCGGCGATGCTGCTTCTGCCTGTGCGTTCAACTGTTTTTGGGGTACAGCCGCGCCTTATCTCCGATATACTTATATGGCTTTCGGTCTTGTTCACGGTAATATCGGGCGTGGATTATCTTGTAAAAAATTGGCGGCTCATGGAGCTTAAATAATAGGAGGTTACGTACATGGAAGAAATTATAAACGTATTGAAATTCGATTCGCGCGGACTTATTCCCGCCGTTGTACAGAATATCGAAACGAACGAGGTACTTATGGTCGCGTACATGAACGCGGACACGATAAGAAAAACGGCAAAGACGGGCAGAGCGACGTTTTGGTCGAGAAGCCGCGCCGAGGAATGGGTAAAGGGCGAAACGTCCGGCAACTATATGTACGTGCGTGAGATACGCGTGGATTGTGACTGTGACTGCCTCGTCCTGCTCGTAAATCCCGCAGGTCCCGCGTGCCACACGGGCAACAGGAGCTGCTTCTTCCGCAAGGTGGAGGACGGAAAGCTTGTCGAGGATAAAAAGGAAGCCGTTCGCTCCGACGCGTTCGCGCGCGAACAGGCGGTGGTAACGGACAGAAAGCAGAATCCCGAGGAGGGCAGCTACACGAACTACCTCTTTGACAAAGGCGAGGATAAGATACTTAAAAAGGTGGGCGAGGAAGCTGCGGAGGTCGTTATCGCCGGCAAGAACCGCGACAAGGACGAAATAAGCTACGAGGTCGCCGACCTTATCTACCACCTCACCGTCATGCTCGTCGATAACGGCATGACCTGGGAGGATATTTACAAGGAAATGGAAAAAAGACGCTAAAAACAGCGTAAAATCTTTTAATAAAACAGTTGCATTTTTAATGTGATTGTGGTATAATAATAATGACCTAAGAAGCAATTTACTTTGTCAGGCAGAGATTGCGGAGGTTCTTTAAGCAGTTATTGCTTCGCTGCTCCTGAATAGGCTTTACCGCCGAGAAACAAAAGCATTATTTTGTAATTAGCGCCTCTTGAAATATAGAGGCGTTTTTACGTAAGGTGGAAAAATTATGAATTTACTGAAGAAATGCGCCGATGTCTATAAGAAATATGTAGGCTGTAATTATACTTTTATTTTAGACTGCGGCATTAGCATTGAGGTTGAGTTTCGTTCGGAATATTTTTACCATCTTGCCGGATTGCACTATTTAACGGATATTGTACAGGTAAACAGAAACAGATTAAATAATTCACCCGCAAACATATTTAAACGAATATTAAATGACAAAATTAATGACACATTAGTTGAAAAGAGTAAATTTTACGCAAAAATTCAAGACAGACTGATATATCTCTCAGATTTTGATGACCTTATGACTGCGAAAGTAATTGTGGATTTTGACAGCACAAAAGTAAAGACTTCCATACTGTCACGTTATTTATTATATAAGCAATATAATGACGTATATGCCATATTAGGATTAAAATATGACATAAACAAGGATGTTTATATACCTGAAACTTTTATTGCGGAACATTCGGACTATTATATAAAAGATCAAATTTCTTATGATATAGTAGATGTAAAATGTACATATTACGGAAATAATCATAAACAACGTTGATCTTACTCTTGTTTACGGAGAATTCAGCAAAAATACAAATATTTTGTAAAAATGGATTGAAAAACAGCATGCTGTATGTTACAATGAAACTGATTAAAAATTCATAAAGGAAGAAAAAGCTATGGAAAAAATATTCAAACTAAAGGAGAACGGCACGACGGTCAAAACAGAGCTTGTCGCCGGTCTTACCACATTTTTGGCGATGGTGTACATACTGGCGGTCAACCCGTCCATACTCACCGCGGCAGGTATGGAATCGGGCGCGGTCTTTACCGCGACGGCGGTATCGGCGTTTATAGCCTGTGTGTTTATGGCGTTCTTTGCCAACTACCCGATAGCACTTGCGTCGGGCATGGGCTTAAACGCGTACTTCGCGTACTCTGTATGCGTGCCGATGGCGGAAGCCGGAATACAGGATCCGTGGCAGATCGCGCTGACTGCGGTACTGGTTGAAGGTATAGTTTTTATCATACTTTCATTCTTTAAATTCCGTGAAACGCTGGTAAACAAGGTACCCGCGAACCTCAAGTACGGCATATCGGTAGGTATCGGTCTGTTTATCGTGATCGTGGGCTTAAAGGGCGCGAACATTGTTATACCGGACGAATCAACGCTTCTCGCGCTGGGCGACATATCATCACCGCAGGTCGTTCTCGCACTTGTCGGTTTCCTCATTGTCGCCGCCCTGCACCACTATAAGGTGCCGGGGGATATTCTTATCGGAATACTCGCGACATGGGTACTCGGTATGATCGCGCAAGTGACAGGCTGGTACCAAGTTGACGCGGCTGCGGGCGCGACTTCACTGTTTCCGGACTTCTCGAACAATATACTCCCCGCCGCACCGTACTTCTTCAAATTTGATTTCACTTACGTGACAAGCCACATTATGGAATTTGCCGTAATAGTATTCTCATTCCTGTTCGTTGACTTGTTCAACACTGTCGGTACGATCATCGGTGTCGCGGACAAGGGCGATATGCTTGACGAGAACGGCGATCTTCCGAGAGTCGGCGCGGTATTGATGGCTGACGCTGTCGGCACCGTCGCGGGCGCGTGCCTCGGCACATCTACCGTAACGAGCTACGTTGAGAGCAGCGCCGGCGTTGCACAGGGCGGACGTACGGGTCTTACGGCGCTCACGACGGGCGTACTGTTCCTTGCTGCACTCGTACTGTCACCAATATTCCTCGCGATACCGGGCTTTGCCACAGCTCCGGCACTGATGTTTGTTGGACTTTTAATGATGTCATCGGTTAAAAAAATGACGTTTGACGGCGACATAGCCGACGTTGCAAGCGGATTTATCGCGATCATAATGATGCCGTTTACGTATTCGATCGCCAACGGTATCATGTTCGGCATACTTTCATGGGTGATTTTAAAGCTCTGCACGGGCAAGGTAAAGGAAATACACCCCATAATGTGGGTTTCAAGCGCACTGTTTGTTTTGAGAATTATAACCTTGATTATATAACTACACATCAAAAAAGGCTTTGGAAAATTCCAAAGCCTTTTTATATTATATTTTTATCCCTCAAATCCGTTAGGATGCGTTGACTGCCATCTCCAGCTGTCCTCACACATATCCTCTATATCGTACTTAGCTTCCCACTCAAGCTCCTTACGCGCCTTTTCGGGATCGGCGTAGCACTCGGCGATATCGCCGGGTCTGCGCGGATCTATCTGATACGGCAGCTCCTTACCGCAAGCCTTTGAAAACGCCTCGATTATCTGCAATACACTGTAACCGTTACCCGTACCGAGGTTGTATATATGCACGCCCTCCTTGTTCGAGCAGTGCTCGATCGCCTTTACGTGACCTACCGCGAGGTCAACGACGTGAATATAATCTCTCACGCCCGTACCGTCGGGAGTGGGATAGTCGTTACCGAACACATGCACCTTTTCGAGTTTACCGACAGCCACTTGAGCCACATACGGAAGCAAATTATTGGGAATACCCTTCGGATCTTCACCCATTTTACCGCTTTTATGCGCGCCTATCGGGTTAAAATAACGAAGAAGCGTCACGCTGAGCTTCGGGTTAGCCTTTTGCGCGTCCGTCATGATACGCTCTATAAACAGCTTCGTCGTACCGTAAGGATTGGTCGTAAGAATTTTATCACCCTTGTTGTCGCTTTCGACTATAGGCACTCTTTCGGGATCGCCGTACACCGTCGCGGACGACGAGAATACGATGTTGTTACAGCCGTGCTTCTCCATCGCCTGCATCAGATGCAGCGTGCCGGTTATATTGTTATCGTAGTACTTAAGCGGTATTCTCGTACTTTCACCGACCGCCTTCAAGCCCGCGAAATGTATGACCGCGTCTATTTTGTTCTCCGCGAACACCTTTTCCGTAGCGTCATAGTCGAGCAAATCGACCTTGTAGAACGGAAAATCCTTACCCGTAAGCTCTTTCACCGCGGCAAGGCATTTCTCGCTCGCGTTGTAGAGGTTGTCCAGCACAATGATTTCATAACCCGCGTTCAAAAGCTCCACGCAGGTATGACTGCCGATATATCCGGCTCCGCCCGTTACCAGTATTTTCATATACGTTTCCTCCCGTAAATTTTATTCTGATACTATTATATACCAATCACGCGTATTTTTCAATACTCAAATATCACGCTCCAAAAAATTCGTTCGCGTAATGCACGGACGAGAGCGCGTCGGGGCAGTACTTGTCCGCGCCTATCATATCGGCGTACTCCTGCGTCAAAACCGCGCCGCCTACCCATATTTTCGCGTCAAGACCCGCTTCGCGTACGGCTTTTATCGTTTCCTCCATGCTCACGACCGTCGTCGTCATAAGCGCCGACAGCCCGCATAGGTGAATATCGTTATCCTTAAGCGCTTTTACGATCACCTCCGGCGGCACGTCCTTACCCAAATCATACACCTCGTAGCCGTAATTTTCCAAAAGCACCTTTACTATATTTTTGCCGATGTCGTGAATGTCGCCCTTCACCGTCGCGACGGCGATCTTACCCTTACTTTTTTGCGCCTGTCCCGACGAGGCTATACGTTCCTTGATCGCGTCGAACGCGTTCGATACCGTTTCCGCGCTCATCATAAGCTGCGGCAAAAACATCGTTCCCTTTTCAAACTCACGCCCGACGACGTTCAAAGCCTCCACGAGAACGTTGTTCACTATATCCATAGGCTCCGCTGTTTCAAGCTGCTTCACCGTTTCACCGTACGCCGCGTCCTTAAGTCCCTTTACGATTATGTCAAACAGCGGGTTTATGTTTTCCGCTTTTTCCTCCGTCTTATTTTCACGCGTCACCGTCGTTTCCGACTTCGTGCCCGCGTACGCCGCAACGTAATCCGCGCAGTCACGGTCATGGCACGAAAGCGCCATGTACGCGCGGTACGTGTTCATCATCGCGTCGGCGCAAGGGTTTATTATGCAAGCGTCAAGTCCCGAATGGAGCGCGAGCGCGAAGAATGTGCCGTTTACTATCTCGCGGCGCGGCAGCCCGAACGATATGTTCGACACGCCGAGCGTCGTGCAAAGTCCAAGCTCTTTTTTTATTTTCGCAAGCGCCTTGATCGTTTCCGCAGACTCTTTCTGCTGCGCCGATATTGTGAGCGTCAGCGCGTCCATTACGAGGTTTTTGGGCTTTATGCCGTACTCTTCGGCGCGCGACCGTATTTTTTTCGCTATTTCCACGCGCTTGTCCGCTGTCGGCGGTATGCCGTTTTCGTCAAGACACAGTCCGACGAGTACGCCGCCGTATTTTTTCACGATCGGCATAATAGCCCGTATGCTTTCCTCCTTGCCGTTCACGGAATTTACCATCGGCTTACCGTTGTATATCCTCATGGCGCGCTCGACCGTCGCGGGATCTGAGCTGTCTATCTGCAGCGGCAGATTTACAGCCGCGCTTATCGCCTTAACGGCGCGCTCCATCATCGCGCATTCGTCTATTTCGGGCAATCCGACGTTCACGTCGAGTATATGCGCGCCCGCGTCACGCTGTGCAAACGCCTCGCCGAGAATATAGTTAATATCACCGCCGCGCAGCGCTTCCTTAAACTTTTTCTTACCCGTCGGGTTTATTCTCTCACCGACGATTTTCGGCGAATCACCGAGCACGACGGTCTTTGAGTACGACGCGACGACGGTGATGTTCTTTTCCTCCACGATAGGCTTATACGAGCCACACCGTTCCACGAGGCGGCGTATATGCTTCGGCGTTGTGCCGCAGCAGCCGCCCAGTACCGACGCGCCGAGCCGCGCCATCGGCTCGCACTCGTCCGCGAAATCATCGGGAGTAACGCTGTACACTGTTTTGCCGTTCTCTATCTGAGGCAGTCCGGCGTTCGGCTGAGCCATTATGGGTATCGAAGAAACAGCCGCAAGCTCCTCCATCATCTCGCCTATCTGTTTCGGACCAAGACCGCAGTTTATACCGACACAGTCAACGCCCAAGCCCTCCATGATCGCCGACATGACCTTAACGTCGCCGCCCGTGAGCGTCTTATGGCTCTCGTCGAACGTCATTGTGCAGAACACGGGGAGCGAAGTGTTTTCCTTCACCGCCAGCACAGCCGCCTTCGCTTCGAGCGTGTCAGACATCGTTTCGATTATAACAAGATCCGCGCCGCATTGTTGCGCCGTGACCGCCGTTCTTTTGAAGGCGGTGTAGCAATCGTCAAAGGAAAGCGAGCCAAGCGGCTCCAAAAGTTGTCCGCAGGGACCTATATCGAACGCGACAAAGCGCGGCTTGTCCTCCGATTGGTACTTATTGACCGCCTTACGCGCCGCGCCCACAGCCGCCGCCGTCACCATTTCCATGCTTATATCCGAATTGAATTTAAGCGGATTTAACCCGAACGTGTTCGTCGTTACGACGTCCGCGCCCGCGTCAAGGTATTCGCAGTGTATTTTTTCTATAAGCTCGGGCTTGCTTACGTTAAGCAACTCCGGTATTTCTCCCGCGCCCATACCGTATTGTTGGAGTATGGTTCCCATTCCGCCGTCGAAAAACAAAATTTTTTCGCCGAGCAGCTTGCGTATATCACTCATTTGATTTATCCTTTCATTAAGCTGTTTTATTAAGTTTATCATAAGCTGATAAATTTTTCAATGTAATATGAGTTATTGACTGTAAAATTTATTTATGTTAAAATTATGGGTGTACATTATTAAAAAAGGAGGACGCGTTTATGAATTTAAAGGAATTTTATGAATACATTGAGGGAGATTATGCGGACGTTACCGCGCGGCTTATGGGCGAAAAGCTTACGGAACGCTTTGTGCTTAAGTTTCTTGACGATCCGAGCTACGACTTGCTCTGCTCATCTCTTGACGCGGGCAACAACGAGGAAGCGTTTCGCGCCGCGCACACAATTAAGGGCGTGTCGCAGAACTTAAGCTTTACCAAGCTTTACGAATCGAGCAGCGTCCTTTCGGACGAGCTTCGGGGCGGCGGCAGCGCCAACGCGGAAACGGTAGAGCGCGTGAAGTCCGACTACCTAAAGACGGTGGACGCGGTGAAAAAACTCAAAGCGGACTGATTTTTATCAGATAACTGCAAGGAAAGTGTCCGAGCCTTTAAAACTCGGACACTTTCCTTTTGCGTATACAGTAACAATATTCATTATTGCGCCTTAGTCGCTGAACATCGGTGTTGACAAATATCTTTCGCCCGTATCGGGGAGCAAAGCGACTATTGTTTTACCCTTATTTTCGGGACGCTTCGCAAGCTCTGAAGCCGCCCATACCGCCGCGCCCGAGGAAATACCGACGAGCATACCCTCCGTGCGCGCGATTGCCTTTCCTGTCTTGAACGCGTCGTCGTTTTCGACCTTTATAATTTCATCGTAAATTTCGGTGTTGAGAGTGTCGGGAACGAAGCCCGCGCCAATACCCTGGATCTTATGCGCGCCCGCTTTACCCTCGGACAGTACCGGTGACGAGGCGGGTTCGACCGCCACGATTTTAATATCGGGGTTCTTTGACTTTAAGTACTCACCCACGCCCGAAAGCGTGCCGCCCGTGCCGACGCCCGCGACGAATATGTCAACATTGCCGTCGGTATCCTCCCATATCTCCGGACCTGTTGTCGCCTTGTGATAAGCGGGGTTCGCGGGGTTGGTGAACTGACTCGGAATAAAGCTTCCCGGCGTTTCCTTTGAAAGCTCCTCCGCCTTTGCGATAGCACCCTTCATACCCTGTGAACCGTCGGTCAAAACAAGCTCCGCGCCGTAGGCTTTAAGCAGGTTTCTACGCTCGATACTCATCGTTTCGGGCATCGTGATTATGATTTTATAGCCTCTCGCGGCGGCTACCGAGGCAAGACCTATACCCGTGTTACCCGAGGTCGGCTCGATTATTACGCTGCCCTTCTTGAGCTTACCCGTTTTCTCCGCGTCGTCTATCATCGCCTTTGCGATCCTGTCCTTTACGCTGCCCGCAGGATTAAAATACTCGAGCTTCGCAATGACTTTTGCCTCCAAACCGTAGGCTTTACCGTACTTTTCCAACTCAAGCAGCGGCGTTTTTCCTATCAAATCGGTTATTGTTTTATATATTTTTGACACTTTTTATTCCTTCTTTCTCACTTTTTACACCTAAATCTTAATAACACACATAATTGTTACGACAACATTGTACCACAATTATCCGACCGCGTCAAACGCGTCACCGAGCGCGGCGATCAAGTCGTCAACATTTTCCGTTCCGATCGAAAGTCTTATCGTGTTCGGCTTTATGCCCTGCTCCGCAAGCTCCTCATCATTGCACTGTGAATGTGTCGTCGTTGCCGGATGTATAACGAGCGATTTTGAGTCCGCAACGTTCGCGAGAAGTGAAAATATCTCAAGATTGTCAATGAACTTATGCGCTTCCTCAATTCCGCCCTTTATCTCGAACGTAAATATGCTGCCGCCGCCGTTGGGGAGATACTTTTTGTAAAGCTCGTGGCTCGGCTCCGACGGAAGCGACGGATGGTGCACCGCCTCAACTTGCGGGTGACTGTTAAGATACTCAACGATTTTAAGCGCGTTTTCCACGTGACGCTCAACTCGCAGCGACAGCGTTTCAAGTCCCTGCAGGAACAAGAACGCGTGGAACGGAGAAAGCGTCGCGCCCGTGTCACGCAAAAGTATCGCGCGTATGTACGTCACAAACGCGACCGGACCTACCGCCGCGGTAAAGCTTACACCGTGATACGACGGGTTCGGCTCAACAAACTGCGGGAACTTACCCGATGCCGCCCAGTCAAACTTACCGCTGTCAACGATAACGCCGCCTATCGCCGTACCGTGACCGCCTATAAACTTCGTTGCGCTGTGCACGACTATATCCGCGCCGTACTCAATAGGTCTTACGAGATACGGAGTCGCGAACGTCGAATCGACAACAAGCGGAATATTATGCTTATGCGCCACTGCCGCGACAGCTTCAATATCGATAAGATTTGAGTGAGGGTTACCAAGCGTTTCTATAAATATCGCTCTCGTGTTATCCTGAATCGCCGCCTCGAACGAACCCTCGACCTCGGGATCAACAAACGTCGTCGTAATTCCGTAAGCGGGGAGCGTATGCTCAAACAAATTGTACGTGCCGCCGTAAATCGTCTTTGACGCGACAACATGACCGCCGCCCAGCGCAAGCGCCTCTATCGTGTACGTGATAGCCGCCGCACCCGAAGCCGTCGCGAGCGCACCCGCGCCGCCCTCGAGAGCCGCTATTCTCTGCTCAAAAATATCCTGTGTCGGGTTTGTAAGTCTGCCGTAGATGTTACCCGCGTCACGCAGACCGAAACGGTCAGCCGCGTGCTGTGAGTTGTGGAAAACATACGAGGTCGTCGCGTAAATCGGGACAGCTCTCGAGTCCGTGACCGCGTCCGCGTTTTCCTGTCCTATATGTAATTGCTTTGTTTCAAATTTCCATTCTCTGTTTGCCATTTTAATTTACCTCTTTTCGTTTTTATATAATTAATACGGTTTTATTCTTAATTTTGCCTTACCTTACATTCGACAGTATGACATTCGTCCACTGTATATGTTATTCAAAAAGTCAGCTTTCATGCCGTTCACACTCCATTCTTATATTTCCCATGGATTTACTATGATTTGTATTATACCATATATTTACCGTTTGTCAATAGGTTTTACGGAAATTTTTTTAAAATTTTTTTCGGAACAAAAAAGAGCAACACACACGTTGCTCCCAAAACCGCATTTACGCTTTACTTTTTCGCATTGATCGGAACGATCGAGATAGTATAACCCAACGGATTTAACACCTTAAACAAGGTATCGATTTGCGGCGTTGTTTTCATACTTTCAAGCCTTGCGATTGCGGGTTGTTTTACTCCGCTTAACCGGGCAAGCTCCCGCTGCGACAATCCCTTTTGCTCACGAGCCTCGACCATTTTACCGATAAGCTCGATTTCAAAGTTTATTTTTTCTCTCTCGGCGGGTGATACCCTTTCTTCATCGTTCATATACTCGGAAAATGTTTTTACCTGTTTCATACATTATCATTCCTTTCCAAAAAATCCTTGAGATTATGTTTTGCCTTTCCGATTTCCCGTTCCTGTCATAATAAAACTCTACCTCATACAACACCCACACCTTCTTTCTATTATATGATAACATATTTGTTATCGTTAGTCAATATATTTAATAAATTTTCACGTAAAAATATCCCCTACCCACTAACCGCACGAAGCGTTTTACCAAGGTACTCTATATCGTCAAGGCTCACGCCGGCGTAACCCGCGATAAGCGTGTCGTGCGTTTTTTCCTGACGCGTGAAATAATAATCGTCACAGTCGTACAGCTTTATACCGCGCCGCCTCAAAGCCTCGGATACGCTTTTCGCGCGCGAAAGCGAGCACAGAAGGTGAAGCCCCGCCTTTTCACCGCTGATTTTCACGTCCGCGCCGCAGGAAAGGAACGCCGCCATAAGAGCGTCACGGCGCTTTCTGTAAATATTTTTTACGCGGTTCAAGTGACGCGACAAATAATTTTCCGCGATAAAACGGCTCAACGTATGCTGCTCAAACCTCGGCACAGTCGAGGAATAATTAGAAAAACGCTCCTCGTACAGCGCGAGCAATTTTTGCGGCAGAACCATGTATGCTATACGTATCGACGGCGCGAGCACTCTCGAAAAAGTGTTCAAATAGATTACCTTTTCACTGTTCATACCCTGCAGTGCCGTTATGGGACGCTTTGAAAAATTAAACTCACTGTTGTAATCATCCTCTATTATATACCGCCCGTCCGATCTGTCCGCCCAGGACAAAAGCTCGGCGCGGCGGTCAAACGGCATTATTATACCCGTCGGGAACTGATGCGACGGAGTGATATACACCGTGTCCGCCGAGGAACGCTCAAGCTCCTCCACCGACAGCCCGTGCTCGTCCAAATCAATATAACTCACGTCAAAGCCGTTATTTTTAAAAATACGCTCAATTTTCCCGTAACCGGGATTTTCAACAGCGTACCGCCTGCCGCTGCCAAGCAGCTCGATGAGCAGCATGAGAAGATACTCTATTCCCGCCCCGACTATCACCTGACGCGGCGAGCAATTTACGCCGCGAAGCTCGTGCAGGTATTTCGCGATATTTTCACGAAGCTCGTAGTCGCCCTTCACTTCCCCCGCGTTTAAAAGGTCGGGATTTTCGTACATGACCTCCTTAGACAGCTTCACCCACGTCGAGTACGGGAAGGAATCCGTATCGACGGCGTTGGTGCGAAAGTCCGCCCTGTAGCTTTCCTTCTTCGGCTTTTCCTCCTCGATCAATATACTTTTGCCGCTTACGCCCCTTTCGACGTGCCTCACGTAAAATCCGCTTCGCGCGACGGAACGCAGAAATCCCTCCTGCACAAGTATCTCATACGCCGTTTCGACAGTGTTCACGCTTATCCCGAGATGCGCGGAAAGAGATTTTTTCGACGGCATACGCTCGTTTTCACTCAAACAGTTTTCGCGTATCTGCGCGGCGATATACTCGTAAAGCTGCTCGTAAAGCGGCTTTTTGCTTCTTGGCTCAAAATTTATAGTAAAATTATACATTTGAACTGACCTCATAAAAAATATGTATTTTGACACTTTTCATAGTGTCAATGCGCGCTATAATTATATATAAACAATTTTTAAATGTCAAGGAGGAAAAAATAATGAGCACACAATTTGAGCTTAACAAAAATCTTGCGCAGATGCTTAAGGGCGGAGTTATCATGGACGTGACAACGCCGGAGCAGGCGCAAATAGCGGAGAAAGCGGGAGCCTGCGCGGTTATGGCGCTCGAAAGAATACCGGCGGATATACGCGCGGCGGGCGGAGTATCGAGAATGAGCGATCCGAAGATGATAAAGGGCATTCAGGACGCGGTTTCGATACCGGTAATGGCGAAGTGCAGGATAGGTCATTTTGCTGAGGCAAGGATTTTACAGGCGATAAAGATAGACTACATCGACGAGAGCGAGGTTCTTTCACCGGCGGACGACAAGTACCACATAAACAAAAGGGACTTTAAGGTTCCGTTCGTATGCGGAGCGAAGGACTTGGGCGAGGCGTTAAGACGCATTAACGAAGGCGCGGCGATGATAAGAACGAAGGGCGAGCCGGGCACGGGCGACGTTGTGCAGGCGGTACGCCACATGCGCATGATGATGTCGGAGATAAGAAGGATAGAAAACATGGCAGAGGACGAGCTTTACGAGGCGGCAAAAAAACTTCAGGTGCCGTATGACCTTGTGGAGTACGTTCACGATAACGGTCGTCTGCCGGTCGTAAACTTCGCGGCCGGCGGCGTGGCGACTCCCGCGGACGCGGCGCTTATGATGCACCTCGGTGCTGAGGGCGTGTTCGTCGGTTCGGGAATATTTAAGTCGGGCAACCCCGAAAAACGCGCGGCGGCGATCGTGCAGGCTGTGACGAATTATAATGACGACGCTCTTTTAGCCGAGCTTTCGGAGGACTTGGGCGAAGCGATGGTCGGTATAAACGAGAACGAAATAGCGTTGCTTATGGCGGAGCGTGGTAAATAATGAGAGTAGGTATTTTAGCTTTACAGGGCGCATTCGCGGAGCATAAGAGATCACTTGAACGCCTTGGAGCAGGGATGTTTGAGATACGTCAAAAAAAAGACCTCGAACAGCCGTTCGACGCGCTCGTTTTACCGGGCGGCGAGAGCACGGTGATAGGTCAGCTTATGCGCAAGCTCGATTTACTGGAACCGATCAAGACGCTGATAAAAAACGGCATGCCCGTTTTGGGAACGTGCGCGGGACTTATACTGCTCGCGAAAAACGTCGAGGGCGGCGAGGAATGTATCGGCGCGATGGACATAAGCGTGAGGCGCAACGCGTACGGCAGACAAATCGACAGCTTCAGCCAAAGCGCCGTAATTGAAAAAATTTCACCCGAACCGATCCCACTCGTGTTTATACGCGCGCCGTGGATCGAAAGCGTGGGCAAGGACGTGGAGGTACTTTTAAGGCTCGACGGTCACATTGTCGCGGCAAAGCAGGACAATATGCTCGTAACGTCGTTTCACCCTGAGCTCACGGAGGACCTTAGAGTACATAAATATTTTTTGGACGGTATTGACACCTCACGCTCATCGGGCTTATAATGTTTTGTGAAAATAAATCTACGGGAGTAAGTTATGGAAAAATCGGTAGACGCTCTTTACGAAAAACAAAACATTGACGACGAGAGCCTAAAGCTACTCATAGACGCGGACGACGCGGAATACTTGCAGGAAAAAGCGCGCACCGTCCGCCGCAAATACTACGGCAGCGCGGTATACACGCGCGGTCTTATCGAGTTTACGAACTATTGCAAAAACAATTGTTTTTACTGCGGCTTACGCGCCGACAATAAAAATTTACAGCGCTACAGACTCACGAAGGAGGACATTCTGCTATGCTGCACCAAAGGGTACGAGCTTGGTTTTCGCACGTTCGTGCTGCAGGGCGGCGAAGATATGACCTACTCCGACGACGAAATATGCGATATTGTACACGAAATAAAGTCACGCTTTACGGATTGCGCGGTGACGCTGTCGGTGGGCGAGAGGAGCTTTGAAACGTACAAGGCGTACCGCGAGGCGGGCACCGACCGGTACCTATTGCGCCACGAAACGGCTGACGAGGCGCATTACAAAAAGCTCCACCCCGAAAGTATGAGCCTTACGAACAGAAAACGCTGTCTTTTCGACTTAAAAAAGCTCGGCTACCAGGTCGGCTCGGGATTTATGGTGGGAAGCCCGTACCAAACGGCAGATGATCTCGTATCGGACCTACGCTTTTTACAAAAATTACAGCCCGACATGATAGGAATAGGACCGTTCCTGCCTCACTCCGACACGCCTTTTCGCGACGAAGAAAAGGGCAGCCTAAAGCGCTGCTTAAACCTTATCGCGATACTTCGCCTCATGTTCCCGTACGCGCTTATCCCCGCGACGACGGCGCTCGGCACGATCCACCCCATGGGACGCGAAATGGGCTTAAAAGCGGGCGCGAACGTGGTGATGCCCAACCTTTCACCGACCGGCGTGCGCGAGCTTTACTCACTCTACGACAACAAAATATGCACGGGCGAGGAAGCGGCGGAGTGCCGCGAATGTCTTGCGCGGCGCGTACGGTCGGCGGGCTTCGAGCTTGTCACGGACAAAGGCGACGTAAAAAGAAATTTAACGGATATTGACACGCGCGGCGGGAAATGATATAATAAATTCATATAGGATAGGTATGAAATATTATTGACCGAGGAGAGGGTGTTTATGAAAATATCCACAAAAGGCAGGTACGCCATACGTTTAATGCTCGATATAGCGCAGCACTCAAACGGTGAAAACATATCGTTAAAGGACGTGTCGAAGCGGCAGGACATCTCTCTTAAGTATCTCGAGCAAATCGTGAACACACTGTGCAAGGCGGGACTTTTGAGAAGCCGCCGCGGCGCGCAGGGCGGCTACAAGATGCTCCGCAAGCCCGAGGAGTACACCGTGGGCGACATTTTAAGAGTTACCGAGGGTGAAATGGCTCCGGTATCGTGTCTTGAGGACGAGGTGAACAAATGCCCGCGCGCGGCGGTATGTCCGACGATAAAATTTTGGGAAGGACTTTACAAAACGGTAAACGACTACCTAAACAGCACCACCATCGCGGACCTCATGAAAGCCGCGCCGAACGAAAGCGAGGACTTTTGCTATTATATTTAATAAAATTACGCACAAAAAGCCCCTATTTTTTACAAATAGGGGCTTTTTACGTTTATTTTTTTTACTTTGTCGCCTCAAACAAATTCGTCACCTGCTCGTCTGTGAGCGTCGTTCCGTTATAAATATACAAATCATCTATAAGTCCGTTAAACGGCGTATCCCAGAAGTTCACACCGAGATACGTGTCGGTGCTGTCGCTTACAGTGTTATTGACCTCGCCGTTTGCGACCTTAACTCCGTCGATGTAAAGCAATGCCGTAGTACCGTCCGCCGCGATCGTTATTTGATGCCAAGCGTTGTCCATACTTCCGCCTGTAACGTCTTTATAATCTGTACCGTTTTTAGACCATATCATGGTATTACCGTTTTGCTGCCAGCCAAACGGCGCGCTTACCCAGTTTTCCGACGAGCCTGTTCCGCTGTTAATGAACACACCCGACGTATGCTGCGTAAACGCATTCGCCTTCATACGGAACGCAATCGTGTATTTGCCGTTTGTTATAACCTTGCCTAAGTTTACACCGTCGCTTCCGTTGCCGGTCATCGAAAGCGCCTTTCCTTTATAACCGTCGGCGTATGAAGCCGTCGTCGATTTCGGCGTTGTAATTCTTGAACCCGCGTCAAGGGCATCGCTCCAGCCTACCGTCACCGCGTCGGTACTTGTAACGCTGTCGGTCAAATTATCCTCAAACTCATAATGCGACGTATATCCCGACGGAATCTGATACGGATTTTCATTTGCCGTCACCGTTACAGGTTCCGCTGCAGGCTCCATATCCTTCCACGCGTATATCTTAAGCGTCGAATTTGCCTCCTTACGCGCATAGTCGATTTTCACCGACTGCCTCATCGACGTAACGGGCACATTATTCAGCAAGCCTACGCCTATAAGCGCGTCGTCCTTGTACTCAGCGGCGTATACCGACACCGTGCCGTAGAGCATGGCGTTGTTGAGGTAGAAGTTTACGCCGTCGTCCGCGTTCGCCCAAGCGTCGGTTATCGTCGCGAGCATACCCGCTATCGGCTTTTCCTCCGCCTTGTACACTTCAAATGTTGCCGCGTCCGCGTCAGCTCCCGTAGTGAGCGTCAGCGCGCCGCCGGAGTTTGTGAGATAATAGCCCGGCATTGCGACGCTCTCAAAGCTCACGCCGTCCTCCGACTCATTCAAAGCCGACATTGTCCTAAACGTCATATTTTTCTTCATATCCGTATCATTCTGCTTTGAATCCTGCGTAAGAACCACGCTGTTGTCCGCCTGAGCCGCAAGATACAATCCCGGCTTATTCACAGACTGGATCGAAACATAGCTGTCGTTCGACGCGTCAGCCTTACCCTGAACGATTTCCCACTGCGCGTCAAGCTTATCGGCAATAACCGTGCCGACCGATACGGATTTAGAAATCGGATAATCACCGTCCGCGCTCGAATTTACAAAGTTTTCGTGAACGATATAGTCGTCGCCCTGCGTGATTACCGAAGCCGTACCGGTAAGACCTGTCGACGTTTCCTGAATCGGATCTATCGTACCGTCGTCGTTAAACGTAAATTCCTCAACACATACGCTTCTTCTGAAACCGCTGCCCCAAGGGAGCGCGCCGTTATGGTAGATAAAGTACGTGTGACCGTTAAAGTCTATAACGGCGGGATGGTTCGTGTTCGCCGTAGCGGACGGAGGCATAAGAAGTCCGCCGTACTGCCATTTGCCACTCATAAGGTCGTCGGTCGTGGCGTACGCCATCTGCTCACGCCAGCCCATCGCGTAGAACAGGTAATACTTACCTGTCGGATTGCCGTTTTCGTCCTTCTGTCTGTAGAGCCACGGAGCCTCCGTATACGACGCGGGAGCGCCCGATATGGACGCGTGAATTATATCCGTACCCATTTCAATACTGCCGTTTCCGTCAATATCCTTGATCGAGGTCATGTTCTCGTTAAGCTCGCATATGAACAAATTTGTGTTGCCCCAGCATAAATACCTGTGCTCAACGCCGTCGACTGTTTCTATATAAACGGTCGGGTCTATGTCGTCGTGCGAAGCCGCCTCAGGAGTTGTATCAGAGCCTTTTACAAGCGGAGCGCCCAGCGGATCGGTATACGGACCTGTCGGAGAATCCGCTACCGCAACGCCTATCGACTGTTTGCCGCTGTCCGTTTTTGTCCATGTGCAGTAATAGAGATAATATTTATCCTTGTACTTCACAGCTTGGCTCGCCCAAGCGGAGGTGTCATTGCTTCTCCACGAAATATCGGTCGCCTTCATCGGCACGCCCTCATATTTCCATGTTTTCATATCCTTTGACGAATACGCGACCCATTCGGGCATTACATATGTTTCGTTTGTCGCGGTATCATGACCTGCGATTATATAAACCGTGTCGCCGTCAACGAACGCCGCGGGATCTCCGGCGTAAAGCGTAGCGCCGTCAGGACCGAAGCCTAAGATCGGATTGCCGCCCGCGCTCTTTTCTATCACTATCGGCGAAGCGTATACAACGGGTTTTGTGTGGTACACGTTTGACAGGCTCTTCTTCGCGAGCTGCGTAACGTGGTTTTGATCAACGCCGGTCAGTCCCACAACAAATTCATCCTCGTCCTTGTCGTAGCCGAACAGCGCGTACATTGTCATAACGTCGCCCGACTTATAAAATTCGTCCTTGTTGTTAGACGTGTCGCCTGTCGCGGTAAATGTAAGCGTAACGGTGTGGTCACCGTTAAATTCCCACGTACCTATTTCCGCGCCGTCCGCGTTTGTCATAGTATCATCGGCGTTAAGCGTCACCTTTGACGAAAGCACCGGTAGGTCATAGTTGCGGTTTACAAGACTGCCGGACGAATTTATCGAGCTTCCGACCATCTTTGTCCGGCCTACGGACGCCAAATCATATGTTCCGACGATCATGTCTTTCGGCAGCTCCTGCTCTACCTCGCCCGCGTAGGTGACGGGGGAGACAACGGGCCAGCCGTCAGCCGTCCAAAGCATTTTCCTTACCTGCAGCGTCGCCGCGATTTCAACGGCGTTCTTTCTCGCGTGCGATACGTAGAAGCTCTCGTCGCCGACGTTAATCACGCTGTTGTGGCCGGGGCCGTAGTAAACAATCGCGTCACCCGCGCCGCTCTGTACGGCGTAGTTGTTGTTTGTAAGCGCAATCGTTCTCGAGCCGTCGCCGAGACGGTACGAGCCTATCATCTTATATCCTGTCGTCGTTGACGTGCTGCCCGCCGACTGCTGATTATACATCGTAACGCCGTTCGCGTCGGTTAAATTCCAGCCGTTTGACGTGCTGAATGAAGTCGAAAGCGGACTCTTGGCAACACGCGTGTTGTAGTTTGAGCCGAGCCAGCCGTATGATGTGAACGCGTAGCGGTAATCGCCGTGCTCGATCATCCACGCGCCCTCGGGACCGGCAACACCGTTTTTCTGCGTGAATATCGACGTGCCGAAGTTTTGACAGCTCGAAAGTGTTGCGTTGCCGTCTTGATACGTCACGCCTTCAACAAGTCCCTCGTCCGTCAACGGAGCCGCCTGTATGCCGCCCCAGAACGAACCCCAGATAAAATACGGGGTATCATCAGTTGCTTCGGCTGTTCCGTGAGTATCCACGTAAATATTCGCGTCGATTGCGTTTGTCTTGTAACTGTTGTTTTCTTTGGTCGCGAATACAACGCCCGCGTCGACTATATTTGCCTCGGGATCAGCCCAGAACAGCGGTTTGTCGGATTTAATAAGCGCAATAACCGAGTTTCTGCCGCCGACTTCACAGGATACGGAAATATACATCCAGTAGGGGTGCGCGGTATCATCGGGACGGTATATTACATCGGGTGCCCAGTATGTTGGGTTTACGTTATTGTAACCGTTAGCCGTCATGTATGTTAATGACTTATCAAGCATCTTTTTTTCATTAGCATTGAGCTTTTCGCCTTTGTGCTCACCACTTATTTCGACATAATCAGGATTTGTGGTATGAGTGCCGCTGAAGTCGTATTTCGTCCAGTTAATCAAATCCTCCGATGTGAATATCAGATGATGCGACGAATATACGTAATATGTATCGTCATTCGGGAATTTCACAATAGACGGATCATGCGCACCGTTGGTCGTTATATCGCTGTCCGCCGGAGCTTTTACGGGAGCCTTTACGCCGCCGTAGAGCGTCGCGACTGTGTCCGTCACGGTATCGTCCTTTGTGGGAGTGGTGAGCTTTACCGTAACCGTATCGGTTTTTGCGACAGGCGAAACGGTCACTGTAACCTCAGCCGTGCCGCCGGATACTATCAGCTCTGCTGTTTCTTCGGCGGCTGCTTCCTCGGCATCGTTTAAGTATACTGAAACGGTCGCTTCACCGTCTGCGGCAGTGTAGTTGTTTATTGTAGACTTGATTGTCAAATTACCATCTAAATCACTCGTCGTGTATATTTCCTCATCGCCGCTGTAGAATTTAGTATCGGCGATATAGCAGTTATTGTCCGCGATAAGCTGAGCCGCGGCGTACTTCGCTCCCTCCGCCGAAAGCGCCGCTATCTCATCTTCCGAGAGCGCTTTTCCGTAAATGCGGAAATCGTCGATAGACCCCTGAAAACCTTCACCGCTGCCCCAGTTCGCGTGACCTATCCACGTTTTTGAATCGGTGGTAAACAGCGCGGGAACATCAACAACCACGCTGTCGGAGGCAATAAGCTTACCGTTCGAGTACAGCTTCGTACCGCTTGACTCATACACCGCGACTACATACTGCCAATCGGCGGTCGACGGCGCGCTGACGGAGCTTAAACGGCTGCCCGCGTTGTTGTAACGCTCAACGGTAAAGCTTTCCGATGTCGCGAGCATACCTATATATTTTTCGTTATTTAAGTTATGCAAGTCTTCGCAGGTGTTCATAAACGGCCAGTTTGGCACGCTCGGCGAATCTGCTTTGAGCCAAAACGCAAACGTCGCTGCCTGCTTGCCCCGTAAAAGCCCGTCCGCAAGCTCAAGATAGTTTCCGGCAGCCTTGGACGAGATATTGAGCGCCTTGCTCTTACCGTCCCAGCTGTCCACATACGCCACCGCACCCTTTTCGGTGACCGTACCGCCCACTGTCGCCGCAAACGAGCCGCTGCCCGTACCGGCTTCATCGAACGTCGCGTTAAAGAGCAAATCACCCGACGGCAACTCATCCGCCGACACAAACGCGGGAACCGCCGCGATAAGCATCGAAACCGAAATCAAGCCGCTTACGAGCTTTTTTGTCAGTCTGTTCATATTCCTCTCTCCTTTATTTAAGATTTATTTCCGTGATACATAAAGCTATATATATTTTACCACATTTCGCGCAAAATTTCAACCTGCAATACCGTAAACATTCAGTCTTTTTACGAAAATAAATCGGTCATTTTATTCAAAAACGACTGAGCCGCCTTTGAAAATACGCGCTGACGCTTCCACACAAAATCAAGGTGCGTCGTGACCTCGGGACACAGCGGCACGAAGCGCAGAGCGCTTTCACCGCCGGTATTTATTATCCCATCAAGCGCGAGCGCCGCACCAAGCCCCTCCTCGACCATGACGGACGCGTTATAAACGAGGTTATACGTCGCGCTTACATTAAGCTCACCCGACGGTATACCGAACAGCGACAAAAACTCCTCATTGTCGAGAGCCTGTTTAGACGTGATAAGAGGGATCTGCCGAAGCTCGTCCGTCCCGACGCCGTCCCTTGCCGCGAGCGCGTCATCCTTCCTCACGATAAGCCCCCACCTGTCCTTAAAGGGCAGACGCAGCGAGTCATATTTTTGCAAAGGCACCGCCCCGACTATGATCGCAAAATCTATAAGTCCCTTGTCGAGCCTGTCCGTAACGTCCGCCGCGTTACCGCTAAAAATATGGTAACGTATACTGCAGCCGTCACCTTGAAGCGCCTTTGCCGCGTCAGCCACGGCTTTTATCCCGCGCGTTTCGGCTGCACCGATATATACGTCGCCCGACATATTTTCATTCGCCGTACTCATTTCCGCGCGCGTTTTCTCGACAAGACTCATAATTTCCTCAGCCCTTTTGAAAAAAAGCGTACCCTCGTCCGTCAACGTAATATGCCGATTACCGCGCACCATGAGCGTCTGACCGATCTCCTCCTCAAGCTCCATAAGCTGACGCGACAGCGTCGGCTGAGAAACGTGCAGCGCCTTCGCCGCACCTGTTATACTCTTCTCACGCACCACCGCGAGGAAGTAATTCAAAACCCGAAGCTCCACCTGCCTTACCTCCTTTACGTTATTCACCCTCATTTTACCACACGCTTCCCATTCATGTCAAGAATACCTAAGTATTCAATATAAGTATTTGCTATTTTAAAAAAATCATTATATAATCATACCGACAAACACGAAAAAAGGAGATGCGCTGATATGAAAAAAGCGGCTGCAATAATTATGAGTATGATTTTATTCGCGCTAAGCGCCGCGTCATGCGCCGCCGACGGCTACACCACACACGAGCCCTACGGCGAAGGCGTGGGCGTTTGCCCCGGACGCGTCGTGTGGGCACACGACAGCGACAGCGTCACATGGGACGGAAGCGGCTACTGGTGGGACACGAGCCACTTTGACGAGGACAAAATACAAAAAATGGTAGACGATTCGATCGCCGCACTTGCGGGCAAGGATAACGCCGCTGACGGCTACGACGCGCTGTTTCGCGGCATAAACGAGCGCCGCCAAAGGACTGGCGGCTACAAGTCGGGCGAAAAAATAGCGATAAAAGCCAACATAAACGGCTCCGCCGTCATGGACGACGACACAAGCGGCGAAACGCAAATGAGCTACACAAATCCTGTTTTACTTAAAACGCTGCTTCTTTCACTCGTAAAGGACGCGGGAGCCGCGCCCGAGGACATCACGGTCTACGATGTGTCGCGCCTGTTTCCCGAGTACATGGAAAAAATGTGCACCGAGGGAATACTCAGCGGCGTTAATTTTGTAAACCGCGAAAACGGCGTTGCGGACGAAAACGCGCCGATCGTGTGGTCGCACGAATTTAGCGGCGCGGTAAACTACCTCCCGACGTGCGTCACCGAAGCGGACTACGTGATAAACCTCGCGAACTTAAAGGGACACAGCTACGGAATAACGCTTTGCGGTAAAAACCACTTCGGCTCGTTCATAAACGGAAACGCGATGCGTCCGCCGGAGGGAGCAAATCTGCACCAATGGCTCACGCGCAGCGAAATGGGAATTTACAGCCCGCTTGTTGACCTTATGGCAAACGCGGAGCTTGGCGGCAAGACTGTGCTTTACATGCTCGACGCGCTCATATGCGCGCCGTCGGAGGGCGCATCGATCACAAAGGAAAACTCGACTTGGCAGCAGGAACCGTTTAACGGCGGCTTCACCGCGAGCGTGTTCACGTCACAGGATCCGGTCGCGATCGACAGCGTCGGCGCGGACTTCCTCATAAACGAACCGACGGTCACGAACGCAAATACTGCCGTGAGCGACGTTACGAACGAAAATTATCTCCACGAGGCGGGACTTGTAAAGAACGCGCCTTCGGGCACGGTTTACACCGACGGCAAAGGAAACGCCGTCACAAACCTCGGCGTTCACGAGCATTGGAACAACCCGACCGATAAGCAATACAGCCGCAACCTCGGCAAAAACGAGGGCATAGAGCTTGTCATGGCGAAGCAGTCCGCTGGCGGAAACGTAACGGCGAAATACACCACCGACGGCGAAAACATTACGATTACGGGAGTTGACGGCGGCGCAAGACTGATTATTGCCGAGTACAGCGAGGGCGGAAGGCTTGTCGGCTGCAAAATGTATAAACCCGAAAACGGCGTTATAACAGCGCCCGACATGTCCGATACCGTGCGCGTAAAGACGTTTTTGTGGAACATGGACACGCTCGAACCTATTAACGTCACAAAAACCGACGCGGAGGAAAATTTGAAAATAAGCGTGAAAATCGCCGACGCGGAATTTACCGCCACCCTCGAGGACAACGAAACAGCCGCCGCGTTCAAGGCGATGCTCCCCATGACGCTTGACATGAGCGAGCTTAACGGCAACGAAAAATACAACTACCTCTCTGCCGACCTCCCGACGGCGGCGGAGAGCGTCGGCACGATCAACGCGGGCGACATAATGCTTTACGGCTCAAACTGCGCGGTACTCTTTTACGAAACCTTTGACACGCCGTACAGCTACACGCGCATAGGACATATAGACGACGTGTCGGGACTTAAAGAGGCGGTCGGAGGCGGAAACGTCACGGTCACGTTTGAATAAAATTTACGGAGGTCACGGATATGACGACAGAGGAAGCGCTAAAACATATGAGAAACGGCGGCTACGTGGAGGGCGGCTCCGAAATACACTTAAAAATGCACGAGATAAGCCAACGCGCGCTTAGGCTCACGAGCGAGCTTAATAATTCTTACCACGAGCCAAAGGAGCTTCGGGAGATATTTTCGGGGCTCATCGGAAAAAGCGTGGACGGCACGTTCGGCTTGTTCCCGCCGTTTTACACGGACTGCGGACTTAATATAACGCTCGGTAAAAACGTTTTTATAAACGCTGGGTGCTGCTTTCAGGACTGGGGCGGCATAACGGTAGGCGACGGCACGCTTATCGGACATAACGCGGTGTTTGCCACGATCAACCACGACCTTGAGGAAGAAAAACGCGGCAGCATGTACCCGTCACCGATAAATATAGGCAAAAACGTGTGGATAGGCTCGAACGCGACAATTCTGCCGGGCGTTACGATAGGCGATAACGCGGTCATAGCGGCGGGCGCGGTCGTCACGAAGAACGTCGCCGCGAACACCGTTGTCGGCGGCGTTCCCGCAAGGGAAATACGGAAAATCACAAACAGCGCGTAAGCGTCATATAATAAAACAGATACGCAAAAATACGTATCTCGAAGCGCCGCGCGGACGGTTTACCCCCATTTTACGCTCCGATCTACGGTTAACAGCAACCAAACCCCTTACGCGCGGCAAAAAAGCCGTCTGTAACAAGACAGACGGCGTACATATGCTTTTACGCTCGTGACGCGGTGCGCCGCGGGTATTTTTATTTTTGAGATATTATTTGCATTATAGCCTTTTCGGCGTTTTTGACCTCACTCAATAATTCGTTCGCGCTTACGCGAACAGCGCCCGAGCCGAGTATTATGATTTGTTCAAGGCTGTCGGACGTAGCCACGCGCACGCGATGGTTCGGCGCGAGAGTATGCGCCGTCTTTTCGATATACATATCGGCTGTTTCGGCTTCCTTTGTGTACACAACGTTTATGTTGTGTATTTTTTCAACGCTTCCCGTATTTCCCTTGACCTTGTACGCGTCGAACACGAGTATGAGCTCGCACCGCGTGAAGCCTTGGTAGTTGCAGAGAATGTCCGTAAGCTTGTCGCGCGCGGAGTTGAGGTCTTTTTTTGCGATTTCCTTAAGCTCATCCCAGGCGAATATTATGTTATAGCCGTCCACGAGAAGGTACTCGGGACCCGCCTTCGCCATCTTTGCTTTCGGACGCGCGCTTTTCGGCGCGGCTGTCTTTTTCACGGTGTACGAGGACGTTTTTCGCGTGACGGGACCGTATGTGCGCTCGAATATGCGCATAAGCTCGTTATCGTCCGCGACCGCGCTGATATATTCCTCCGCGCGGCGGCGGTTTTCCTCGTCCGCGCTCTCCTCATCACCGTCATCGAGCTTCATCGCCTCTATATGCATATAATTCGGCACCTCGTCCCACTTTACGGTAAACCCCGCGCCGTGTGAGCAAAATACGGAGTCCGCGGTGTTTTCAAGGTCACCGTCCGCGTCGTAACCGATTTTTTCAATAACGGTGTCACTGTCCGCGCAAGGCTCGTAGCCGGCGGGGATACATTCGAGCCTGCCCTTGCCGCTTGTATAAGACGTTACCTCCTTACCGTACCCGCGCATCGCGGCGACGGGCGCGCTGCCCGTGATAACGGTCATATCGCCGCGCGTTTCGTCCTGTGAGAACGCGCCGCCCATTTGGGATATGTCGGTCATGGCGCGGCCCACACATTCTGAGGGAAGCTCAAGGCGAAAGTCGTAGTAGGGCTCAAGGAGAATACTTTGAGCCGTCCTAAGCCCTTGGCGCACGGCGCGGTACGTCGCCTGACGGAAATCGCCGCCCTCCGTGTGCTTTTGGTGGGCGCGCCCCGCTATGAGAGTTATTTTCATATCTGTTATCGGCGAGCCTGTGAGCACGCCGACATGCTGTTTTTCCTTTAAATGCGTAAGTATGAGCCGCTGCCAGTTACGGTCAAGCGTGTCCTCGCCGCAATCGGCGGCGAAGCTCAGACCGCTGCCTCTTTTTGTCGGCTCAAGCAGAAGATGCACCTCCGCGTAGTGACGCAGCGGCTCGTAATGCCCCACGCCCTCCACGCGCGACGCGATCGTTTCCTTGTACGCGATAGCGCCGTCCGTGAACGTCACGGCGAAGCCGAACCTGTCCGCGATCACGCGCGTAAGCACCTCAAGCTGTACCTCACCCATGACGCGGACATGGATCTCCTTAAGCTGCTCGTTCCATATGACGTGAAGCTGCGGATCCTCCTCTTCAAGGCGGCGAAGCGCCGTAAGCGCCGCGCTCACATTAACGCCCTCCTCGATCTCCGCCTTATACGTCATAACGCTTTCAAGAAGCGCGTTTTTCGCGTCCTCCGCAAAACCTATACCCTCACCGGGATACGTTTTCGTAAGCCCCGTGACGGCGCAGACCGTACCGGGAAACGCTTCGTCTGCGGCGCGGTACTTCGCGCCGGAATACACGCGTATCTGATTTACCTTTTCGCTCCACTCATTGCGCTTGTTACCGGTAAGCAAGTCCTTCACCTTAAGCGAACCGCCCAGTATTTTCATATGCGTAAGACGGTTACCCTGCTCATCCTCCGAAATTTTAAAAACGCGCGCCCCGAAATTACCGTCATATATGACGCGGCGCGTATAAAGCGCAAGACCGTCCAAAAACTCACGCACGCCCGACATTTTGAGCGCGCTGCCCGCGAAGCACGGAAACACCTTGCGCTGCATTATCGCGTTACGCACATCCTCCGTTTTCACATTTCCGCTTTCGAGGTAACGGTTCATAATGGTTTCATCACACATTGAAACCTCATCCTTAAACTCCTCGCTCCCGACGCGCGTAAAATCCACGCACCCGTCACCGAAACGGTACTTTAACTCACTCATCACGCTGTCAAGATCCGCGTGCAGATCCATTTTATTTATAAACAAAAACACCGGCACGCCGTACCTTTCAAGGAGCCGCCACAGCGTTTCCGTATGATTTTGCACTCCGTCCGCACCGCTTATAACGAGTATCGCGTAATCGAGCACACTTAACGTACGCTCCGTTTCGGTTGAAAAATCTATATGTCCGGGCGTGTCAAGGAGCGTAAACTCCGTATCACCGCGCCGCATAACGGCTTGCTTTGAAAAAATCGTAATACCGCGGTCACGCTCTATCACATTATTGTCGAGAAACGCGTCGCCGTGATCCACTCTCCCAAGCGACCGCACCGCGCCGCACTCATACAGCATCGCCTCCGACAGCGTCGTCTTACCCGAGTCAACGTGCGCGAGTATCCCTATAACAAGTCTGTTCATAATCTACCGCCCCAACTAAGTATGATCATGACTATATCATACCACAACGCGCATATTTTGTCCAATAAAAAAATAATAGCTATTTACAAAATCAAAACTGTATGATATAATCTTATTGCAACACATTTTGCATATTTTACGCCGATCCGGTTTACGTTAGTACAAAACGTAAGCTTTATTCCATTATACCGGATTGTGTGTAAATGTGTTGCAGCATATAAAGCGGCGTTTTGGGTGCGCGGCTGCTGTTGCGCACTTTTTGTTTACACAGTTCGACGTTATGATTGTTTTTACATGAATGCCGCAAAGAGGAACACACGCCACAGGGGGAAGAGAAAGGCAAAAGGTAACTTTATGTTGGAGAACATCAAAAAAATGCGACAGCAATACGGTCTAAGTCAGGAAAAGCTTGCCGCTATTGCGGGCGTGAGTCAGCAGTCACTCAGCAAGTACGAAAGACTTGAAACCGAGCCTGATTTTAAAACCATGATAGCGTTTGCGGACTATTTCGGCACGACCGTGGACTTCCTCATAGGACACGAGGTAGAGCCGAGCGCGCAAAGGAACGCGGAGGACAAGATCAGCCAACGCGAACGCGACTTGATTGAAAAATTTCGCGAATTGTCGCGCGGTGACAAGAAACGGATCGAGGCTGCAATGGAAGCCTATTTGGCAAAATAAGGCACACACAGACAAAGCGGACGGAAAAATACCGCCCGCTTTTTTGGTGACACGAAAACGTCAATCCTTTTTCTCCTCTATGTACATTTCCTCCGTGACGCGCTGCACTTCCTGCAACTTTTCGATTACCTCGGAAACAGCGTTAAACAGCTCGAAATACATTTTTTCGTAATCCACCCTGACCACCTCCTTATAAATGGAATATATAATACCGGTGTTATACAAATAAAAAAATGCGCGGCTTTTGTTTCCAAAACCGCGCACAAAAACGCGGCTTCGCGAATTTGCTACAATTCTAAAATCATCCCAAAAGACAATCATCAAAGCCTGCGTTTTCTGCCAAACGTAGTCTTTTGGGTATATTTAATTTTAGAACTGTAGCATATATACTATATCATACAAAATTCGATTTGTAAATAAAAATCGTTCGACATAAACCGACACGATTTTTCCATAACATATAGACTTTACGTAAAAAAAGTGATAAAATCATCATAAGCATATTATATTTAACAATGAAGGGAGATCATATCATGAAAGTAATTCTTGTAAACGGCAGCCCGCGAGGAAACGGCTGCACATACACGGCTCTTGCGGAGGCGGCGCGCACACTTAACGAAAACGGCATCGACACGGAAATTTTTAACGTCGGCGCGAAACCGATAATCGGCTGCACCGGCTGCGGCGCGTGCGCGGGCAAGGGAAAGTGCGCTTTTGGCGGCACGGTAAACGACTTTATAGAAAAAGCGGCGGACGCGGACGGATTTATTTTCGGCTCACCCGTTCATTACGCCGCCGCGTCGGGCGCGCTCACGTCGTTTTTGGACAGAGCGTTCTACGCGGGAGGAAATGTGCTTCGCGGAAAACCCGCCGCGTCTGTCGTAAGCTGCCGCAGAGGCGGAGCGAGCGCCGCGTTTGACCAAATAAACAAGTACATGACGATAAGCAGCATGCCGATAGTTTCGTCACAGTACTGGAACCAGGTGCACGGCAACACACCCGAGGAGGTCATGAAGGACGAGGAGGGCATGCAGACGGTACGCACGCTGGCGCGCAACATGGCATGGCTTTTAAAGTGTATCGACGCGGGCAAAAAGGCGGGTATCGAGCGCCCCGAGCCCGAAAAACCGCTGAAAACGAACTTTATACGATAAAAAAAACGCCTTCGGGCGTTTTTTTACTGTTCCTCGATGTGTATGAGCATCTGTTCGATTATTTTCTTAACATGATCGTCGTCAATGGAGTAGAACGCGTTTTTACCGTCGCGGCGCGACTTGATAAGGCGCGCCTGCTTGAGCGTTTTGAGCTGGTGGCTTATCGCCGACTGGCTCATATTGAGCGCGCCCGCGATGTCGTACACGCAAAGCTCCTTGTCGAACAGCGTCCACAATATCCTTATTCTCGTATTGTCCCCGAACACCTTAAACATCTCCGCAAGGTCAAGCGTCGTTTCGTCGTCGGGGAGTTGGTTTTTCAGTCTGTCAACTATCTTCGGATTATACTGACATGACTCGCAAATATCCATAAGCTTTCACTCCTGACTTTCATATGCTCATATATTCATATTATACCCCTTTTTCGCGCGTTTGTCAAATCAACTTCAAAAATCAGATAAAAATTTATAAAAATCAGAAGTCATATAAAAAACAAACCCACTTTTTGTAACAGATATGATACAATGCTGTAAAGATTTATTCATGAAAGGAAGTAATGCTATGAAAAGAAATAGACTTACAGCCGCGTTGATTGCGGCGGTAATGCTGGCAGCTTCGGCGTCGGGCGTATTTGCCGCCGAGGTGGGCGAGAGCCTTAAGGTCGGCGACTACAAGGAAAGCGCCGCCGCGACTCAGGCTATGGTCGACGCTCGTCCCGATATTCAGCGTCCTATGGAGAAGCTGGGAAGAGGCGCGGTTGCCGTGAAGCTGGACGGCTACGTTTATATTTCGTGGCGCTGGCTCGGCACGGAGAGCGCGGACACGAAGTACAATGTGTACGCGTCATCGGGAAGCGACTGGACGAAGCTCAATCCCGAGCCGCTTAACGCGACGAATTACACCTCTCTCTCAAACCAATACGATGAATTTAAGGTCGTGCCTGTCGTAAACGGCGCTGAGGACGAGTCCTCCGCCGAAACGGTGAAGGCGTGGGACAAGAACTATATCGACATCCCCATTCAGCGTCCCGACGGCAATAAGGTTCAGGACGAGGAGTACACCTATTCGCCTTCGGATGCGTCGATAGGCGACCTTGACGGCGACGGCGACTACGAGATAGTATTAAAGTGGGATCCGTCAAACGGCAAGGACGCGGCTCAGTTCGGTTACACGGGCGAGTGCATCATTGACGCGTACGAAATGGACGGCACGCGTATGTGGCGCATAAATATGGGACCGAATATCCGCGCCGGTCAGCACGACACGCAGTTCATGGTCTATGACTACGACGGCGACGGCAAGGCGGAAATGGCTTGCCGCACGGCTGACGGAACGATAGCGGGCGACGGCGCCGTTATCGGCGATAAGGATAAGAACTGGGCTATATTGAACGGCGGAAAGAACCTTCAGGGACCTCTCTACCTCACCGTATTCAAGGGCGAGGACGGAAGCGTTATAGACACCGTTGACTATGATCCGCAGACTCAGGGAACGACAGACAGCGGCTACAAGTGGGACGTTGTGACGTGGGGCGACGCGGGCGGTAACCGTTCCGAGAGATACCTTGCGGCTGTGGCGTACCTTGACGGCGTAAGACCGAGCATGGTATTCGCGAGAGGCTATTACACGGGACCTGAGGGCGACGCGGGCGGCAGGACCGTTATCGCGGCGTTTGACCTGAAGGACGGCAAAATAGAGAAGAAATGGCGTTTTGACACGCTCGATTACGAAAATAAGTACATCGGTCAGGGCAACCACTCGATGAGCGCGGCTGACGTTGACTTTGACGGCTGTGACGAACTTATCTACGGAAGCCTCGGAATAGATAACGACGGAACTCCGATGTATTCGACGGGACTTGGTCACGGCGACGCTCAGCACGTGGGCGACCTTGATCCGTCAAGACCGGGACTTGAGGTTTACTCATGCCATGAGGACAGCGGCTCCGCTTACGGCTATGAAATGCGCGACGCGCGCACGGGCGAAATCCTTTACGGAGAAAGAACGAGCAACGATAACGGACGCGGCACGTCGGACGATATAGATCCCGCGTATCCGGGCGCCGAGGGCTGGTCTGCGGCGGGCGTGCTGACCGCGGCTGACGGCACTGTTATTTCAACGTCGTACACGATGAGCGCGAACTTCCTTGCGTACTGGGACGGCGATCTCGGACGCGAGGTTCAGGACGGTATCTATATAAGCAAGTGGAACGGCGGCGTGCAGAAGGCGGAAACGATATTCACCGCGTCGGGATGCGTCGCGGTAAACGGCACGAAGGCTAACCCCGCGCTTACGGCTGATATGTTCGGCGACTGGCGCGAGGAGGTAATGTACCCGTTAAAGGACGGCAGCGCCCTTCGTATTTACACGACGACAACGCCGACCTCGTACAGAATACCGACGCTTATGCAGGATATCCAGTACAGAATGCACGTGGCTTATCAGAACGACTGCTATAACCAGCCGACGCATACGAGCTACTATTTGGGCTTTGACACAAAGACGGTGCCCGTACCGCAGATATACACCGTGGGCGACAACGCGAAGAACCCCGACCTTTCAAAGAAGTCGTGGAACATAAGCGATCTGTACACGGGCGAAAAGGTAGAGCTTGTTGTGGGCACTCCGACGGCGGTAGTCGACGGTCAGCCGATAAGAATAGATAACGACAGCACGGACGTTGTTCCGATAGTTGACGAGAACGACCGCACTCTCGTGCCGCTTCGCTTTATCGCGGAGGCGTTCGGCGCGGACGTTGAGTGGGTAGGCGCAACGCAGGAGATAAAGATAAACGGCGGCGACATCGTCATGAAGATAGGCAGCGCGGACTACACCGTTTCCGGAAGCGCCAAGACGATGGACACAGCTCCCGTGATTCGTGACGACAGAACTCTCGTGCCCCTAAGAGCCATTACGGAAAGCTTGGGCAAGACGGTTTACTGGAACAACGGTCTTATCGTGATTTCCGATATAGACACGTCCATGTCGGACGAAGCGGCGGCAGCCAGAAAAGCGTCTATCGCGAGCGCGCCCGTACCCGCGAAGGTCGAGAAGGTCGCGATAAACGGAGTGGGCGAGAAGTACTACCCCGAACAGCTTGACGTTTACGGCGTGACGGCGAGCGATAACGACGGCAACGTTGAAACGGGAGCCGTTGACCTCGACATAACGACGCGCTGGTCAGGCTACGGTCCGAACACTCTGACGATAGATTTGGGAAGCGAGCAGGAGGTTGCCGGCGTGGCGATAGCCATGTGGAAGGGCAGCGAGAGAATTTATCCGTTCATCATCGAGTACAGCTCCGACGGCGAGAACTGGAAAACTGCTCTGCCCAAGACGCAGAACACGGGCGAAAGCGAGGAATTTGAGAAGTACATGTTCCCCGAAACGGTAAAGGCGCAGTACATCCGTTACAACGGTGACGGCGCGACGGATCCGACGAAAAATTATTGTCATATAAGCGAGATCGCCGTATTGGGAACGACGGCTCAGTAAAAATATTCAAAAGAGCGTTCATTATGAACGCTCTTTCGTGTTTTTAATGACAAAACACGGTAAAAAAGCGTCAATATACAGTGAAAAAAGCGTCAAAACACGGTAAAAAAGTGTGCAAAAAGAGGTAAAAAAGAGTTCAAGTAGGGTAAAAAAACGTAAAAATAGTGTAAAAAATGACACAAAAGTATTGCAATTAAGATGAAAAGAGTGTATAATATAAGCGAACCGACGGTAAAAAACGGGCAAAGCAACGGCGTTTTGTCATCTTTGGAAAGGTGAAAAACTATGCTTAATGACGGAAAAATCGGAGAAGAATGCGGTGTCTTTGCTGTATACGATCCCAACGGGGATTGTGCGAGAACCGTTTATTACGGGCTTTACGCACTGCAGCACCGCGGTCAGGAAAGCTGCGGCATCGCGGTCAACAACAACCGCGACATCACTCACCACAAGGACATGGGACTCGTCAGCGATGTTTTTAACGACGAAGTTCTTGAAAAACTTGGCGGCACAATGGCAGTAGGTCACGTGCGCTACTCCACGACAGGCGAGAGCATGCGCGAGAACGCGCAGCCGCTTGTGCTCAGGTACGTGAAGGGAAACATAGCGCTGGCGCATAACGGCAACCTTGTGAATAAGGATGTTTTGGCGCGCGAGCTGAGCGTCACGGGCGCGATTTTCCAAACGACTACCGACACGGAAATGATTGCGTACACGATAGCGAAGGAGCGCCTTAAATCAAAAACGGTCGAGGAGGCTGTCGAAAAGACGGTAAACCACCTCGTCGGCGCGTTCTCTTTGATAGTGATGAGCCCGCAAAAGCTTATCGCCCTGCGCGATCCGTGGGGATTTCGTCCGCTTTGCATGGGCAGGAAAGGCGACGCGGTCATATTCGCGTCGGAAACATGCGCGCTTGACAGCGTGGGCGCGGAATTTGTCCGCGACATAGAGCCCGGCGAGATCGTCGTCGTAAAGAACGGCGAGATAAAGAGCATAAAAACGCACGTCGGAAAAAATCCGCATACCATGTGCATATTTGAATACTTGTACTTTGCTCGTCCCGACAGCGTTATAGAGGGACAGTCGGCGCACGATTCGAGGATGCTTGCGGGAAAGTATCTCGCGAAGGAACATCCGGTTGACGCGGACGTGGTAATAGGCGTGCCGGACAGCGGAGTAAGCGCGGCTATGGGCTTTGCGCAGGAGTCGGGCATTCCGTACGGTATCGGATTTGTGAAGAACAAATACATAGGCAGAACGTTTATCCAGCCGTCGCAGGCGATGCGCGAAAACGCGGTGAGGATAAAGCTCAACGTCCTCAAAAGCACCGTTGAAGGCAAGCGCGTTGTCATGGTGGACGACTCGATAGTGCGAGGCACGACCTCGAAGCGTATAGTGAGCCTTTTGAGAAGGTACGGCGCGAAGGAGGTACATGTGCGCTCGTCGGCTCCGCCGTTTATGTGGCCCTGCTACTTCGGCACGGATATTCCGTCACAAGAGAACCTTGTCGCGTGCAAGTATGACACGGAGGGTATAAGAAAGCTTATCGGCGCGGACAGCTTGGGATTTTTGAGCGTAGAGTCGCTGCAAAAAATAATCCCGAACGCGCGGTGCGGCTACTGCGACGGGTGCTTCAGCGGAAAGTACCCCGTGGATATAAAATAAACCTTGCCGCCTATTGCCGACGGCATATACATAACATAGGAATATTGTCAACACACTTGACATTATCATACCTCTTATTGAGAAAGACCTCGCTTAGCGAGGTCTTTTTCCTTTTCTAAAACGTTATACGGCAGTTTTTTTCTCTTTTTCGCGTGGGGTGGGGGTGTGGGTATTGAGGGTGATATTGATTTTTGGCGGGGAGTGTGGTATGATTATTCCGTAATAAAACAAAAAGATAAATAAAGATTTATGGAGAAGAACACTATGATACGAGAAATTACAGAAAATGATTTTGACGGACTTTTGC
>CANPXG010000021.1 GCA_947585795.1 uncultured Clostridia bacterium
ATTTCACCCATTCCGAGCTTGAATGTTCAAAAATATTATTCATAACAAAACACCTCATTTTGTAATCTGTTATCTTTGTTTATATATTACCACTATTATTCGTCATTGTCAATCTCTTTTCGATAATTTTCCGTAAATCTTCGCTCCCACGCCGTCATACTGTGCTGTTTATCCGATGTCAGATATTCATAGACCTTCTTCCGTATCTTTTTCAGCATTGTGGTTTTAACCTTGCGGATATTTCTATCCGTCTGTCCTCTTATGCAGGCGATTTGAGCGGTTGTATAACCCTTCATTGTGTAATAAAGAATTTCCTTGTGTTCGTCCGATAATTCCGAAAGGATTTCATACATATACGGTTCAGTTGCAAGCTCCTGTATTTCAAGCGGACAGTCATATATTGCTTCTGTAAAGTCGCCCTCTCTGACCTGCCGCCGTATTGACTTGCCAAGCGTTTTGGGGAAGCAGACTCCATTCTTATCGGCGTTATAGTCAAGCGGTATGTTATCGCCTCGGCAGACTTCGTGATACCGCTCCTTTCGCTCGCGATTTTCATCACGCTTGTCCCATAATTCAATGACCTTTTCAAAATCCTCTTTTGTTCGTGCGGCTTCCTCCAGACGTTCTAACGCCGCCGCTTTTATATCGCGTACTAATTGTTTTTTCTGCGGCACATCGGTAACGTCGTCTTCGATTTTCTCAACCTCTGATATAGCGGCGTTTTCTTCCGCTATCGCCAGTTCAAACTCCGCCTGTTCCCTCTTGTCAATATCGTTTTCAAACACCGCCGTCTCACCTCCGAAAAATATTTTTTCTGAAAAAGTTTCAAAAACAGTTCCGTTTGACCCCTTGATTTTCTCCTATTTATAGAGGAAGTAATATATTTAATAGAATAATATATTACATATCTCAATTATACAGCATCATCGTATTGATGTCAAGAGAGAGGAGAGATATATTTTGAAAGACACCAATTATTTTTTTATGACAAGACGTATCGGCTCGACATTGTACAGAGTAAAGATATATCTTGCCGAAAAGGGAACGGAAACAATGGAAAACAAGCTTTTCCGAATAATTCAAAATCACCCCCTAACAAATGAATGAGAAAGGACGGATTTTATGGCAAACAACACAACAATTATTGGCATAGACCACGGTTACGGCAACATTAAAACGGCTCATTTCTGTTTCAAATCGGGCGTTACCGCTTACGACAAAGAGCCGACATTCAAGAACAATATGCTGATTTACAAAAACAAGTATTACATCATCGGCGAGGAACATAAGGAATTTATTTCCGATAAAATGACCGATAACGATTATTACATTCTGACACTTGCTGCGGTCGCCAAAGAAATGGCTTTCAGACGATTTACCTCGGCGAACGTGCATATCGCGGCAGGCTTGCCGCTTACTTGGGTAAGTGAACAGAAGGACAGTTTTAAGGCGTATCTGTTGCAGAACGAAAGCGCAGATTTCACATTTAAAGATGTAAACTATCACATCAATTTTGTCGGCGCGGATATATTCCCGCAGGGCTTTTCGGCTGTCGCGGACAGGCTTCGCGATTTCGCAGGAATAAATATGCTTGCTGACATCGGAAACGGCACTATGAACGTAATGTATATCAACGAGCGAAAGCCGCTGCAGGCTAAATGCTTCACCGAAAAATACGGCACAAATCAATGTATGCTCGCTGTTCGTGAAAATCTTATGCGGCTGTACGGAGTATCGGTTGATGAGAGCGTAATAGACCGAGTTATACGGACGGGAACTGCCGACATCAGCGAGCGGTATCTGACCGCAATCGTGAATACCGCGACGGAGTATGTAAAAGGTATTTTCCGAATACTCCGCGAACACGAATATGACGAGGAACTTATGCGGCTGTATATCGTAGGCGGTGGCGGCTGTATGGTAAAGAACTTCGGGGAATACAACTCGGAGCGGGTTATCATCAACGGCGATATTTGCGCAACGGCAAAAGGCTATGAAATGCTTGCGGAGAGAAAGCTCCGCAGAAACGGCGGCATAGTATGAGAAAGATTATAAACACAAATATTCGTTTCAACCTTGAAAACGAAGCTGACCGTAAAGCATGGGAACACTTGCGTAATATGGATAGAAGAAAATATAAGTCATACACGAAAGCTGTTGTTGCCGCGTTAAACGACTACTTTGACCGACAGGAACGGCTTGATGCTGACGCATACCTCGAAACACGCGAGAAAGAGGACGCTTTTCTAAAAAGAATATTAGATACAATAGAGCAGGGCTTAAAAGCGTCCTCGGCTAATAGTGGAATAGCAAATTTGTTACAGCTTCTTGCCGTCAATACTCCGAAAGAAAAAACAACGTATGAACCAAATGCGGCAGACGATACGGATATGGACGCTGCGCTTGATTTTGCGGAAAGTTTTTAAGTACAGTAAATTATGTGGATTTACTGTTACAAAATTCAACATTAACAGTAAAAATGCAGTTTTTTCTGTTACTTTCGCAAGGCAGTAACGGACACTGTTATTTTTATGTGTTTTTACTGTTACTTTCAAAAAATTTAGCAGAAAGGATTGATAATTTTGACAGAAAACGAGAAAAAGTTGATACAGGCAAGGCACAGGCTTGAAGAAGCCGAAGCGCGGGACAGAGTTAAAGAGCGTAAAGCGAGAACTCGCAGGCTAATTCAAGAAGGTGCTGTCTTGGAAAAGGTTTTACCGAGTATCACAGTGATTGAGATTGACAATTTAGAGAATTACTTACGAAGTAATTTACGGCAGTAATGTCAATGGGGCGTTCCGATCAATCGGAACGTCCTTATTTTTATCCCCGAAGGGCGCACTTACTCACCACTTGCCGTAGGCAAGCGGTGGTACTGCCGCCGTGAGACGGCAGTCGTGCGCTCCTGCGGAGAGCTCGTCAAATTCGCTAACGCTTATTTGCCGTACAGCCGAACACGCAATCGACTGCGATTGCAAAGCGTTGACTGCTTCAACGTAGGACGCGGCGCGTCCGTTCGGCTGTTAGCAAAAACCTGTCACCGACAGCTTTTTGCGTTATAGGCTTACGCCTATCTTCTTTTAGAAAAAGAAGCAAAACTTGTCTGCTTGACAGACGGAAAGGAGAAAAATCGTCGTGGCAATTTATCACTTTGAAGCGAAGGTAATCACTCGCGGGACAGGACGTTCCGTTGTCGCCGCATCCGCATATGCGTCGTGCAGTCAGATTTACAATGACTACGACGGAATTATGCACGACTATACAAGAAAACAAGGTTGCGTTTACAGCGAAATATTCTTACCGCCGAACGCTCCCATTGAATGGAAAGACCGCGCCGAATTATGGAACGCAGTCGAAGCCGCCGAGAAATCCAAAGACAGCAGACTGGCGCGGGAATTGATAGTTGCGTTACCTATCGAAGTCGGTCTTGACGAATGGAAATCCATTTTAAAAAATTTCATATCTGAGCAGTGCATTTCAAATGGAATGTGCGCCGATTTGAGTATTCACGATACAGATGGACATAATCCCCACGCACATATTCTGCTGACTGTCCGCCCGCTCGATGAAAACGGCAAGTGGCAAGCTAAGACGCAGAAAGAATATCTTTGCAAGCGCGGTGATGAAGAACGCGGATTTACCGCAGCCGAGTTTAAGACAGCGCAAGCTGACGACTGGGAGAAGCAGTATCAATACAAAGTCGGTAAGAAGAAGGTCTATCTGACACCTTCTGAAGCCGAACGGAGTGGGTATGAGCGAGTCTCTAAAAATCCGAAAAGTACACGTTTTGGCAGACAAAACCCGATATGCGCCGAATGGAACAGCGAGGAACAAATTTTGACTTTCCGTAAAGCGTGGGAGGAAGCAGTCAACAAATCTTTAGAGCAGAAAAATATTGGCGCTCGTGTTGACTGCCGCAGTTTTGCGGACAGAGGAATTGACGAACAGCCAACCATCCACGAGGGTGTGACCGCCCGCGTTATGGAAAAGTGCGGTTTTGTTTCCGACCGCTGCGAGTTAAATCGGCAAATCCGGAAGGATAACATATTGCTGCGGCAGCTAAAAGCGTTAGTTAAGTCGCTTACGGAAGCGGCAAAAGAGGCTGTTTCCGTAATAGCCGAAAAATTAGAAAAGTGCCGTGAAAGGGCAATTTTTTCGCTGTATGAGTTCAAACATAACGAAAAATTGTCAGCCGATATTCAGCGTAACAACACGGTAACAGACTTATTATTGTCGAGATTCAATAATGTCAAGAAACAAATTTCACAGAAAAACTCTAAGGCAAAGAAACTGCAAGTGGAAAAGAACGGACTGAACGTAGTAAATGTATTCAAGCGCAGACAATTATCCGCACAGATTGAAAACTTACAAACCGAAGTTGCCGAATTGAAAACTGAAAAGGCGGTGCTTCTTTCGGATATGAAATGCGAAAACGAAAAAGATGTGCAAAACATCAAGAAACAGCGCAAGCAAAATGACGTGTCTCTTAAAAATATATCAGCGCGAAATGCGCAGCTTGCCGAGCAGATGAAAGCAGATATATCCGATTTCAAAGTGACCATTGCCGATATTTCACCCGAAGATATGCCTGCCGTTCAAGAAGAACGGAGCAATTTCCGCAATACGATGAAATCGCTATGGACGAAAATCCAACAAAAGTACGACTACCGCAGCAACTATGATTTACTGAAAGCCGCCAAAGATGAAATTGATATGGAACTCGGCGAATACCATCCGCATATACGAAAATCCATCCGCAAGGATTTAGAACAAAAACGGCAGCAAGCAACCGAGCGGCAAACTCAACGTAAGCGGCGTGATGAGTGGGAGCGGTAATTGATTTTATCACATTACAGCACTCGTGACCGGAATTGTAGTAATGACCGCTATCACTTTATAGGGAAAGATAATATTATTGTTTGAAAAATATTAAAAAAGTCCTTTGCGGCAAAATCTCACCGCAAAGGACTTTTTGCTTCCTTTTATTTCATCAATTCATCAGTAATCCGCATTATCTCCGGCGCAATTTTCTCTCGCTGCTTTTTTGTAAGCGCGTTGTAAATGGGATAAGAAGCGATCACGCAGGCTATGCCTATCACTCCGATAATAATTCCCGGAATAAACAGATTTTCGCTCCATACCATTGTACAGCACATTCCCACGCCGAGAAGCAGCGTGCCTATTATGCCGACAATTAACGAAACGATTGTACCCGGCTTTGCCGCGCTCGCGTCAAGACGGCGCAGCTTTTCCATATTGTCCTCCTCGCGCGTCGGCGGCGCGTACTTTTCTCGTATTTTTTTTATTTCTTGCTGCTGCGAAGCCGAATAGGTATAGTTAAAGCTGTTTTTGTTTTCGCTCATGGTAATTATCTCCCTTCGTTTTGTGACTACAATGTAATCCCGGATTGTTTTAGAATTGCTTATATTATGTTTGAGAATTGTTAATTTTCAATTTTTTAAGATTTTTATTTGCTTTAACAATCATATAGACCGCCATACAAATAACAATCGTGCATACGCCTCCGCCTGTTGCGCCTGTCATAATTGCTCGAAACTGCGGCGTGTCGTTACTGCCGAACCGCGACAGCATTGCCGTTTCCAGCGACAGCATTGAAACCATAGCGGCGATGAGGGTTATTGTCTTTGACGCGGATAAAACAGGACTTCCGTGTTTTCTGAATTTGACAAGATTAACAACAGCGGAAATTACCGCATAGAATGAATACATCGCCATCGCGTAAATCAACAGCCCCGGATAATCAAATCCACGGTTTTGGTACACCATAAATATTACAATACCCGCAAGCGCTTCATTCATAATCAGCAGCGTTATTCCGCAAGCACGATAGCGGTGAAGCTCAATCTCAATTTCCGACGTTCCCGTATATCGTTTTTCCCTTCTTATCAGCATAAACCGCATGACCGCCAGTAAAATATAGTATATCGCCAATGCCGCAAACCAAACGGAGCGGTAATATATACCCGAAAACATTTTAACCGCTATGTAAAGAATATTTATGAAAAGTCCGCAATACAGAGAAACTTTAGCGCGAAAACGAATGTCGTCAAAATATTTTCCGCCGTATTTTGTTTCTTTTATACGTTTTACCGCCGACAGGTCAAATAATCGTTTCTTTACTGATTTTATATATGCGCGCATACGCGGTAATCCGGTAATTGTGACGATCAACGCATACGCCGACGCGAGATATGACAAATATTCCACAGCCGGAATATTTATACCAAACACCGCAACCGCAATAACAAACGCATAGCCGAATAACGCAATAACCACTGTCGGCACGGGAGGCAGGACAAAGATTTTTTTGAGTATCCGCTTAAATCTATCCATCTGTTATTCTCCCGATCCTCACTGTAAAGACACTGCCTTTGCCGATTTCGCTTTCAACCGATATATCGCCGCCGACAATATCAATCACGCGCTTAACAAGCGCAAGTCCCAGACCGTTGCCCTGCGCGGCGTGAGAGGTGTCGCCCTGATAGAATTTTTCAAATATGTGCCTGCCTGTTTCGGGGGATATGCCGCAGCCTGTGTCGCTAACTTTGACAACGGCAAATTCTCCGTCCGTTTTAAGGGACAGCGACACGGTTCCTTTCGGCTCCGTAAATTTCAAAGCATTGGAAAACAGATTGTTCCATACAAGCGTTAAAAGCTCCGCATCGGATTTGATAAATACTTCCTCCTCAATATCCGTCTCGATTTCAATATCCTTCTTTTCCCATGTGCTTTCAAAATTCAAAAGACACTCGCATAGCTGCTCGCCGAGGTTATATGTTTGCTTATCGGGATATATCCGCTGATTTTCCAGTCTGTTTAATTTAAGTATGTTTGTAATAAGATCGGCAAGTCTGCGAGAGGAATCCGTTATTGCTTTTGCATACTCTATTCGATTTTCCTCACTAAGTCCCGGCTGCTGAAGCATTGTGCCGTAATTCTGCATAACAGCAAGCGGCGTTTTAAGCTCGTGCGATACATTGGCGATAAAGTCCGTTCGGAGCGTTTCCACTCCCGATAATTCCTCCGCCATTTTATTGAAGCACCTGATTATTTCGTCAAAATCTCCCGCGGCTTCAAATATGTCGGGTTCTTCGATCCGCGCGATAAAGTCGCCCTCCGTTATCCGCCGCGCCGCCTCGGTTATACGCTTTACAGGACGCTCGACCATAAATTTCCGTCTTACAATGTCTATCACCGTACATACCGCGCTTAATAATATTACGTTCAGAAGCGTCAGTATTGCCGCCTGCCGCGTGTTTTCCTCGGTAAGCACGAATCCCGCCGAATTGCGCAGCATTTCCGTAAACAGCATTATACAGCAGGTTATTATAAACGCCATAAGCAGGAAAAACATTATATATGTCCTTATCGACAGCAGTACCCGTTTCATTTTAACACCGCCTTATAGCCCAGCCCATGAACCGTGACGATCTGAAATTCGTCACATCCGGAAAACTTATCTCTTAGCTTTGTCATATACACGTCAACCGCTCTCGGCAGCGTTCCCGATTCCGCGTCCCAAAATTCGTCCATAAGCTGCGTTCGGGTAAACGTCTTTTTCGGGTATGACAGCAGCTTGTATAAAATATTAAATTCGCGCTTTGTCAGGGATATTTCTTCTCCGTCAAGCGTTACCGAATGTTCATCGGCATCCATTATCAGCTTTCCTATCTCAAGGCGGTGACTGCTTGCGATTTTAGAGCGGCGCAAAAGCGCGCCTATCCGAAGAAAAAGCTCATCGAGGTCGATCGGCTTTACCATGTAATCGTCAATGCCTATTCTGTAACCGCGCTGTTTAGAGGCGAAATCATCACGCGCCGTCATAAACAGAATCGGAATATCCTCGTTCAGCTCGCGAACGGTTTTCGCAAATTCAAAGCCGTCAGTCCCGCTCATCATAATGTCTGACACGATTAAATCAAACGCATTTCCGTACATAGCGTCGTATGCCTCGTTAGCGCCCGGACACCCTACGGCTTCATAGCCGTTTCCGTCCAAGAACGTACAGACCGTTTTATTTAAGTCCGCATCGTCCTCGACAACCAAAATTTTAAACATGGCGCACCTCCTTTTTGTTTTATTGTAGCATACAAATGTTAAAGTTTTGTTAAAGTTTTGGTGCAATTTGAAAAAATTTTTAACGCCCCGCAATTATGAATCTTGCGGGGCGTTATGTATTATTCCGCGTTATTTCCGTATTGCTGATTTTTCAGCCGCTCTTTTGCTTCAGAAACAGTCTCGCCGTCATGTTTGAGAAATGTGTCTACAAATTTATCCTCAACGGCTTTATATGCGCCGACAACGCTGTCCTCCACTTTTTTATATCCTCCGACAACATTATCTTCGATTTTTTTGTATCCTTTTACAACTTCGTCCTCAATCTTACCGTTTACCTTTTTTATGTCTATCGCTTTGTTTTTGCTTTTTGCAAATATCGCCGCCGCTCCCGCAAGAGCCGCCATTACCGCCGGTATAACAAATTTTTTCATCATTGCGCCTCCTTTACTTCAAACCCTTTATAATCGGTATCAGGCAAATCAGCAGGATTATTCCGATCATACCGACTATAATTCCCGGAACCATCATTTCAAACGCCGTTACCATGCACATACCCACTCCGAAAACCGCAGTCGCGAATATGCCGTAGAGCGTTGTCGCGATTGCTTTCGCGTTAAAGACAATCATCGGTTTACCGCTCATTTTGCGGCGCACAAGAGCCATAGCAAGTAAAATGACGATTCCGACCGCTCCGATAACAATTCCCTCCTTGAGCAAATTCCACTCCGGCAGCAGCGCCATGCACATACCGAGCGCAAACGGTATTCCGCCAACCACGCTCATAATGAGCGTTACAAAATCTTTCTTTTTCATAATAAAAACCTCCGTTTTTAATTTTTTATTGACTATATTTTACTTCACGATTGTTTGAAAAGTTTTTGAGTTTTGTTTAAGTTTTATTAAAAAAACGGTTTTCTTAAATTTATTTTTCTTATACACGATTTTAATTGTTGCTATTTCCTTGCGGTGACAAAGCCGTTATCAATAAGCCAACGCGCCTCATCATTCAAGGTTTCCTCATACGGACGGGTATGGTAGCCAAGCTCTCGTTCCGCTTTGGAATAGTCAAAGTGGTTATTCCGGTCGAGATTATAAACCGAAAAATTTGTCATAAGCGGTTTTGTTCCCTTCTTCTTTGACTTTTTCTCCATATATGAAGCCAGTATATATGACATACCGATGGGCATATAGAAATACGGAGTTTTGCACCCGCTCGCCTTATGAAGTATATGGCACATCTCCTTAAGAGTTACCTCTTTATTGGCAAGAATATAACATTCTCCGATTCTGCCTTTGTCTGCCGCGGCAATACAGCCGTGAGCCAAATCACGCACATCGGCAAGATTAAATGAACCGCTCATACCAACAGGCATTTCACCGCTCATAATTTTAATAACCGTACCGGTTGTTTCGCCGACAGCATAGTCCTTAGGTCCCATAATACCGCTGGGATGAACCACGCAGGCTTTCAATCCGCGCTTTTTGCAGGCGTCCAAAACCGCCTGTGTTGCCATTGCCTTAGACTGACTGTAACAACCAATCTGAGTAGTTTCGTTTATAGGCGTGAAGCAATCTGTCTCCCTGATAGCATTTTCCTTTGGCAGTTCCGGGATAGCGCCTGTGGAACTGACATAAACCATTTTGCGGCACTCTTTATGCTCCAAGCATTTATTTATCATATTTTTTGTGCCGCCGACATTGATGTCAATAAGCTTCTGACTGAACTCCGCATTTGTAGTTACCATGCTTGCACAATGAATAACTATGCTTTCTTTTCCCTTCGGCACTGCAAAAAATTTCTCCAACGAGACCATATCGCAGATGTCGCCCTCGACAATTTCTACCTTCGGCGAAATATATTTTACCGATTTATCTCCCGGCAGTACCAATGCGCGCACGCTTTCATGCCGTTCCAAAAGCTCGTCGCACACATGACTTCCCAAAAAACCGGATGCTCCGGTCACCAAATAAATTACCTTACTCATAGTATCCGTTCCTTTCAATAATTTGTTATCTGATTTTAAACTTTTTTCCGTTTATGCTGCCGCCATCGCATAGAATATCCACTCCGGTCAAATAACCGTTTCGTTCATCCGCTGCCGAAGCCAGAGCAAATCCCAGTTCTTCCGGCGTTCCCATTCGTTTCTCCGCCGTATATTCAATCATTTTGCCGCCTTCCTTTGCTTCCAGTTTCCCCATATCGGTAGCAACAAGACCGGGGCTGAGTGACACCACACGAATACCTTGTTTACCGTAGTCAAACGCGCATTTTGCCGCGTACCATACAACAAAATTTTTAGATAAACTATATGCGAACCCTGACTTTTCATAGTCATTTCTCGGCAGATTACTCTTTTTAATCATCTTTTTTAAGAAAAGCGCTTCGTCTGTTTCCGCCAAAGCATATGTTTTTCGGCTGATAAGGAATGCCGGCAAAGCATACGCGGAATTGGAAGATACGTCCACAATCACGCTGCCTCGGCGCATTAGTTTTGAAAACTCCCGATTGACATATACCGTCCCCAAAGCATTTACTCTTATCAACTGTTCAGGAGAAGCCATTGACGGTGATAATCCCGCCGCGTGAATGACATTTTTAATTTCTCCTATGGATGCGGCATATTCAGCCAACGCCCTGACACTTGATTTATCAGATGTATCGCAAGTATGCGCGTATGCTTCATATCCCAACTCCGTTAATTCCGATACCGCCTTTTCCAACTTCTGCATCCGCCGACCGGAAAGAATAATTGTTTTATCCTTAGGCATATACTTAGCGGCAGCAAGCCCCATTCCGCTTCCTCCGCCTGTAATTACACATACATTTTTCATTTTAAACACTTCCTTGTTCATTTGTTGATGGTATTTTAATATACGATTGTTTGAAAAGTTTTTGAGTTTTGTTTAAGTTTTGTTAAAATATTATAAGAAAAGATATTTGTTAGCCTCCCAATCAAATTGATATACGAAAATCTTTGAAAGGTATATTGATTTTTGAATAATATGTTTTAACAAAATAAAAAATATGAATTTACCCCTTGACAAGTCTCGTCTGAAGCAATCGTAAACGAGTATTCAAAAAAGAGCGCGTCGAAGGTGGTGGCGCTCAAAAAACTTGACAAAGCAGCAAAAAGACCGGCACAGATTTTCACCTATACCTTTGGAATTATCGCCGCGCTGGTCGCGGGCGTGGGAATGTGTCTGTCGATGAAGGTTATCGGCGACGGCAGCACAGCCATGATGATTTTGGGTATCACGGTTGGAATTATCGGATTTATCGGCGCGGGAGTTAATTACCCGATCTACAACCGTATTCTCCAAAAGAGCAAGGAAAAATACGCCGGTGATATTATTCGTCTTGCCTCGGAAATCGCAAACGAAAACGATTAAAGCAGAGAAGGGAGGCGGAACGATTGAACAAGTCTGAAAGCAAGTATTTTAACACGGCGGTTCGCATGGACGAGGCGTTGATCGAATTACTTGAAAAGAAGGAATTTGAATACATCACCGTAAAAGAAATTTGCGAGAAAGCGGGCGTCAATCGCTCCACCTTTTACCTGCACTACGAAACGATCGGCGACTTGCTCGACGAGTGTGTCACATATAAGCATGACGAATGTACCCGAAGATATACCAAGCACCTTACTGACATAAAGAAGCGGCTGCAGTCGGAAAATTTGGAGGATTTGATTTTCATTTCACCCGAATATCTGCAGCCGTACCTTGAATTTGTAAAGGACAACAAACGCTTGTTTAAGGCTGTACTTTCACAGCCAGCCGTATTTAACGCGGAAGAAACGTTTAGAAGAATGTTCACGGAAATATTTTCACCGATATTGGACCGCTTTCGCTTGCCCGACACTGACAAAACCTATATTATTTCATTTTACATCTCGGGAATTATGGCGATAATTTCCGAATGGATAAAAGGTGACTGCACCGATACCGTCGAACGTGTGACGGATATTTGTATGCGCTGTGTCATTCATTTTGATGAAAAGCGATACTTGCGCCGGTACAAATCAACGTGAACAACTTTGCGCATACGCCGCACCCCAAACCATCCCCCCCAAAGCGATAACCACGGTTATCGCTTTTTTACTTACAAAACAAAAACACGACCGCACCGCTGATAATTTTTTCACAAAATGTAAAAAAAATTAAATATAATTGTAGACATTTCCACGATTTATGGTATAATGGATATAAGGCACTTTTGGCGGAAAAATCCGCCGCTATTAATAAAAATATAACTTAGGAGGATGTTTTAATGGCACACAAGTATGTATACCTTTTCTCTGAGGGTAACGCAAACATGAGAGAGCTGCTTGGCGGTAAGGGCGCAAACCTCGCCGAAATGACGAATCTCGGACTGCCCGTTCCGCAGGGCTTCACGATTTCAACCGAAGCCTGCACCCAGTACTACGAGGACGACAGACAGATCAACGACGAAATTCAGTCACAGATCAACGAGTACATCGTAAAGATGGAGGGTATCACCGGCAAGAAGTTCGGCGATCCCGAAAATCCGCTGCTCGTTTCCGTTCGCTCGGGCGCGAGAGCGTCGATGCCGGGCATGATGGACACGATTTTGAACCTCGGTATCAACGAAACTGTTGTTGACTACATGGCTAAGGCTTCGCAGAACCCCCGCTGGGCTTGGGACTGCTACAGAAGATTTATCCAGATGTACAGCGACGTTGTTATGGAGGTCGGCAAGAAGTATTTTGAAGAGCTTATCGACAAGATGAAGGCTGAAAGAGGCGTTACGCAGGACGTAGAGCTTACGGCTGACGACCTCAAGGAACTTGCTTCACAGTTCAAGGCGGAGTACAAGAAGGTTCTCGGCGAGGACTTTCCGACAGACCCGAAGGAGCAGCTTATGGGCGCTATCAAGGCTGTATTCCGTTCGTGGGACAACCCCAGAGCGAACGTTTACAGACGCGATAACGATATCCCCTATTCGTGGGGTACTGCCGTAAACGTACAGATGATGGCGTTCGGTAACATGGGCGACGACTGCGGTACGGGTGTTGCGTTCACGCGTGATCCGGCTACGGGCGAAAAGCACCTCATGGGCGAGTTTTTGACAAACGCTCAGGGCGAGGACGTTGTTGCGGGCGTTCGTACGCCGATGCCTATCGCGGAGATGGAGCAGAAGTTCCCCGAGGCATTCTCGCAGTTTAAGACTGTCTGCAAGACGCTTGAAGATCATTACAGAGATATGCAGGATATGGAGTTCACCGTTGAGCACGGCAAGCTCTATATGCTCCAGACAAGAAACGGTAAGAGAACGGCGCAGGCTGCTCTTAAGATAGCGTGCGACCTCGTTGACGAGGGAATGAGAACAGAGGAAGAAGCGGTTGCCATGATCGATCCGCGTAACCTCGACACACTGCTCCACCCGCAGTTTGACGCTGCCGCCTTGAAGGCTGCCACACCGATGGGCAAGGCTCTGGGCGCGTCGCCGGGCGCTGCGGCGGGTAAGATAGTATTCACAGCCGACGACGCTAAGGAGTGGGCTGCGAGAGGCGAAAAGGTCGTACTCGTTCGTCTCGAAACATCTCCGGAGGACATCGAGGGCATGAAGGCTGCGCAGGGTATACTGACCGTCCGCGGCGGTATGACTTCTCACGCTGCCGTTGTTGCGCGCGGTATGGGTACGTGCTGCGTATCGGGCTGCGGCGACATCGCCATGGACGAGGCTAACAAGAAGTTTACGCTTAACGGCAAGGAATATCACGAGGGCGATACGCTGTCGCTCGACGGTTCGACAGGTAATATTTACGACGGAATTATCCCGACAGTCGACGCTTCGATCGCGGGCGAGTTCGGCAGAATTATGGGCTGGGCTGACAAGTTCAGAACTCTTAAAGTTCGCACGAACGCCGACACGCCGGCTGACGCCAAGAAGGCGAGAGAGCTTGGCGCCGAGGGTATCGGTCTTTGCCGTACGGAGCATATGTTCTTCGAGGGCAACAGAATCGACGCGTTCAGAGAGATGATCTGTGCCGACACAGTCGAGGAGAGAGAGGCTGCTCTCGATAAGATTTTACCGATGCAGCAGGGCGACTTTGAAAAGCTTTACGAGGCACTTGAGGGTAACCCCGTAACAATCCGTTTCCTCGATCCCCCGCTTCACGAGTTCGTACCGACCGAAGAAGCCGATATTGAGATCCTTGCAAAATCACAGGGCAAGAGCGTTCAGACTATCAAGGACATTATCGCTTCGCTCCACGAGGCTAACCCGATGATGGGACACAGAGGCTGCCGTCTTGACGTAACGTATCCGGAAATCGCGAAGATGCAGACAAAGGCTGTTATCCGCGCGGCGATAAACGTACAGAAGGCTCACCCCGACTGGACGATAGTTCCCGAAATCATGATTCCGCTTGTATGCGAGGTCAAGGAATTGAAGTACGTTAAGAAGATCGTCGTTGAAACAGCCGATGCAGAAATCGCGGCTGCGGGCGCTGACCTCAAATACGAGGTAGGTACTATGATCGAGATCCCGCGTGCGGCCCTTACGGCTGATGAAATCGCGACCGAGGCTGACTTCTTCTGCTTCGGCACAAACGACCTCACGCAGATGACGTTCGGTTTCTCGCGTGACGACGCGGGCAAGTTCCTCGACGCGTACTATGACGCGAAAATCTTCGAGAACGACCCGTTCGCTAAGCTCGACCAGACAGGCGTTGGCAAGCTGATGGAAACAGCTATCAAGCTTGGTAAGCCGGTCAACCCGAACCTCCACGTAGGTATCTGCGGCGAGCACGGCGGCGATCCCTCGTCTGTTGAGTTCTGCCACAAGATCGGTCTTGACTACGTATCCTGCTCACCGTTCAGAGTTCCTATCGCAAGACTCGCAGCGGCACAGGCTAAAATCAACGAGAAATAATTCAACATTATAACAAAAGAAGCCGTCCACCCGGACGGCTTCTTTTTGCACACCGCCACATCACAAAAACGGATCATTATCGGGATTTTTCTCCGTTTTTGTGAACACAAACAACACATTATCCCCGTCGCACTCCGCGACAAACACATCCTTTATATTGCCGACCTTGTTTTTGTACAGCGCCTTTTCGAGCCATTGCCTGTCCTTCCCCGCGCGTTTAAGATTTTCCTCCATCACATGCCCGTCCAAAATGACGGCGTACATAAGCTTATCCTGCGCCGCCGCGACGGACATATCCTCGGTGGTGACGGGACGCGCGCCGACCTTGGGCAGTATCGAGATCTTACCGTTTTCCTCAAGGATCGCGGTGTCCACATCGCTGAGCTTGAAATACCCGCTTATTCGGCACTGGGAGAGAAAATCGTTAATGTCGATATTCGCCTTCTTAAAATTTTTTTGGTATATCCTGCCGTTTTTCATAAGCAGCAGCGCCTTACCGGTAAGGAACCGACGGCACTTCACGCTTTTGCCGCTGATACGCGCTATGAGCCACATCACTGCGGTGTACACGCCTATGGCGGTAAGCGGCAGATAAAATTCCGTTTCCTTGGACAGCGCCATTTCCGCCGCGATATTACCTATGGTGATACTGTTGATGTAGTCGAACATACCAAGCTCCGACATTTGCTTTTTACCCGTTATTTTTGTGGAGAAAAACAGCGCGGTTATCGCGCCGAGCGACGTAAGTATTATTTTTAAAAACTGCATACTTTCACTTCCTTTTCCTTATTATACGCAAAAAAGAAAGGAAAAAACCACATTACATCTCACCGCGTATTTGCGCTCTTTTAATTTTACCGCCGATGGTTTTCGGCAGCTCCGCCACGAACTCGATCACCCTCGGGTACTTATACGGCGCGGTATTTTTCTTAACATACGACTGCAATTCCTTTTTCAGCTCCTCCGTACCCTCATACCCTTTCGCGAGCACTATATCCGCCCTGACCACCTGACCGCGTATCGGATCGGGCGCGCCCGTAACGGCGCACTCCACGACCGACGGATGCTCCGTGAGCACGCTCTCAACCTCAAACGGACCGATCCTGTAACCCGAACATTTAATAACGTCGTCTGCTCTGCCGACAAACCAATAATAACCGTCCTTGTTCCTCACCGCGAGGTCGCCGGTATCGTAGTAGTCGCCGTGAAGCCGTTCATACGTCATTTCGTGGTTTTTGTAATAGCCCTTTAAAAGTCCCGTCGGCGGATTCGTCCTGACGTTTTTTATCACGATTTTTCCCTCCTCACCGTCCTGTACGGGATCACCGTTTTCATCAACAAGCTCTATATTGTAAAGCGGCGACGGCTTACCCGTCGAGCCGGGAATGGGATCTATCCATTTAAAATTGGCTATCATGACGGTGGTTTCCGTCTGACCAAACCCCTCGCACATTTTTTTACCCGTGTGCTCATACCACTTATTAAAAACCTCGGGATTTAACGGCTCACCCGCCACGCACCATTTTTCCACGCTCGACAAATCAAACTCCTCCATGTTTTCCTGAAGCATGAACCTATACATCGTGGGAGGCGCGCAGAACGTGTTTATTTTGTAATGCTCGATTTTCTCCAAAAGCTTACGCGGCACAAATTTATCCATATCGTACGCGAACACGACCGCGCCGCACAGCCACTGACCGTAGATCTTGCCCCAGCCGAATTTGGCCCAGCCGGAATCCGTAACGGACAAATGCAGCGTGTCCTCACGCGTTTCCTGCCAGTACTTCGCGGTAACGATATGCCCCAACGGGTGGGCAAAATTATGCTCGACCATTTTCGGCATACCCGTTGTACCGGACGTGAAAAATACAGCCATAGTATCGTTATAGTGCGTCGCGTCCTTGCCTTGGGGACGCTCAAACACGTCGGACTGATTTTCAATGCACTTACCGAAATTTAACCAACCCTCCCGATCGTCTATCGTAATAAGATGCTTCACCGACGGCGCTTCCTTCGCCGCACCGCTTGCCTGAGCAAGCACGTACTCATCATTTACGCATATAAACGCCTCAATATCCGCCGCCTCCGCGCGGTAAACGAGATCCTTCTTCGTAAGCTGCACGGAGCCGGGTATTAACACCGCGCCTATCTTATGCAGCGCCACCGCACACACCCAATACTCCCACCTGCGCCGCATGATCATCATAACCACGCTGCCCTTTTTAATACCTATACCTTTTAAAAAGTTCGCCGCCTTGTTCGACATTTTCATAATATCGTAAAACGTAAACACCTTCTCGTCCCCGCGGTCGTCGCACCATATGAGCGCCTTTTTATTCCTGTCGGCTTTCGCCCACTCATCAACCACGTCAAACCCGAAATTAAAATTTTCGGGGACATTCACCTTGTAATTCTCCTTAAAATCCTCATATGAATCAAATTCCGTTCTCGGCAAAAATCTGTTTAAAAGCATACCGCGCCTCCTAAAAATTATTTTAACCACATAATATAGTTAACAATACAAGATTAACATATATTTATTATCATGTCAAGTAGATTTTGTTATTTTATTTTTCCTTTACACGCTTTCGCCGCCCTTGACACATACAGGCGTAAATGCTATAATTGCAATGTATAGCTACGTAAAAATTTGCGGTATGGAGGAAATTATGGTGCATTTAAATTCTGCGGTAAGGCTTTTGGACAGAGCCGCCCAAAAATACGGCGACAAAACAGCCATAGCCGACGAGTGGGGAGAGATAAGCTTTAAGGAACTGCAAAAAAAGGGCAAGGCTGTCGGAACCGCGCTCATAAAAACATCGGCTGACGGATACATGCCGTCACCCGTTATGGTGTATCTTAAGAAAAGCATATCGTGTCTTGTTTGCTTTATGGGCGCGATGTACAGCGCCAACCCATACGTCCCCACCGCTTACGATATGCCGGTGAACAGAATAGGAAAAATCATAGACAGCTTGCAGGGCAGAGGACACATAATCACAGACGAAGCAGGTCTTAACAACCTAAAATCGCTTGACATTCCGGAAACGATAAACATTCATATTTATAATGACGCGGTAAACGGCGAAACCGACGAAGCTCTTATCGAAAGCGCACTTCGCGGCGCGGTCGATACCGACCCGATATATATAATGTTCACCTCCGGCTCCACCGGCGCACCCAAGGGCGTAACGGTACCGCACAGAGGCGTAATAGATTACGCGATGTGGGTATGCGACACGTTTAACATAGACGAAAACTCCGTACTCGGCAACCAAGCGCCGTTTTACTTCGACAATTCCATATTTGACATATACAGCTGTCTTTTATCGGGCGCGAAAATGATCATAATACCCGAAAAACTGTTCATGTTCCCGTTAAAGCTTCCGGAATTTGTACGCGACAACTCTGTCACGACGATATTTTGGGTACCGACGGTGATGATAAACGTGGCAAATTCGGGCATTTTAAGCGAAATCGACATGCCGAAACTGAAAAACGTGGTATTTTGCGGCGAAGTAATGCCCAACACACAGCTCAACATTTGGCGCAAGGCGCAGCCGCACTGCACCTACGCCAACCTTTACGGACCTACCGAAATTTCCGACGTATGCACATATTACATCGTTGACCGCCCGTTCAAGGACAGCGATCCGCTGCCCATAGGCAAAGCGTGCCGCAACATGCGCGTCATAATACTCAACGACAAAAACGAAATAGCCAAAACAAACGAACAGGGCGAAATTTGCGTCATAGGCACGGGCGTGTCACTGGGCTACTGGAACAACGGCGAGATCACGGCGAAGGCGTTCGAGCAAAACCCCGTAAACCCGTACTACCACGAGCGCATTTACCGCACGGGCGACCTCGGGTACGTGAACGGGGAAGGTCTTATAATGTATATAGGACGCATGGACAATCAGGTAAAAGTAAAAGGCAACAGGATAGAGCTTGGAGAGATAGAAAACGCGGCGATGTGCGTCGCGGGCGTAAAGGGCGCGTGCGCCGTATTCGATGACAGGGAACAAAGGATAGTAATGTTCATCGAAAGCGACGAGGAATTTAAGCTCCGCAAATTCAATATGGAGCTGAAAAAATATATACCGAGCTACATGCTCCCCTCCGACCTTGTCGTTACGGACAAGTTCCCGCACACCGCGAACGACAAGATAGACAGGGTAACGCTTAAAAAAAGCATTTACGAAAATTGAAAGGAATGAAAGCTATGATGAACAGCGCCGTATGCCTGCTTGAACGGGCGGCGGAGAAATTTGGCGGACGCACCGCGTTCGAGGACGGGACTCTCTCCGTTTCGTTCGCGGAGCTAAGACGCTTATCAAGACAGCTGGCGGCGGGACTTGTTTCAAAAACGCGCACGGGAAATCTGTACCCCGTGATAGTCTACCTACCCAAAAGCGTCAAATCGATAATCAGCTTCATGGGGATAATGTACGCCGCAAGCCCGTACGTACCGATAGATTACGCCATTCCTTTGTCACGACTGGAAAAAACGGTTGAAAACCTTGACCCGTCGGCAATTATAACCGACGCGGCGGGCGCGGAAAACCTGAAAAAAATCAACATCACGACCGACGTGCTTCTCTTTGACGACCTCGAAGCGCACGGCGCGGACGGTAAAATGCTCGAGCATACGCTAAATTCCGTATGCGACCTCGATCCCGCGTATATAATGTACACATCGGGCTCGACCGGCACACCGAAGGGAGTTACCGTTTCACACCGAGGCGTTATCGACTACACGGAATGGGTCATTGACACCTTCCCCATAACCGGCGAAAGCATCATAGGCATGCAGTCGGCGTTCCACTTTGACAATTCCGTATTCGACATGTTCGCCGCCCTCTACATGGGCGCGAAAACGGTCATAATCCCCGAGGTACTGTTCATGTACCCCGAGAAACTGACCGAGTACCTTGCGGACGAAAAAATCTCTGTCATATTCTGGGTACCGACGGTCATGATAAGCGTCGCAAACAGCGGCGCACTTGAAAAAATTCCTCTGCCCGACCTAAAGCTGATACTTTTCGCGGGCGAGGTAATGCCGAACACACAGCTCAACATTTGGCGCAAATACCTGCCGCAATGCATGTACGTAAACATGTACGGTCCCACCGAATCGACGGACATAGCGACGTATTACGTTGTTGACAGAGAGTACGGAAACCACGAAACATTGCCCATAGGTATTCCGTGCGCGAACATGAAGGCGCTTATATTAAACGACAACGACGAGCTTTGCAAGGTGGGCGAGCAGGGCGAGCTGTGCATTTGCGGCAGCGGTATAGCGATGGGTTACTGGAACGCGCCGGACATTTCCGACAAGGTTTTTGTGCAAAACCCCTTAAACAAGTATTACCATGAGCGCATATACCGCACGGGCGACCTCGTGTATAAGAACGGGGAGGGTAACATTATATTCATCGGACGCGCGGACAGTCAGATAAAGCTTCGCGGCAACAGAATAGAGCTTGGCGACATAGAAGCGGCTGCTGCGGCGGTGGACGGAGTAAAAAGCGTATGCGCCTTGTTTGACGAGGCAAAGCAGGAAATAGTGCTGTTTACGGAAACGGAACAAGAGATAAACGCGCGCAAATTCAAAATGACGCTTCAAAGCTATATACCGAAATACATGGTACCTTCTCGGATAATCACGATGGAAAAATTTCCGCATACGCCGAGTGGCAAGATAGACAGAGTAGGCTTAAGAAAGACATATATAGAAGGAGAATAAAAATGGAAGAGATCAAGGACACATTAAGAGCGTTTATAAGCGAAAAATTTGAAATAGGCGACGATCCCGACTTTACGGACGACGTTCACCTGTTTAACGAGGGCTTTGTCGATTCGTTCGGCGCGGTGGAAATTATCCACTTTATCGAGCAGACGTACAACATTCAGATCACGCAGAAGGATATTACGCTTTATCCGATGAACACGGTTGAGGAAATAGCCGAGGTAGTTGACAGCAAGCTTTCATAACGAGGAGTAATAAAATGTGGTATTTACAAGCCGACGTACTCTTACGGCTGCTTATTGCCTGCGCTTCGATAATGTTGATTTCGGGACTGACGCGCCTCGTCTTTAAAAAGGACTTGGCGCCGAAGGTTCTGATTTTCGCGGACATAGCCGTTATAGCTTACGTTTCGTGGCAGCTCGCGCTTTGGAGCGTGGGCTACGCGCTTATTACCTTTATACTGGCACGGATTTTAAGACCGCTGAAAAAAACGAGGCGGTTTTTCTTCGTGTTTTTCGCTGTTTTATGCACGGTACCGTTTTTCTACGGCAGAATGACGGAGTTTTTTCCGCAGCTGCCCGTTATAATAACGTTTGTCGGTATCGCGTACCACATGCTCAAAGCCGTGGACGTGATGTACTTCGTGTACTACGCCGACATGAAAATACCGTTTTTGACGTACATGAATTATATGCTGTTTTTCCCGACATTCACCTCGGGACCTATTTTCCGTTACAGAGATTTCCAAAAGGTTTTCAATAAACCCGTACCGCTTACGCCCGACAGATTTATTACGTGCGTGAAGCGCTTTATAAAGGGCATGTTCAAAAAAATGGTCGTGCTGTACTTCGTTTCGACATTTTTCAATTTCCTTTTGGGAAGCGACAAACATTGGTACGTAAGCCTTTTGACAGTCGTGACGAGCTACTTTCTGCTGTACTTCGACCTGTCGGGCTACAGCGACATAGCCATCGCCACCGGCTCCGTCATGGGCTATACCGTGCCGGAAAACTTTCGCAAGCCGTGGGCGGCAGCGTCGTTTACGCAGTTTTGGCGCAACTGGCACATAACTCTTTCGGACTGGGTAAGAGAGCATATTTTCGTTGTGCTGAACGGTAAAAAGCTGAACCGCCTCGCGTCGGCGGGCGTGGGCTTCGCGGTCATGTTCGTCATGGAAATGTGGCACGGCTTCACGCCTCCGTACCTTGTCGGCGGCGTGTACAACGGTCTTTGCCTCGGCATGGAAAATCTGCTGGGACTTACGACTGCGGACAAGCGCAAAATGAACAAGGCTGTATACGTTATACGCTGTGTTATCGTGAATATGCTCTTCGCGCTCAACACTCTGCTTATGACGGTAACGACAGAGCAGCTTGCGGAAATATTAAAGGGATTTTTGATACTCTGATTTACGGAAAGGAACGGCAATGAAAAAGGTCATATCAATTATAGCGGTCGTGCTTGCCGCGCTCGTATGCGACTTGGCGCTGACGTATAACAATTTTATCGTGCGAAGCGACCGTTTCGTAAAAAACGACTTCGAGATCACGCAGTGCAAGCACCCCGAAAAAGTATGGGACAAGGTGTTTTTCGGCAACAGCGTCGTAATTTCCGCGTACGATGAGGACAACAGCACAAGCGGCTACGTAAACCTCGGTCTTGACTACGGAGTTGTGACCGACCTGTGGGAAATGATAAAAAAACACCATATAAATATCGGCTCCGATTTGGTAATAGGACTTAACTACCTGACGCTCTACGACGAGTTCGACACGAACCCGACGTATATATGGCATAAGGACATATATGTGCCGTACGCGTACTTTGAGCGCGACCGTTTTTATCCGATCATTACGGACGGCTTTGACAAAATACTCAAAGGCGAAAGCCCATGGCCCATGAGCTATCTGCCGCAGGAGAAACACGTTTACCACGGCGCGATGTCCGAGCGCGCCCTTGCGGACAGCATGGCAAAGTACGCTGAGCTGTACTTTAACCAACCCTTGGAAAAATTTCAAAAAAACATGGACGCGCTTGACAAGGTGATTTGTTACTGCAGCGAAAACAACATACGCGTAAGAGTGGTGTGGATGCCGTGGAACACGGGTATCGAGCAGCCTCAGCTGCTTCGCGCCGTGCGCGCGGAGGCTGAAAACGTGCTGAAAAAGCATAACGTGGAAACGCTTGACTTGGAAACGCAGCTGCCGCCCGAATGCTTTTACGACACCGGACACCTTAACTACGACACCGGAACCCCGAAATTTATGGAAATAATAGATAATTGGTTATAAAAGTATGCGGAGGTAGAAAAATGAAACCACTCAAAAAAATTCTGACATTCGCGCTTTACGTTTTAATGTTCGCTCTTGTCTGCATATTCTTCACAGGCAACGGCACTTTCATATATGAAGCGTTTTAAAAGGAGATAACAATGAAAAAACTTATACCCTTGCTTTTTCTCGCGCTCTGCCTCACGTCGTGCGCCGCAAAGCCGGAAATCGAAAACCCCGACACGCTCCGCGCCGCCGTACTCGGCGCATCCGACAGCGTAAGCGCCGTGAACGCGTACAAATTCCTAAACGAATCCACCGCCGCGACGCTTACCGCCGACATGACGGACATGACGGACGCGTCCGCGCTGGCGGAGTACGACATTATTTATATTGACAAAAGCGCACCGACCCTCCCGTCGTTCGACGCGAACGCAATAGAAACGTGCGTGTTTGACAGCGGCGCAAGCGTCGTACTCGACAACGAGCTTTACACTTATTTCGACAACGACTTTATCGGTGCGGCGGAATTTGTTCCGGTAAACGGCTGCCCCGTCGACATGGAATACCCCGCCGCCGACCGTGACATACAGAAAATACAGGAACTCATCTCCGATTTTTGCTCACTGTACAGAAACTACGCAAACTTCGACATTCTCTCACAGCAAAACTACGGCGCGGCTGTCGTCCCATCCACCGCACAATGTATAGCCACAAAGGACGGCGCGGGAATTTACACGGTAAACCGATACGGAAACGGGTACGTATTCTTCACGAACCCGCTTTTGCCCAACATTTTTTCTGTCAACGACCTTTCCCCCGAAAACACGGGCGAGTACCTTGCCGCCGCCACCGTGGGCGCGAACAAGCTTTTCCGCGACTACATGGCGGAATACGTTTCCATGAAAAAATACGGCTACAGCATCGAGCTTGTACTCGGCGGCTACGCGTCACCCGCCGCGTCATGGGAATGTCACTACGAGGACATTACCGGCATAGAAAACGGCTCGGCGGAAATATTTGAGGAAATGTGCGAAAATTACGGACAAGTACCGTCGTTTACGCTGGTACGAAACCCCTACGTGTGGTTTCGCCGCGCCGAAAGCGTCACCTACGCGCTTAACCAAAACGGACAATTCTCGATGGATCCCTACGAAAACGCCTACTCGTCCGGCACGCATTTTGCGGCGGCGGGCAAATGGCTCTCCATGGACTACGACGACAACACGATAAGCTATTTCGAGGAAAGCGCGGACTACACAAAGCGCGCCTACCCGTGCCCGACCGACTTAAACGGCGACGGAACGATGGACTTGATTTGCGGCAGCGCCGACGGCAGACTGTACTACTTTGAAGGCATCGGCATGAAAACGAACTACGAGCTCGGCGTTGAAACGATGTTTACCGACGCAAACGGCGCACCGATCTCCGTGGGTGCTTACTCGTCGCCCGACCTAATGGACATAAACGTTGACGGAATAGACGAAATAATATGCGGCAGCGAGGACGGCACCGTACACTGCTTCGCCCGCGCGGACGGAATGGTACTTGAGGACTTGGGCGTCATCATAAACACGGGACTTACAGACGCGATGGTCGCTTCGGGCGACTTAAACAATGACGGCATAACCGACATAGCCGTAGGCTCACGCGGCGGCGAGCTCAGGATATACTACGGAACTCTCGGTCAATTCGGCTTTGAATACTCCGACTACGAGGCAGTTGAAGGCGGACAGCTTTTTTACGCGCCCTGCATCGCCGACTTAAACGGCGACGGTGCGGACGAGCTTTTTGCTGGTACGTTCGACGGCTACATCGCGGGCTATGACGAAAACCGCCTTTTCGCCGGCTACCTTGAGGGCAGCGAGCGCAATTACAAGGGCAACACCCACTTAAAATTCGGCACAAACTGCGTCCCGAGATTTTACGACTTAAACGGCGACGGCGCGCTCGACCTTATCGCCGGCTCCTTGGAGTACGGAATGGCTGTACCGATAGACAGCGAATACTTTCCGCAGCGCGAAAAGCTGCAAAAGCAGATAGACGGATTTAAGGAGCGCGATATTTACGTCGGCGTTCACTCACTTTCGCACGAGTACGCGGACATGTCCCACGACGAGCGCGAGCTTGCGTATCAGAAGGCGGCGTTCGAGGAATACGGTCTTGGCTTTGAGGGCAGCGGCGCGAACCAGCACACATGGCGCACGAGCAAAATAGGCTACGACGCAAATTACGACAACATGTGCGGCTACGACGGCACATACCGCGCGCAAATGAACGCGGGACTTTACTGGAACAGCGGCTCACAGCCTCCAAACAGCATCGCGGTACCCGAGGTCAGCGCGGAAAACTCGATACTCCTCCCGTTTTACCTGAGCAACGGTCAGCTCATGCTCCAGCCCTGCAACACCCCGAACGGAAACAGCGCCTACTCGTACATCAGCGCGAAGTACGAAACGCCGCTTCTATTCTATAACCACTGCGACTACGTGTACGCGGACATGGCGGGCGAGGAGGAAAAAATAAAGAAAGCGGACGAGATAGTAAACGACTGCGGCTACAGCTTCGTGGAGGAAGACCAGCTTGCGAAACTTGTCGCCGCGGCGTACAACACGCACGTAAGCGCGGTTTGGGAGAACGACGGTCTGTCGCTCACCGCGTCGGAGAAACGAACAGACATACCGCTTTACGACGAAAATTACCAAAACGCTGTGGGCGTGAAGGTGACCCTTGCTGACGGAGTGGCGGCGGACGAGTTCAACGTTGACGCGGACGTTTATTATAAGAAAAACAACTGTATATACACGTCGCTGTCGGGCGGCGCGCGCATATCGAAGATGGGCGGCAATAACGACATAAACATAACGTCGGTAAATCTCCCCGCGTCGATACGCCGCGATAAGGACGGCGCGAGCGTGAAATTCCTTGACGGCGGAATGATGTGCGTCAGCGTAAAGGGCGCGGCAAAAACCTCGTCAAAGGGCTGGACAACGACGCACCAAAACGACACCACCACCTTCCGCAAATACGGTCCCCCCTCCACGATCAAAATAGAACGATAACCCATCCCCTTCCCCCCCGCCGTTAGGCCCCCTTGCTGCAGCGTTTGTTCGCAAGCGAACACGCCTACAACACTTACGTGTTGTTCACCCCGACGTCCCTTCCCCCGTAGGGGCGACCTTCACAATCGCCTGCCTGCCTTCCCCTTTGCTACGGCGTTTGTTGCTTCGCCGTTAGCCTCCCCTAATAGGGGAGGTGTCGCCGTAGGCGACGGAGGGGTTTGTAGGGGCGGATATCATCCGCCCGCCCACGGGGGTGTCCGGAGGGGGCGTAGCGCCCCTCCGGTCGTTTCAAGGGGGTGATTCCTAAGAGGGGGGAAATCGAAATCCCCCCTCTTAGGGTTTTTGGTTCTTTTTTTAAAAAGAACACCCTTTGCACATCTCCGATGTGCCAACAACAACAATTGTACAGACGAATATTCCCCCGTAGGGGCGAACCGCGTTCGCCCGCCGCAAGGCTCCCCTAATAGGTGAACGACGCTTTAGCGTCGTAGGCATAGAGCTATGCTCGTATGCCGTAGCAAAGGAGCTGTCGCCGTAGGCGACTGAGGGGTTTATACTCGCCCTTCCCCCCTTACCATATCCACATTCAACAGGAGAAACCGACATGAAAAACCACTATTCCACTTACTATAGATCCTGCACGCTTTGCCCGCGCCGCTGCGGAACCGACAGAACCAAAAAAACGGGCTATTGCGGTATGAGCGCCACACTTACCGCCGCAAAGGCGTATTTGCACATGTGGGAGGAACCGTGCATCTCCGGCGAAAACGGAAGCGGCACGGTGTTTTTTTCGGGCTGCAGCCTGCGTTGCGTGTACTGCCAAAACAGGGAAATAGCCTTGGGACGCGTCGGCGCGGAAATAACGGCGGAAAGACTTGCTGAAATCTTTCTCGAACAAAAGGGGCGCGGCGCGGAAAACATCAACCTCGTCACGCCCACCCACTACGCGCCGCATATTATCGCGGCGCTCGACATCGTGCGCGGAAAGCTCAACATACCCGTCGTTTACAATTGCGGCGGTTACGAGAGCGTCGACACGCTCAAAATGCTCGAGGGATATGTGGACGTTTATCTTCCCGACTTCAAATACGCGGACAGCGCCATAGCGAAAAAATACTCCGCCGCGCCGGACTATCCGGAAACGGCGAAGGCGGCGATAGCCGAAATGGTGCGCCAAACGGGCGCGTGCGCTTTTAACGAAAACGGCGTAATGACGCGCGGCACGCTCGTGCGCCACCTCGTGCTCCCGTCGTATACGGAAAATTCCAAAGCGGCACTGGAGTACCTGTACAAAACATACGGAGATGATATTTACATGAGCATCATGAACCAGTACACCCCTCTCCCTCACGTCAAAAAGTACCCCGAGATAAACAGGCGCGTCACGGACGAGGAGTACGCGGACGTAATATCCTTCGCCGAGGTATTGGGCGTGGAAAACGCGTATATACAGGAGGGCGGCACCGTTTCGGAGAGCTTTATACCCGCTTTCGACGGCGAAGGAATAATAGAAAAATAAACATATGGACAAAACGCTCGAAAAATGTTATACTTTATGTGTCGAAATATTAGCTTGGTGGTGGAAAATATGGAAGAAATATATGTTACCGTGACGGGTTTTGCACATTATTATCAGAAAAAACCGTTTGCCATAGGCAATCTGCTCGCGTGCGTAAAAACACCGTCCAATAAATATGATTCCGAAGCGATAGAGGTACGTCTTCCCGTTATCGGCAAGGTGGGTTTTATCGCCAACTCACCCGCGAGCGTCGCGGGCGGCACCACGAGCGCGGGACGGGTATACGACAAGGTTGAGGACGTGTTCTATATCCGTGTGATGTTCACGACGCAGAGCAAAATAATCTGCCGCGTGGAGGCGGGCGACGCAGAAGCGTTTGAAAACGAGATAAAGGCGCAGATGCTTTCCGGCGGAGAATGGCTTGAGTAACGTATTGAATTTGAGGTGACTGATTTGCAGCAGACCGAATTGGAGCGCAAGGAATCAAAAATGAGCGATATGCTGTCAAAAATAAAGAATATTAAGGTAAAACCCGCCGACGTTACGGTCACGGCGGTCGTTTTGCTGCTCGTATGTCTTGTGATAGTACCGTCCGTGGTAAAATGCGTCGCGAACCGCAATAAGTCCGCGTGCGAGAGCCACATGAACAAGATAGTAAAAACGCTCGGCACCGAGCTTACCAAGGAAACGGAAAGCGGCGGCTCGTATCTGCACGAGCTTATTATGAACGGCAACTATCAGAAGCTCATGAACAATATAAACGTAAAGACCGGCGACAGCGGCAAATTCCCCTCGTCCGATTACTATATACGCCCGGGCGACGAGAAGCTGTCGGTCGTGTGCAAGAAGCATAACGACATAGTCGCCAAGGAGCTAAGCTTTTCCGTTATGCGCAACGTAAGCGTGGACATCGCTCCGCGCCCGACGTTCGCGGAAAGGATAGTGTACCTGTCGGTAAGCGGACCTGACACGTACTACCAAAACGACTCGCTCGATCCCTCCGATCCGTCAAGGATGGTATTTGTCGGCGAGGACGCGGACAAAGCCATACAGAATTTAAAGGTAAAAGCCGTGTATATAGGCGGCGCGGAAGAGGAGCTTCCGAGGGTGAAGTACACTGTCACGTCGGACGGGCTGGACATGACAAAGCCCGGGCAGGCGCTCATTATCGTCAAATCAAACCCCACCTCTCTGTGGGACAACAGCGCGTACGCGCCGTTCCTCATTGACGTTATAGGCGAAGAAGACATTGCTCCGCTTATCGCCGACGGCGGCATAAACGGCAAGTACGAGCTTGCCGCGTGGGACTGGCGCGACTTCGTGGAGGAAGCGTCCATGGAGGACGGCGGAAAGACGTTCGGCGCGTCGATCGTGCGTTCGGGCGGCGCGTACTACTATTACCCGAACGGTATGCGCATTGTAAACAGTAATGAAAACAGCAACCCGTTCGACTACGCGCTCGATACGGACGACGAGAAAAAGAGCGCATACTGTATCAAATTCGATCCCGACTCGGTGATCCTTACCGACGCGGACAACGATAAAATACATAACGGAAGCATGAAAGTGGAGAACGAGCTTGTGTACATATGGCAGGATAAGCCCGCAAAGGAGCTGCCCGCCGGCTGGATACGGGTGTACTGTGAACTTAAGAAATACTAAAAAATACCAAAAATATACGCGGTGGGCTAATCGATGCCCACCGCGTCTTTCGCGAGTCTGTCCGCCATATCGTTGTATTTGTCGCCGCTGTGCCCCTTGACCTTGATGAAATTGATCTTCAAGCGGCGCTTTATGCTGTCGTAAAAACGCTTGTAAGCCGCGGTGCCCTGTTTGGTGGTTTTCCAAGCGCCGCTGCACCACTTCTCGATACCCTCGTAATCGTAGTAAATATCAAGCTTTTCTATGCCTCGGTCGAGGCAGAAGCGCATCGCGAGCATCGCGCCCTCGATCTCACCTGCGACGTTATGCATGAGCGCCATTTCGGGATCGCTGAAACAGCGTGAAAACGACGATTCCGCGCCGTTTAGGAAGATGACCACGCCGCAGCCGTACACGCCGGTTTCGGCATTGTAGCTGCCGTCAACATATGCCACAGCCCCTGCACCGGCGCTTGCTTTTTGGACATCAGACACCCCACAAACAGCATTATTGCTTGCTTTTTGGGCATCGGACGAGGGGATAAAAGACACTTGCGAACCCGCCGCCAACGCCTCAGAACCGGCTTCGGAACCCGCCGCAGATGGCTCGGAAACGGCTTCAGAGCTTGCCTTTTGGGTATCTGACGGGGGGATAAAAGACACTTGCGAACCCGCCTCAGATAGCTCAGCACCGGCATCGGGACTTGCTTTTGAAGCACCTGATACCCCACAAACGGCATTATTGCTTGCTTTTGGGACACCTGATACCCCACAAACGGCTTCATTGCTTGCTTTTGGGGCATCGGACACCCCACAAACGGCATCAGAGCTTGTGTTTTGGGTGTCGGACGGGGGGATAAAAGACACTTGCGAACCCGCCGCCAACGCCTCAAAACCGGCATCGGAACCTGTCGCAGATGGCTCGGAAACGGCTTGGGAATGCGGGTTTGGGGCGGTTTCGGCAAGGTAGGCTTTCGCGTCCTCGAGGCGGGTAAAGCTCTTGTACTTGGAGCCGCTAAAGCCCAACACTTCTTTTTCACAGTCCTCCCAAGAGGTGTATATGCCTATATGATAACCGTTCTTTACGGCATAAAATTTTCCCATATTATGATCGTCCTTTCTCGAAGTTTTTTTCATTAAAATGAAGGGTTTTGACTCAAAATGCACCCCTTTTTGAAGCAAAATCACCCTGTTTTGCTCCAAAATTACCGCTTATTGAAGCGAAAATCACCCTTTATTGCTTCAATATTACCGCCTATTGCGGCAAAATGTGCTCTGTTTGAGTTCAAAATCACCGCCTATTGAGGCAAAAAACACCCTACTTTGCCTCAAAAACAACCCTTTTTGCGGTCAAAATGAGGGTGTTTTGAAGGTTTTTGCCGTCAATTATACGGAAAAAGCCCCATAATTGTAATAAGAAGCGCAATTTTTGATTGCGGGGGCGGGGAACGAGCCGGTCGGATAGGCGGCGGGCGGCGTTCCGCATGGGCGGTGAACAGCATGCGGGGGGTTACGTACCATGTTCGGGCGAACGAGGTTCGCGCGTACTGCCACCTCTCAGTCAGCTACGCTGACAGCTCCCCTCAAGGGGAGCCTTGCGGCGGAGCAACAAGCGGCGGGGTGGGGTGAACAACACGCTCTGCGTGTTGTAGGCGTGTTCGCTTGCGAACAAACGGCGGGCTGAGGGCAGCCCGCCCTACGGGGATAGGGGGAGGCTAACAGCGGAGCAACAAGCACCGTAGCGAAGGTCGCCCGCCCTACGGGGATGTGGAAAAATTGTGCGGCGGCGGGCGGAGGAATCCCCCAGTCACGCTGCGCGTGACAGCCCCCTTTGACAAGGGGGCCTAGCGGCGGGCGAACGAGGTTCGCCCCTACGACGCCGCTGTGCGGCTACACCTCATCCGTCGGCTTTGCCGACACCTTCCCCTCCGAGGGGAAGGCTTAAAGCGGGCGACCGTAAAGGTCGCCCCTACGGGGATGGTAACGGATGCGCATACAATTGTTGATGTTGGCACATCGGGGATGTGCGAAGGGATGTTCTTTTTAAAAAAAGAACCAAAAACCCTAAGAGGGGGGATTTCGATTTCCCCCCTCTTAGGAATCACCCCCTTGAAACGACCAGAGGGGCGCTGCGCCCCCTCATGGACACCCCTGTTTAGCAGAGCGTTGCCGGTGATGTGGCGGAAGGAATGGGTGGGAAGGAATCCCCCAGTCACGCTGCGCGTGACAGCCCCCTTTGACAAGGGGGCCTTGCGGCGGGCGACCGTAAAGGTCGCCCCTACGGGATCGTATACCGTAGAAAACGCCGGCACGTATGGCGGAGGAATGAGTGGGGATGGGTGGTATATCATTAATTATACAAAAAAAAGATTCAAATTCAATAAAAAAAATATAAAAATTTAAAAAAAGCGGAACTTTTGAGGGTGGATTTGCGTCTAACTATATGTAAAGCATAATGGACGTTGTCATTTTTAACAAAATTAACCAAAAAAATTTGTGCAAACATTCAGAATTTGTTCATTTGCATAAAATTTAAAAATTTGGCTGATTTGGTTCAAAAAAATTATTGACAACCACATTGTGAAATAGTAAAATATTCAGTAGCAGTTTTCGAATAATTGGGTAGAAGCGTTAGTTGAAAATTGTTACCGTAATATTGTCACCTTCGCGGCAAAGCAGGAATTGTCCGAATGTGACAGAATTTACAGTTTATTTACAACTGTAATACCGCATTGACTTACACCGCCTTTGTATGGTATAATCAGTGTGGAAGAATGCTTTACCGCGGAGTGAAGGGCGGCGGTAAAGCGTAAGGTAAACCCTTCAGAAGAAGATATAAAAGGGAGGATTTGAGAATGATTAAGAATCTCAAAAAGGTAATTTCAGCGATTGCCGCTATTGCTTTATCCGCATCAAGCTTTGCAGCCTTCGCTATTGATTTCCCTGATGTCGAGGAAACAGCGTACTACTCTCAGGCAGTACAGGAGCTTTCCGCATTAGGCGTAATCAGTGGTGTTGAAGAGGGCGGCGACCTTGTGTTTAAGCCGGATGATCTCGTAACAAGGGCGGAAATCACAAAGATGATCGTTGACGCGAGAAACGAAGGCGCGGCTGCAGCAGCTTCCGCAGGCTCTTCAAAGTTTAACGACGTTAACAACGCAGGCGCAGACGGTCACTGGGCAAGAGGCTACATAAATCAGGGTGTTGCTGACGGTTGGATCAGCGGTTACAGCGACACAAGCTTCGGTCCGGACGACAACGTTACGTTTGTTCAGGCGCAGAGAATGCTCGTATCCGCGGCAGGCTATGACTCATTTGCGCAGAATCAGAACAAGACGAGCACCAGCTCGGATTGGTCTATAGGTTACCAGCAGTATGCAGGTACGCTGGGTATCATCGACGGCGTACAGGGCGTTACAAGCACTGACCAGCAGCTCACAAGAGCTCAGGTTGCTCAGATGATCGACAACGCTATGAACTGCCCGATCGCTCAGATCGAGAGATGGACATACGGCTACCCCGTATGGACGCCGATGGATAAGACATATAGAGGATATCAGACGATGTTCACTTACTATCAGAAGGCGTACAAGGTATACGGTCGTGTAACAGCTACAAACAGAAGCTCGGAGAGCAATGTTGACACAGACAAGGTAATATACAGAGTCGAGATAGCAAACAACTTCGACGACGTAACATACAACTCGGCAAACCATGATCCTGAGGATTTCGAGATGTTCTATGGTGAAACAAACGCTCCCGATCTTTTAAAGACCTATACACAGGCTCTTATCCAAAAGGATTCGAACGATGAGTTCACTATCCTTTCAATCGTACCGGCTGCTTCAGACAAGTCGGTCGTACTCAGCTCAGCTGATCTTGATGTAGACAGATCAACAGCTGCAGGGGACACACTTTACTTCTATCCCGCAGGCACGTCAAGAGGTTCTGTAAGATACCAGCTTGATGACGAGGTTGAGCTTTATGTAAACGGCGTTGACGTAGGTAGCTTTAGCATGAACGACATCGGTCAAGGCAACTATATTGATCCTGACAACCCCTCGATCGTAGAGCTTCAGAAGGTTGGCGACGTAGGCGCTATAACTTCTTCGAAGTACAACGTTATTAAGGTTACGGCTTATGCTACGGCAGTAGTTGATCAGGTTATTGAAAAGAGTGATTCAGTAGTAATCAGCTTCAAGGAGAGATCAGAAGGCGTACCGGGTAAGATGACGATCCAGCTTGATGACGAAACTTTCACGTCCAGCTTCAAGCTCGGCGATGAGGAGATCGAGCCGACAGACGTTCAGGAGTACGACGTATTAAGTATCTCCTATAATACAGAGGACTTTGCTGACTCTGCGTTCTACGATGTAATTGTTTCCAGAGATACAGTCGATGGCAAGTACACAGGTAAGAGCAGCAGTACGCCGGTAGAATACACATTCAGCGGCGAGAAGTATAAGGCTGCTTCGGGCATAAGTCCGAAATTTGATACTTCAACAGAATATACACTTTACCTCGATGCATTCGGCAGAATCGCATACAGCGATGAAATCGACAGCACGAAGAAGGTTGGTATTCTTAAGAACGTATATCAGAAGAACAACGGTGACTGGATAGCTGAGGTTATTACCAAGGACGGTACACCGACCGAGTATACGATTGACGATGCAAACGGTCCTACTTATCAGAAGCTTGTATCGGGTGATACTCAGGCAGAAAAGGTAGCTCACTACGTTGAGCAGGTAATCGAGTATAAGACAACAACGGCAGGCAAGATGACGATCGTAACTGATAAGGATACTCCTAATCAGCTTACTCTGAGCCCGTGCGGCGATAGTGATGAAAATGATGCATACAAGGAGTCAACAGGCAGACTCGGAGGCATTAAGGTTTCAGACGCGGCTGTAATCCTTGACATCTCGGATGCAGCTAAGAAGAAGGACAGCATTAAGGTTCTTTCAAAGGATAACCTCAGAGATGGCGTAAGCTATGTAGCACAAGGTTTTGACCCGTCATCTTCAAACAAGGAAAGCAGATTCATCATTATCACTGACGGTATCGGCGGTATCGATTCCACATCACAGCTTTCAGTATTCGTTGAGGCAGGCACAACAACAGATGAGGATGGCGTTGAGCTGCAGACAATGACAGTAATCAATAACGGTGAGGAAGTTACTCTTACAGTCGATGAGGATGTTACAAATGTTCTTAATGGTCCCACCGACCTCACAGACCTCTTTGAAGAGGGCGACGCTCTTATCTACTCATTGAATGAGGCGGGTTATGTTGATGAAATCTTACCCGTATTGAAGAATAAGGGCTTAGTAGGCGGCAAGTATGATGACTTTGCGACTAAGATGTTGGCTACAAAGAGCAGCGATGTTCTCAACAATGTGGATTGGTATGACTACCTCACAGACTCTGATGAGGACGAAGTAAGCATTTCATTCGGTGCTGTAGTCAAAGATGGCAATGCATACATCCTTGCTCCGTTTGAGAATGGCACGGCTAAGCTTAGCAAGAGCGCAGGCGCTATTGACCTTTCAGTAGGAAATGCGAAGGTTTATACTTACAACTTCGACGCAGGTAAGGAAGGCAACGGTTCAAGATTGAGCGCGGATGACGGTATGTATTCAACGGTTAGAGTAAACGAAGCATACAAGAATAACGATACTGAGTACGACCTCGACAATGTAGATGTCAGAGATGATATAGTATTCGGTATAGTAAGAACGTTCAATGACGACGACGCTCAGGAGATTTACCTGATAGTTGCTGAATAATCCTAAACGGGATTGTTGAACTGAAAATTAAGAACCGGTCATTATGACCGGTTCTTTTTTGCGGAAAATTTTTTCGTAAAGCGTATTGACAAATATTTCAGGGCGTGCTATAATAATAAAGTAGAAGATAACGTGTGAAAGACCAACACGTGAAAAAAGAAATTACTAAACATTCTACCCTTTTATCCTATACATAGCAAAACGAAAAAAGCGCCGCGCGGAGGCGCTTTTTTTGTTTTTTATATTTTCCGAAAAGTTGGGTATACTGTAAATAAATTCGAGTAAAGGGAGAGAGTGGTATGTCGGGAGTGATTTTCAGTATAGTCGCGGGCGCGGCGATGAGCGCGCAGGGCGTTATGAATACGCGGCTCGGTGATAAGGTGGGATTGTACGAGGCGAACGCCATAGTGCAGGGCACGGCGTTTTTGCTGTCGGTCATCGCGGTGTGGCTGATGGGTAAGGGGAGCTTTCGGGGCGTGTGGGACGTAAATAAGTTCTATCTCCTGGGCGGCGTGCTCGGGCTCGTTATCACGGTGACGGTGATGCTCGGGATAGGGAAGCTGAGCCCGACGGTGGCTATTTCCGTAATTCTTATTTCGCAGCTCGCTGTCGCGGCGCTTATAGACGCGTTCGGGCTTATGGGCAGCGAAAAGGTCGCGTTCGGGTGGAATAAATTTTTGGGTATGGCGCTTATGATAGGCGGGGTGCTGGTGTTTAAGCGGTGGTGAAAAATCGGATTTTTCTATTGATTTAATTTGTATTACATGGTATAATTTTTTTACCGCTTTAGCGGAATGAATTTTTGTGTCGGGAGGTAGAAAATTGAGCAAAAATATTGTAAGTCTTGAAAATATCGCCGTGTCGTTTGACGGCGAGAAGGTTTTGAACAATATCAGCCTTGACATTAAGGATAAGGAGTTTGTGACGCTGCTCGGTCCGTCGGGCTGCGGTAAAACGACGACGCTCCGCACTATCGGCGGTTTTATTACGCCCGACAGCGGCAGCGTGAAATTTGACGGTAAGGATATAACGAGCCTTCCGCCGTATAAGCGTAACGTGAATACAGTGTTTCAGAGGTATGCGCTCTTCCCGCATTTGAATGTGTTTGAAAATATCGCGTTCGGGCTTAAGGTGAAAAAGTTTTCCGATAAGGAGATACAGAGGCGCGTCGGTGAGATGCTGGAGCTGGTAAATCTTAAAGGGTTTGAGAAACGGTCGACAGACCGTTTGTCGGGCGGTCAGCAGCAGCGTGTCGCGATAGCGCGTGCGCTCGTGAATGAGCCGAAGGTGCTTTTGCTGGACGAGCCCTTGGGTGCGCTCGATTTGAAGCTCAGGAAGGAAATGCAGATAGAGCTTAAGCGTATGCAGCAGCGTCTTGAGATTACGTTTGTGTACGTGACGCATGACCAGGAGGAGGCGCTTACGATGAGCGATACCGTCGTCGTGATGAAGGACGGGGATATATTGCAGGTGGGCTCTCCCGTTGATATATATAACGAGCCGAAAAACGCGTTCGTCGCGGATTTTATCGGTGAGAGTAATATTTTAAGCGGCTTGATGGTAAAAGATTTGCTTGTTGAGATAAGCGGTAAGCGGTTTGAGTGCGTTGACACGGGGTTCGGTGAGAACGTCGGTGTGGACGTGGTGATACGTCCGGAGGATATAAAGCTTACGGACGAAAAGGACGCGGAGCTCTCGGGCGTGGTGCAGTCGGTAACGTTTAAGGGCGTGCATTACGAGATGGTTATAGAAACGTATGACCATAACTGGCTTGTCCATTCGACGAAGGCGGCGGAGCCCGGAAGTACGGTGGGGATCACGTTTGATCCTTACGATATACATATAATGAATAAAATGAAATAACGGCGGCGGAAAAAGCCGATTTTGGAAAGGATTGACTTATATGAAAAAATTGATTTCCACGCCGTACCTTTTATGGATGGCGGTATTTATAATAGTGCCGCTTATCATGGTGGCGTACTTCGCCGTGACAACGGCTGACGGCGCGTTCACGTTTGATAATCTTGCGGCTGTTTCGCAGTACGCGAATATTTTCGTGCGCTCCATATACCTTGCGGCTATCGCGACGGTGATATGCCTCGTTATCGCGTACCCGCTTGTGATGATACTCGCGCGTATTGACGTGAGCTTTCAGAGCACGGTGCTTATGATAGTGATGCTGCCGATGTGGATGAATTTCCTTTTGAGAACGTACGCGTGGATGACGCTGCTCGGCAACAACGGTCTTATAAATATGCTTTTCGGTTTGTTCGGGCTCGGTCCGTTTCGGATGCTCAACACGCAGGGCGCGGTCGTGCTCGGTATGGTGTATAATTACCTGCCGTTTATGATACTGCCGCTGTACAACGTTATCGTGAAAATCGACAAGAGCGTTATTGACGCGGCACACGATTTGGGCTGCAACAACGCGGGAACGTTCGTTAAGGTCATACTGCCTTTGAGCGTCCCCGGCGTTATGTCGGGTATTACGATGGTGTTCGTGCCGGCGATAAGCACGTTTATTATTTCGCGTATGCTTGGCGGCGGTTCAAATCTGCTTATCGGCGACCTTATCGAGATGCAGTTTCTCGGCAACTCCTACAACCCGAATCTCGGCGCGGCTATCTCGCTCGTGCTGATGGTTATCATCCTGCTCATCATGACGCTGCTTAACCAGTTCGACGATGATGAGGACAGGGTTCTTATGTAAGGGGGGTGCCGTGATGAAAAAGTGTTTGTCAAAATTGTATCTCGCGCTTGTGATGCTGTTTTTGTACGCGCCGATTTTCGTGCTTATCGTGTTCTCCTTTAACACGACAAAAAGCCGTTCCGTAATGAGTGGCTTCACGTTTGACTGGTACGTTAAGCTGTTCCATAACGAGCTTATATTAAGCTCGCTGTGGAACACGATAATCGTCGCGGTGATCGCGTCGCTCGGCGCGACGATACTCGGCGCGGCGGCGGCTGTCGGTATAAGCGGTATGAAACGGCTGCCCAAGACGATAGTTATGCAGGGTACGAATATCCCGATAATGAATCCCGAAATCGTGACGGGCGTGTCGCTCATGCTGCTGTTCGTGTTCTTTATGGCGCGTATGAACCTTGAAATGGGCTTTGTGACGCTTATAATAGCGCATATTACTTTTGATGTGCCGTATGTAATACTGAATGTAATACCTCGGTTTAGGCAGATGGATCCGAATTTGTACGAGGCGGCGCAGGATTTGGGCTGTAACGGTGTTTCGGCGTTTTTTAAGGTAGTGCTGCCGGAGATCATGCCCGGAATTATATCGGGATTTCTTATGTCGTTCACGTTCTCGCTCGACGACTTCGTAGTCAGCTACTTTACAAGCGGCACGACGCAGACGCTTCCGATAACGATCTACTCCATGACGCGGCGTAAGGTAAGTCCCGAAATCAACGCGCTTTCGACGATCATTTTCCTTGTCGTTGTGGCGGTGCTTGTGATAAACAACGTGATCGAGCGCCGTAATTTGAGGAAGCGGGGTGTCGTAAGGTGAAAAAGCTTTTAACGCTCATTGCCGCGCTCGCCGTTTGCTTTACGTGCGCGTGCTCTCATATAGAGGACGAGGACGAGGCGGTAGAGGAGGAAGCGGTCGTATACGAGAAGGACGAGGCGTACTATTCGGCGCTTAAGGACGACAACGTAACGATAAACGTCTATAACTGGGGCGAGTACATTCCCGACGGTGCGGACGGTGAAACGATTAACCTAAACGCCGAGTTTACGGAGCTTACGGGTATAAAGGTGAATTACACCACGTACGCGACGAACGAGGAATTGTACGCCAAGCTTAAAAGCGGCGGCGC
>CANPXG010000022.1 GCA_947585795.1 uncultured Clostridia bacterium
TACTTAAACGCCTGATACCCGTACACCGCGAGCAGCGGAAACTGCGCGATAAGCTGCAGACACTGGCGCAGAACGTTCGGCAGGGAAATATCGTCGGCTCTGTCGTCGTACGCGTACATCGTCAAAACGCTTCTCGAGAGCGCGTTCATCATGTCCTTGCTCGGTGCCTGCATGATTATGTCGCGCACGAACGAGGGCGGTATTGTGCGCAGCTTCGCGAGCGTGTCGTTAAATACTTTAAGCTTTTCCGCGTTCGGGAGTTCCCCGAACAAAAGCAGATATGTAACCTCCTCAAACCCGAAACGGTCGTCCTTGATAAAGCCTTTTATAAGCTCCTCAACGTCGTAGCCATGGTAGTAAAGTTTGCCGTCGCACGGCTCTGTTATGCCGTTTGGCAGGGTGTTGTACGCGTGTATTTCACCGATGTCGGTAAGACCGGCGAGGACACCTTTACCGTTTATATCCCTCAGCCCCCTTTTTACGTCATACTTCGCATACAGTTCAGGGTTTATAAGCTTATTTTTCTTGCAAATGTCAAGCATTTCAAGCATTTCGGGGGTGACTTCTACGGGCACAATTTTCTCTCTCATACCTAAATTCCTCCGTTTTTTTTCATTAAAATTGCGTGTTTTTTCACCTATATTTGCGTTATTTTTCGCCTAAATTGGCGCTAAATTCACTTAAATTGGCGTTAAATTTACCTATATATGCGTGTTTTTTCACCTAAATTGACGCTAAATCCATCTATGTCAGCGTGTTTTTTCACTTATATTTATGCAAAATAACGCCTTTTTATACCTATAAAGTTAAATTTTTCACTTATTTTATCATTATATTTACCTATTTTTATAATTATATCAGAGAACATATTTCATTACAATTAAAATTATGTAAACTTATTGTGAATTATTTAAATTTATGGTATAATATAGATAAGATTTTAAATTAAGGAAAGGGATGACGGATATGGTATACGTAATGCTCGCGGACGGATTTGAGGAAACGGAAGCGATAGAGCCGATAGATATTCTGCGTCGAGGCGGCGCAAAGGTAACTACGGTCGGAGTAAAAAATAAAACGGTGACATCAGCTCACGGGATAACAGTGACGGCGGACGCGGATATGACGGAGGTAGAGCCCGAGGATATGGAACTTCTTATGCTGCCCGGCGGCGCGGGACATGAAATTTTGGACGCTTCAAACGAGGTGCACGCTCTCATAAGCCGCGCTTTGGCTGACGGCAAATATATAGCAGCGATATGCGCCGCGCCATCTATCATAGGCAAAAGAATGGTTTTGGAGGGAAAAAGGGCGACTTGCTTCCCCGGCTACGAAAAGTACCTTTACGGCGCGGAGGTGACGGGCGAGAAAGTCGTCACGGACGGTAAAATCATAACCGCGAAGGGCGCGGGAGCCGCGTCCGACTTCGGCTTCGCCATGCTTACCGCGCTCAAGGGCAAGGAAACCGCTGACAAAATAAAGGAGATCATGCAGTATTGATTAAGGAAGAATTGCGCCTTAGGATGCGCGAAAAAAGACGCGCCCTGACAAACGACGATGTTTCACAGTTAAGCAAAGCGATACAGGATAATCTGTTTACGCTTGACGCGCTGAGGGACGCAAAAAGCGTTTGCGTGTTTATGTCGTCGTTTAAGGAACCCGACACGACCGCGGTCATAGCCCGTCTTTTCGATGAGGGAAAGACGGTGAGCGCGCCCGTATCAGACACGGAAACGAGCACGCTCACTCTTATACGCGTCAAAAGCATGAAAGATTTTCGCAAGGGCGCATACGGCATAGCAGAGCCTTCGGGCACGGAAAAGGTCAATGACGCGGACGTTATACTCGTGCCGGGGCTGGCGTTTGACAGAAGCGGCGCACGCATGGGCTTTGGCAAAGGTTACTACGACAGGCTGCTCTCTTTGGCGAACGCGGTCAAAATAGGGCTTTGCTACGATTTTCAGCTTTTTGACGATATACCGAAGGAGGAGCACGACGCGCCGATGAATTATATAGTTACGGAAAAAGAAATTATCGATACGAATTGAAGGAAAAGGGTGAACGATATGTTATTTGACTCACACGCGCATTATAACGACGAGCGTTTTGACGGTGACCGCGACGAGGTTTTATCGTCAATGACGGAAAACAACGTCGGTCTTATAATGAACTCCTGCTCGTCATTGGACGAAGTACCGCTTATTTTCGACATATGCGAAAAATACCCGTTCGTTTACGCGTCGGTCGGAATACACCCGCACGAGGTCGAAAATCTGACGGAAAACGATATGACGAAGCTTATGGAATACGCGAAAAATCCGAAGGTCAAGGCAATCGGTGAAATCGGTCTTGACTACTACTACAATTTTTCGCCGCGCGAAACGCAAAAAAAGTGGCTCGAGCGCCAAGTCGAGATAGCCAAGGAAATTCATATGCCCGTCATTATACATGACCGCGACGCGCACAAGGACTGCATGGATATTCTGCGCGATTGCTCCGTGCGCGAGGCGGGCGGCGTGTTCCACTGCTATTCGGGAAGCGTCGAAATGGCAAGGGAAATAATCGATTGGGGCATGTACATCGCCTTCGGCGGTTCTCTCACGTTCAAAAATTCCGTGCGTCCCGTCGAGGTCGCAAAATACGCGCCGCTTGACAGGATACTGATAGAAACGGATTGCCCGTACCTCACGCCCGTGCCGCATAGAGGCGAGCGCAACTCATCCCTTTACATTCATTACGTCGCGGAAAGGCTTGCCGAGATCAAGGGCGTTACGCCGCGTGAAATAGAAGAGGCGACGTTTGAAAACGCGAAAAAATGCTTTAACATAACTGAAGGAGAGGCGGCTTTATAACAATGTACGGATATGATACCTTTCACGAGGAGCTTATGCAAAGCTTAATAAACTCCGTCCATGACGGACTCAGCTCTCACGCCTATATATTCGAGGGCGCGAAGGGCTTAGATCTCATGTCCTCGGCGCGTCTTTTCGCCGCCGCGCTCACCTGCCGCGACAGAGCTATCGCGCCTTGCGGAGCATGCCCGTCCTGCAAGGAGGCGAAGGCGGACACGAACCCCGACATCGTATACGTCAATTCGGGAGAGAAAAAGAGTATCGGCGCGGAGCAGATGCGCGCTCTCGAGGAGGACGTTGCAGTAAAGCCGTTCGCCGCCGCGCGGAAGGTGTATATAATCGAGGACGGCGCCGAGCTTACGGAGGCGGCGCAAAACGTGTTTTTAAAGACGTTCGAGGAGCCGCCCGAATACGCCGTGTTTATAATCATAATCGAAAACCTTGCGCCGCTTTTGGAAACGGTGCTTTCACGCTTCACACTCATACATTTCCCGCGCGTCAGCGACGCGAAGGTGAGAGAGTACATCAAAAGCAAGTACCCAAAGGAAACGGACAAGCTTGATTTCCTCGTTAGGTACTGCGCCGGAATACCCGCAGAGGCGGACAAAATCGTCGGAAACGAGAGCTTTGAGGAGCTTCGCGCCTCGTCGCTCGAAACGCTCGGCGCGCTGCTTTCACAGAGCAAAGCCCACGCTTTTACCGTATCCGAATTCGCGGAGCAAAACAAGGACCGTTTCGGTGAGGCGCTTGATTTTTGGCTATCGTTCACGCGCGACATAACGCTTCTGCAAAACGGCGCGGAGGATAAAATAATAAATATCGACAAACGCTTTGAGCTTGAAAAATTGGCGGAGAGGTTTGAGCCGAAAAATGTCGTTAAGACCTCCGAAAAAATAATCAAGACTCAAAAAATGCTCGCGCGCTACGTAAATACAAGGGCTGCGGCTATGTGGCTCGCCCTTTGATTTTTCCGCAAAATCCCACAAAAAAATATTTTTTTACTTATTTTTCCTTTTTTATTGACAAATTCCCATATTTGTGTTACAATGAGTAAAAAGAAAAGGAGGGGATTTTATGAAATCCGTAGGAATTGTAAGAAAGGTCGATAATCTCGGGAGAATTGTTATTCCCATAGAGCTCCGCAAAAAGTTCGATATTGAAATAGCGGATTCTATGGAAATCTATACTGACGACAATTGTATTATCCTTAAGAAATACGAGCCGTCATGTATATTTTGCGGGGATGCGAACGATATTTTCCGTTTCAACGGAAGAAATATATGCCGCAACTGCGCAAAGGCAATGATGGGATATATTAACGACTGACAAAAACCGCCCGCGCTGTCATAGACAGCGCGGGCGGTTTTTTTTACACGTTTTTACCGTATATTATCATAAGTCCTTTGAGAAGGAGCTCGTCGTCGAGTATTATCTCGTTTTTGCAAAGAGGCACGACGGATGAGGCAAGTCCGCCCGTCGCGACGACGGTCATCTCCCCCATCTCGCCGCGTATACGGTCGATAATTCCGTCCATGCTCGCGGCTGCGCCGTAGAGTATACCGTTTTGCATACAGTCGACCGTGTTTGTGCCTATAAGCTTTTTCGGCGGATCGAGGCTTATTTTCGGAAGCTGCGCGGCGGAGCTTATCATGGCGTTCATAGATACCATGATCCCCGGCATTATCATGCCGCCCAAGTACTCGCCCGCGCCGTTTATGACCGATACGGTCGTCGCCGTTCCCATGTCGAATATGATAAGCGGCGCGCCGTAACACTCTATTCCCGCGACGGCATCGACCGCAAGGTCGCTGCCAAGGTGGTCGGGATCGTCCGTTTTTACGCAAAGTCCCGTCTTGACACCGCGCCCCACAACCATCGGGGAGAGCGACGTAAGCTTTTTCACCGCCGCGTAGACCGCGTCCGTTACGGAGGGCACGACGGACGAGATGATAGCGCCGTCTATGCTCTCTTTTTTGATTTCGTGTATGTCGAGCGCCGCCCGAAGCTCTATCGCGTACTCCAACTGCGTGGCGTTATGGTCGGTGGTAAGGCGCTCCATGAAGAGGACGCTGTTTTTTTCACAGCAGCCTATAACTATATTGGTATTTCCTATATCTATCGCAAGTATCATTGTTTTTCCCTCCTGTTACGGCATCGGTATGCCGAGTCTTTGTAAAAGTTCGTTCGCGGCGCGTATCTGTTTTTTGCGGTACTCCGCGAGGCTGTGGGTGTCGGAGCCGACGCTTACGCATATGCCGCCGTCACGCACGGCGCGCTGCTTTTTCTCGTTCGTGAGAAAGTCGTAGTAGTACGGGTAATTCCCGGAGGTGTTTAGTTCCCAGAAAATGTCGTTATCGCGCATTAGGCGTATCATGTCAAGCACGTATCTCTCGCCGAGCTTGAAAATGTCCGTGTGGGCAAGTCCGACCTTGCAGGTGAATAAGCGCCGCCATTCAAGAAATTCGTAAAGGTCCATCGCGCGCGCGTCGTCAAGGCTTTCAAAAAGCACGTAGTCAAAGCGGCTCGTAGCCTTGGGCAGGGCCTCGGGCGGCGCGGGACGCGTGCCTATTTCAAGTCCGCACAGTACGCGTATTTTGTCGGCGTATTTTATTTTGCAGTGCTGTATGTATTCGTAATATGTCGGTAGGTTTTCGCCTATCGTAAACTGGTGGTCGGTTATGCCTATCACGCTCACGCCGCAGTTTATCGCGTTTTCTATTATCGCGTCGGGCGTGTCGGAACCGTCGTAGCTGAATATTGTGTGGTTGTGCAGATCCGTGATGTACATAGCCGTTTCTCCTTTCCGTGCATATAATGAAAATATATCATATATTGTAATTGTATCACAAATGAAACGTAAATTCAATCGTAAGGTGATAATTTGTTTACAAATGCGTGAATTTGTGATAAAATGTTTGTGTAAGAATTAAAAGCGGGGTGAACGGTGATGGAGATTTGTGTGTTCGGTGCGTCGAGCAGCGTGATCGAGCAAACGTATATTGACAGCGTGGAACGGTTGGGACGTAGGATAGCGGAGCGTGGTCACGGGTTGGTGTACGGTGCGGGAGCGTCCGGACTTATGGGTGCGGCGGCGCGTGGCGCGTACAGCGCGGGCGGCGCGATAACGGGAGTGGTGCCCGATTTCTTTATGAGTGAGGATATGGGCGTTGACGGAAGGATTTTCGGTAAGTGTACGGAGCTTATAAAGACGGAGAGTATGCGTGAGAGAAAGCGTATTATGGAGGAAAGGGCGGACGCGTTTATAATCGTGCCGGGAGGTATCGGTACGTTTGAGGAGTTTTTTGAGGTGCTTACGCTGAAGCAGCTTGAACGGCATAATAAGGCTATTGTGATACTGAATATAAACGGTTATTATGACGCGATGTTTAAAATGCTCGGTGAGGCGGTAAAGCGTAAGTTTTTGCGTGAGGCTTGCAGCCTCCTGTACGAGGTTTGTACCGATGAGGAGGAGGCGCTTGATTACATAGAAAATTATAAGGCGCCGGTAATCAATGTTTTTGAGATGAAAAATATCGAAAATGGGAAATAATGGGTAAAAAATAAGTAAACAGGACGGTCAAACGTCCTGTTTTTCGTTATATTTCTTTGGTTTTTTCTATCTTTTCCGTGCTTACGGTAGGTCCGTGGTGGCGCGTAGGCTCCCACTGCACGTTCTTGAATATCGCGACTACCGAAATGGGCGCGTAGGTGAAAAGGAATACGGGGAAGGTGAAAAGGTATTTCACTTTCTTCCACTTGCTCGTGTGGATGCGTTTGTTCTCGGTGAGCGTCGTCACAAGTCCTATCAGGAACATCATTACATACGCGCCGGCTACCCATTGCGCGAGCGATATTAAAAGCGGCAGACAGTTTTCGCCCATTATCGCTCCCGCGATCAGCGCCGCGGCGTTTATGCAGAGTATAAAAAGCGTTATGAATATCGACGGTAAAATCGTCATGCACATGTCGTAGCAGGTGGATCTGTTTTTGCGAAACATGTTGCCGATGAGCTTCGCGCCGTACTTTCCGAATACCTGTAAAAATCCGCGCGCCCATCTTAGGCGCTGCGTCCATGACTGTCTGAACGTCTGCGGCTGCTCGTCGTATAGTATCGCGTCGGAGCAGAAGGCTATCTTCTCCCCCGCCATCGCGTTAGCTATGGAAAATTCTATGTCCTCGGTGAGGAGGAAGTACTTCCAGCCTCCCGCGTTATTTACAATGTCCTTATGCACCAAAAATCCCGTGCCCGATATGGCGCAGCCCGTGCCCAAAAGCATGCGCGAATGGTTTAAAAACTTAGACTCCCTTATATACCAAAGCGCGTAGCCCGCCGTTATCCAGTTCGTGCCGTAATTCGTTGAGTTTCTGTAGCTCGTGATTATCCTGTGACCGTCGGAAAACGTCCTGTTCATGGCGCTTATATAATTTCTGTCGAGGATGTTGTCCGCGTCAAAGACGAAAAATCCGTCGTAAAAATCCTTGCCCTTCTCGCTCGTTATTTTATTTAGGGCGTAATCGAGGGCGTAGCCCTTGCCAAGCTTCTCCATGTCGTTGCGCACGAACACGAACGCGCCCGCCTTGCGCGCCTCCTCGGCGGTGTTATCGGTACAGTTGTCGGCTATGACGTATATGTCTATAAGCTCCTGAGGATAGTCCTGATGGTGAATGGAATTGACGAGCGTCGCTATCACATTCTCCTCGTTGCGCGCGGAAATCAGCGCCGCGAACCTATGCGGCACCTCCTCCTTGTGCGGCTTATCCTTTTTCAGAAAAGGTATAAAAAAGTATACGAGTTGATAAAAGTACAGCGCAAAAAAGAGTACGCCGACAATTAAATCAATATCTTTAACCGTTTCTATAATCATTAATATTCCCCTTCGTAAATCCTTCCAAAAGCTCCGCCGCCCGCCGCCGATTTCGGCAGTCGTCCCCACAGAAGCGCGCTTTTTCCGACGCCTTTGCCGCCAAAGCTTTTATCGAAACGCCGCGCGTCAAGGCGCGCCGCTAAATACCGTTTTCCCCGTTAAAATCAAGCAAAAACCTTGCCGCGCGGTAAAGTGCGCCGCAAAATTATGAATATTGTATAACTTATTTTACTATTTTTATCATAAAATAGCAATACATTTATGATAAATTTTTTTAATTTAATAATTATTTAATAATTGCTTGTCCCGATTTTCAGTACGGCATGGAGGAAATTATAACATAAATTCCCGCGCATATAACGGAAAAAGCAAAGAAAAATACGAGCAAGGCGCTTCTGAGCTTCCTCTCCCTGCGCCTTATCCTGTAATTGGCAGACGCTATATAAACGCTGTTTCTTTCATATTGTGTATTCATATTCGTTCATCTCCCGTAAATATTTTATTTATTACATAAATTATATGCTCGTAATTTACAAAATATTCCAATTATTTTCGAAAAAAATGAAATATTTGTAAACATATTAAAAAAGGGGTTTAAAAATTTAATTTTATGTGATAAAATAAATCTTAACCCATAATTATATAATTCAGAAAGGGAACCAAAATGAATTTATGTTCAAGGTGTAAGAAAAACCCCGCGGTTTTTTACATCACAAAAATGGAGGGCAACAAGACCAGCAGCGAAGGTCTTTGTTTGTCGTGCGCAAAGGAAATGGGCATAGCTCCTTTAAATAAAATGATCGAGAATTTCGGTGTTTCCGACGACGAGCTTAACATGCTCAACTCGCAAATGTCGGATTTTATGGAAAGTCTTGAAAATATGGAAGATATGGACGAGGACGCGATGGAGATGATGTCGCGCCTGTCGGGCGGCGAGGACGACGAGGGCGGCGCGGCGACGGCTCCTCTCGACATATTTAAAAACTTCTTCGCCGGCGCTCCGCAAAGCGGTCAAAACGACGAGGGAACGACCAAGTCGAAGGAAAAGAAGCAGAAGAAAAAGCAGAAAAAGACCATGCTTGGCACCTACGGCACAAATCTCACGGAAAAAGCCGCCGAGGGTAAAGTCGACAGAGTAGTGAGCAGGGACGCGGAAATCGAGCGCGTAATTCAGATTTTGAACCGTCGCTCAAAGAACAATCCCGTGCTTCTCGGTGAGCCCGGCGTGGGTAAAACGGCTGTCGCGGAGGGGCTTGCCTGCAGGATATTCGAGCAAAGCGTGCCTCCGAAGCTGTTCGGGTACCAGCTTTACCTCTTGGACTTCGCCGCGCTTGTCGCGGGAACTCAGTTTAGAGGTCAGTTTGAGGCGCGTCTTAAGGGCGTTTTAAACGAGGCTGCCGAAAGAGGAAACGTCATACTCGTAATAGACGAGATACACAACATCGTCGCCGCCGGTGACGCGGAGGGCGCGATGAGCGCCGCAAATATCCTAAAGCCGGCTCTCGCGCGCGGAGAAATACAGATAATCGGCGCGACGACGCTCACGGAGTACCGCAAGCATATCGAAAAGGACAGCGCGCTCGAAAGGCGTTTTCAGCCCGTTATAATCGATGAGCCGTCCATAGACGAGAGCATAGATATATTAAACGGTATAAAGGACTATTACGAGAATTACCATAAGGTAAAAATATCGGATGACACGATAGAGCAGGCGGTCAGAATGTCGGAACGCTACATCACCGACCGCTTCCTCCCCGACAAGGCGATAGACGTTATCGACGAGGCGGGCTCAAGGGTGAACCTTCGCAACAAGGCGCTTTACAACGTTAAGGTGCTCGAGGGCAGGCTCGACGTGCTTGACGCGGATATGGCTGTCGCTCAGGAAAACGGTGATTTTGAAAAGCTTGCCAATCTGCGCGTTGAGAAGATAAATACCGAAAACGAAATCGCGAAAGCCGCCGCCGAGGCGGAGAAGGCGGAAATCACGTTCGACGACATAGCCGCCGTTATAGAAAGCTGGACGAAAATACCCGTGCACCGCCTTACGGAGAGCGAAACGGATAAGCTTTTGAATTTGGAAAGCCGCATACACAAGCGCGTTATCGGTCAGGATGAGGCGGTCAGGGCGGTCGCGCGCGCGATACGGCGCGGCAGAGCCGATATTACGACGCGCAAGCGTCCCGTATCGTTCATATTCGCCGGTCCCACGGGCGTGGGTAAAACGGAGCTTGTAAAGACTATCGCGGAGGTAATGTTCGACAACGAGGAGGCGCTTATCCGTATAGATATGTCGGAGTACATGGAAAAACATTCGGTGTCGAAGCTTATCGGCTCGCCCCCGGGCTACGTCGGCTACGACGACGCGGGACAGCTTACCGAAAAGGTGCGCAGAAAGCCGTATTCGGTAATACTGCTCGACGAGATAGAAAAGGCGCACCCGGAGGTGTTTAACCTGTTTCTGCAAATCCTCGACGACGGACGTATCGCGGACAGTCACGGTAAGATAATAAATTTCGAGAACACGATAATAATAATGACGACGAACGCCGGCTCGGAGTTTAAAACGTCCGCCGCGGGATTTAATATCAGCGACGAAAAACGAAGTGAGGACAACGTTGACAAGAGCCTCAAGCAGTTCTTTAAGCCCGAATTTCTTAACAGAATCGACGAGATAGTAACGTTTAAGCCGCTTACGGACGATAATTTGCGCGATATTATCGACCTGTTGCTCAAGGATATTGTGGCGAAGCTTGATGAAAAGCACGCGAAAATATTCGTTACAGACGCGGCGAAGAATCTTATACTCGAAAAGGGCACCGATAAAAAGTACGGTGCAAGACCGCTTAAACGCGCCATTCAGAAGCTTTTGGAGGATAAGCTGGCGATGCTGTCCCTTAAGGGTGCTGTAACCGAAGGCTGCGTCATCACAGCCGACCGCGCGGGAGATGAAATTTCGCTGACGGTGAAGAGTATCTTTGAGAAGGCAGCCGATTTGTAAAAATTTGCCTGTGTATTTTAAGCTCTGCACGCAAATAATATTTATGTCGGACAACGGCAAAATACTATTTACGGAGGTAAAATACTATGTCATGCGATTGCAGCAATGCCAACAGAAGCATCAAGTGTACTGTTACACAGTGCGCTAACCACTGTGACAGCGCGGATTACTGCGCTCTCTCGTCCATCCAGGTCGGCACGCACGAGGCGAACCCGACTGTTGTTGAGTGTACGGATTGCAACTCTTTTGAATTGAAGAAGTGATCCGAAAAAATTTCAGGACCCATAGTGACCGTCGGTTGAATTTTGGCTGTTTGACCGACGGTTATTAAAAGCAGGCTGTGACCTGCTTTTTGCGTAGAAAGTGAAAAGGAATGGAAAATAAGTTTAGGTTTTCGGATGATAATAAAAGGTACCATACGTGGAATTATCACCTGCGTCACAAGTTCGGGTGTAAGGTGTTTAAGGTCGCGTTAAACGGCGGCTTTACGTGCCCGAATATCGACGGCAGCAAGGGCGTGGGCGGGTGTATATACTGCTCGGGCGGAAGCGGTGATTTCGCGGGTGACAGGTCGCTTGGCGTGTATGAGCAGTTTGAGGAAATACGTGAGCGTATGCATAAAAAGTGGCGCGAAGCGAAGTATATCGCGTATTTTCAGGCGAATACGAACACGTACGCGCCCGCGTCGGTGCTGCGTGAACGGTTTGAGCCGGCGCTCGCGCATGAGAATACGGTCGGTATAAGTGTCGCGACGCGTGCGGATTGCTTGGAAGCGGACGCGCTCGATTATTTGTCGGAGATAAATGAGCGTACATATTTGGTCGTGGAGCTGGGATTGCAGAGTATATTTGACGGTACGGGCAGACTTATAAACCGATGTCACACGTACGCGGAATTTTTGGAGGGGTATGAAAAGCTTCAAAGGCGCGGTATAAACGTGTGTGTGCATCTTATAGACGGGCTTCCGGGTGAAAGTGCGGAGATGATGCTTGAAAGTGCGAAAGCGGTCGCGGCGCTTCGTCCGCACTGCGTAAAGCTGCATCTTTTGCATGTGCTTAAAAATACGCGTCTGGCGGATATGTACGCGAACGGTGAGTTCGAGCTTATGACGCTCGAGGAGTACGTGGAAACGGTGGTAAGTCAGCTTGAGGTGTTTCCGGAGGAAACGGTGATACAGCGTCTTACGGGTGACGGTGGGCGTGACGCGCTTGTAGGTCCGATGTGGAGCTTGAAAAAATTTGTCGTGCTTAATGAGATAGATAAGCGTATGGTGAGGTCAGATACGTATCAGGGCGCGAAATGTGCGCAAAAAAACAGCGAAGAATGATGCTTCGCTGTTTTTTTATTTAAAAGTCGGTGAATTTTCTGCCGCCCAAAAGGTGGAAGTGTAAGTGGTTGACGGTCTGTCCGCCGTCCTCGCCGCAATTGTTTATAACGCGGTAGCCGTTTTCGGCGAAGTGTAGTTCCTTCGCTATTTTGGGTATCGCGCGCCATATCGCCGTGACGTTTGATATATTGTCCTCGGTAATGTCGTTCGCGCTGTCCATGTGGGTCTTCGGGACGAGCACTATATGTTCGGGTGCTTGCGGGTTGATGTCGCGGAACGCGTAGACCGCGTCGTCCTCGTAGACTTTGGTTGACGGGATCTCGCCCGCGATTATTTTGCAGAATAAGCAGTCCATTGGTTTGCCTCCTTTTTTGTGTGTGGTAAATTGTGATTTAATGCAATGAGGCCCCCTTGTCAAAGTGAACCACACGCCACGCGTGTGGCAGGCGTGTTGCGCTTTGGCAAACGCCGTAGTAAAGGGGGCTGTCAGCGAAGCTGACTGGGGGATTCCTTTTCGATTTTTACAATGAATCCCTCCACCATGCTCCGCATGGTCCCCCTCCCTTTGACAAGGGAGGCTAACGGGCGACCGTAAAGGTCGCCCCTACGGGGGTTTGTGAATACAAATCGTCCGTATGTTTTATTTTATTTGTTCGATTACGATATCGTCGACGGCGGCGAGTGCGTCGTCGATTTTGTTTGCTTCGGTGCCGCCGCCCTGTGCCATGTCGGGCTTGCCGCCGCCGCGTCCGCCGGCTATGGCGGTGATCTCCTTTATGATTTTTCCGCAGTGAACGCCCTTTTCCACAGCCTCCTTCGACGCCATGGCGATGAACGTGATCTTGCCCATATTTTCGGAGCCTATAACAACAAGTGAATTCTTGTTTCTCGCCTTGATATTATCAGCCAACTTGCGCATTTCGTTTACGTCGATATTGTCGCGCTGAACGATAGCCGCGCGTATATCGCCTATATGTCTTATGCTCGCCATAAGGTCGCTTGCCGCCGCTGCAGCCAGTTTGTCCTTAAACTCTTCTATCTTCCTGCCGAGCTCGCCGCGCTCGTCCATAAGCGCCGCGGCTTTTACGTCTATTTCGTTCGTAAGGTGCGTTTTGAGCGCCGACGCGGTCCTCTCTATAAGCGCGTCCTTTGAGGCGATGTAGTCAAGCACGCCCTGTCCCGTGACAGCCTCTATACGTCTTACGCCGGCAGCAACGCCGCTTTCCGACGTGATCTTGAACAGACCGCACTGCGCGGTGTTCGTAAGGTGCGTGCCGCCGCAAAATTCTATGCTGTAATCGCCCATCGACACTACTCTTACAACGTCGCCGTACTTTTCGCCGAACTGTGCCGTCGCGCCGAGTCCTCTCGCCTCGTCTATCGGAAGCTCACGAACGTTTATGTCGAGCGCGGCAAGTATCGCGTCGTTCACTTTTCTTTCCGTTTCCTTTATCTCCTCCGCCGTCATCGCCTCGAAGTGCGAAAAGTCAAAACGAAGATGCGACGCGTCGACAAGTGAGCCTGCCTGCGCGACGTGCTCGCCCAGCGTTTCCTTCAAAGCCTTGTGCAGAAGGTGCGTCGCGCTGTGGTTCCTCGATATGGCAAGTCTGTTCTTTCTGTCCACCGACAGCGTCACCGTGTCGCCGACGCTTATCGGGGTATCTGCCAAAAGTGTTTCGTGCATGTAATAGCCGTCGGCGGTTTTTGTCGTGTTCAAAACCTCGCCCGCTTTTTTGCCGTTTACGTAAATAGCGCCTATATCGCCCGTCTGTCCGCCCATTTCGGCGTAAAACGGCGTTTTGTCGGTCACTATAAAACCCTTGTCGAGAGCACCGAGCGCGTCCTTCGAGCCCTCGCCCTCTACCGCGGTTCCCGTTACCTTCGCCTCCGCCTCGAGAGTGCCGTAACCCACAAACTCCGTGGGCGCGGCGTTCTCAAACACGTACACGTCGTCACCGTCCCAGCTTGAGCCGTCCTCGCGTGCGCTTCGCGCCGTTTCCTTTTGAGCGCGCATAGCCTCGTTAAAGCCGTCGATATCGACCTCCAAGCCCTGCTCCTGCGCCATTTCTACCGTTAAATCAAGCGGGAAGCCGTAGGTGTCGTGAAGCTTAAACGCCTGCTCGCCCGTGAGCGATTTTTTATTATCGTTCTTCGCTTCCTCAATGTAAGACGTGAGCACCGATATACCGTTGTCTATAGTCGCGTCAAAGCGCTCCTCTTCCTTCTCGATGATTTTCTTTATATAGCTTCTCTTTTCCTCAAGCTCGGGGTACGCGTCCTTCGAGCAGTTAATAACCGTGTCCGCAACCTCGTACAAAAACGGGCGGTCGATATTTAAGAGCTTGCCGTGGCGCGCCGCGCGTCTTAAAAGGCGGCGAAGCACGTATCCCCTGCCCTCGTTCGACGGTATAACGCCGTCCGATACCATCATTACGGTACTCCTTATATGGTCGGTTATAACGCGCAAGGAAACGTCGTTCTTTTCATTGTTTTTGTACTCGATACCGGCTATGCGCGATATGTGCTTCATAACGTCCTGCACGGTATCGACCTCGAAAAGGTTATCCACGCCCTGCATAACGACCGCAAGTCTTTCAAGTCCCATGCCCGTGTCGATATTGGGGTTCGGAAGCGGGTCATAGTTGCCGTCGTCGTCCTTGTCAAACTGCGTGAACACGAGGTTCCATACCTCCATGTACCTGTCACAGTCACAGCCCACGCCGCACGTCGGCTTGCCGCATCCGTATTCCTCGCCGCGATCGTAGTAAATCTCGCTGCACGGACCGCACGGACCTGTTCCGTGCTCCCAAAAGTTATCGTCCTTGCCAAGCTTCACGATGCGCGACGCGTCAACGCCGACCTCGTTTATCCATATATCCTTAGCCTCGTCGTCCTCCTCGTAAATCGACACCCAAAGGCGCTCCTCGGGTATTTCCATTACCTTCGTAAAAAACTCCCACGCCCACGCTGTCGCTTCTCTTTTAAAGTAATCGCCGAAAGAGAAGTTTCCCAGCATCTCAAAAAACGTGCCGTGGCGCGCGGTCTTGCCCACGTTTTCTATATCGCCCGTTCTGATACATTTCTGACACGTCGTGACGCGCCTTCTCGGGGCGGTTTCGGGGCTTTGGAACCATGCCTTCATCGGCGCCATGCCGGAATTTATCAAAAGCAGGCTCGCGTCGTTCTTCGGCACGAGTGGGAAGCTGTCAAGCCTTAAACATCCCTTCGATTCAAAAAAGCTGAGAAATTTCTCGCGGATCTCATTTACACCCATTGATTTCATAACTGATGCAATCTCCTTTTTTCTAAACTGTTCCTATCCTGTTATTATATAAAAAATACCATGCCGTGTCAAGTGCCGCAAGGTCAATATGTATTGAAAAGTTAAAATGTGCGCGCTTATTTTGCGTATAAATTTTGTGTAAATTTACCGTTTGAAAAACGGCAAAGCGCGTGTTAAAATATAAATACATCGTGTAGCGAAACGGCGCGTAAATCCGGATGGATTTTACGTGTCGTTTTATTTTTTTGCACAATGAAAGGAGAACAAATAATGGAACAATCAAATTATCTCGCAACGGAAAAGGTCGGAACGCTTATGAGGAAATACGCCGTTCCGTGTATTATATCGCTGCTCGTCGCGGCGCTTTACAATATCGTCGACCAGATATTCATAGCCAACGCCGACTATCTCGGCTCTTACGGAAACGCCGCAAACACCGTCGTGTTCCCGCTTACGGTTATCGCGCTCGCGATAGCGGTAATGATAGGCGACGGCTGCTGCGCGTTCGTGAGTTTGTGCCTGGGCAGACAGAACAAAGGCGACGCGGAAAAGAGTATCGGAAACTCGGTCGTTTTGTCCGTTGTAAGCGGCATAGCGCTGTGCGCCGTTTACCTGATATTCCAAAACGCGATAGTCACCGCGTTCGGCGGCACGGTCAACGCTGAAACGTTTGAATATTCAAAGGAATATTTTTTCTACATCACGCTCGGTATACCGTTTTATATGTTCGGTCAGGCGATGAACCCCGTCATGCGCTCCGACGGCAGCCCGAAGTTCGCGATGGTGTCGACGCTCGCCGGCGCGGTCATAAATATTATACTCGACCCGATTTTTATATTCATATTTAAATGGGGAATGATGGGCGCGGCTGTCGCGACGGCCGCGGGACAGATCGTGACTGCCGCGCTCGCGGTGTGGTACCTCGTTCACACAAAATCCGTAAAGCTCAAAAAACGCAGCTTTAAACTCAGCATACGCGTGATAGGCAAAATAATACCCTTGGGAATTTGCAGTTTTCTGTCGCAAATCTCGCTCGTCGCGGCAATGGCGGCGATAAACAACATGATAAGAAAATACGGCGCGCTCGACGAGGTTTTTTCACAGACGCAGTACGCGCAGATACCTATGGCTGTCGTGGGGATAGTGATGAAATTCTTCCAAATCGTAATATCGGTCGTTGTCGGTATGGCGGCGGGCTGTATACCGATAGTCGGCTTTAACATGGGCGCGGGCGAAAAGGCGAGAGTGAAAAAGCTGTTTACCATGCTGCTCGTGTGTGAAGCGGCTGTCGGTGCGGTCGCGCTTCTTGTAGCCGAATTTTGTCCGCGACAGCTTATCATGGTATTCGGCGCGGCAAACGAGAGCGCGTACTACACCGATTTCGCGGTAAAGGCGTTTCGGATATATCTTTGCATGATGATTTTCGCGTGCGTAAACAAAGCCGCGTTTATATTCCTGCAAGCTATGGGTAAAGCGGTCGCTTCAACAATGCTCTCAATGGTGAGAGAAATCGTTTTCGGTGTGGGCTTCGCGCTGCTTCTGCCGGTATATTTCGGACTTGACGGTGTGCTGTATTCGATGCCGGTGTCGGATATACTGACGTTTGCGATTTCAGCCGCGGTAATTATGGTGACGTACCGCGAACTCGCGGAAAACGGGGGCGGTGAGGAAAAAATACTTGCCGCAAATAAAATTTATTCTTGACAAAATCGAAAACCGTATGGTAAAATAACGCTTGCAAAAACGACGACACATGTGTTATCCGAAGGGTATGTAAATCTGATCACGGAACGTACTGCTTTTTGGTGACACGTGTGTTTTTTATTGCAAATTTAAAGAATTAACGGAGGATTTATTATGCCGAGAAATCAATTTCAAAGGATGGTATTCGCGTTTTTGACCGTGCTTGTGACGGTCCACGCGTATGTGTTTTACAGTCTGTACGTCGTAAACGGCGGCGCGTTTACAGAGATGACGGGTACCAAAAGCGTGCTTGAGGCGATACGCGCGATGGGCGGCGTGAGCGTATTCGGAAAGCCCGTGCCGATATGGGCGGTCGTGCTGATAGAGTTCGCGTTCGCGTACTCGCTTGAGGTACTTATGGGAAGTCCGTGCTCGTTTAAGCTTGCGTCGAAGGTGTTTGAGCCGACGCAAACGCATCCCGTGCTTTTTGAAACGGCGATAATCTGTGCGACGGTGGGGCTTATGTGTCCCGCGATGAGCTTTATAGCGGCGTGGCTGTATTATCCGTATTACGCGGGATTTGATATATTTACGCTGCTCGCAAACTGGTTAAAGCTCGTGTGCTTTAACTTCCCGTTCGCGTTTTTCACGCAGCTGTTTTTCATTCAGCCGCTGATACGTACGGTGTTTAAGTTACTGTTCCGCAAGGATATTGCCGCGCGTGCGGGGGTGAATTTGCAGGGGTGATTTTTAAAATGAAACGTGAGAAAACGTGAGTATGAAAGAGAAAATTGGAGAAAATGCGAGATTGTAAAATAAATTATTAAATTTTGCAAAAAAGGTGTTGACAATGAGGGGAAAAGATAGTAAAATAGCCGTTGTGAGTTAAAGAAACGGTCTTTAACCGATTATACTAAGTACAGGAGGAAACTACTATGAATTCAAGCTATTTGCAGAAGCCGCAGGACGTTCAGAGAAAGTGGTACATCGTTGACGCGGCTGACAAGCCGCTTGGACGCGTGGCGGCAACGGTTGCAAGTATTTTAAGAGGCAAGCACCTGCCGACGTTCACGCCGAACGTAGACTGCGGCGATCACGTTATCGTTATAAACGCCGATAAGGTCGTTCTTACAGGTAACAAGCTTAATCAGAAGATCCGTTATTATCACACCGGCTGGGTAGGCGGAATTAAGGAGATCCACTACGATAAGCTGATGGCGGAAAATCCGGAGAAGGCTGTTATGTACGCCGTAAACGGTATGCTGCCGAACAACACGATCGGCAGAAAGGCACTGACAAGACTTCGCGTTTACAAGGGCGAGGAGCACGGTCACGAGGCGCAGTGCCCTATCGCATGGACAGGCGAAATAAAGTAAGGAGGACAAAATAATGGCAAAAGAACAATACTACGGTACAGGTAGAAGAAAGTCGTCCGTTGCAAGAGTTCGTCTTATCCCGGGCAACGGTAAAATTACTATAAACGGCAGAGATATTGACGACTACTTTGGTCTTGGCACATTGAAGCTTATCGTTCGTCAGCCTTTGGAGCTTACAAAGACAACGGATAAGTTTGACGTGGTAGCTAAGGTTGAAGGCGGCGGTTTCACAGGTCAGGCGGGCGCTATCCGTCACGGTATTTCGAGAGCGCTTTTGGAAGTGGACAGTGAGGCTTACAGAGCAGATCTTAAAGCCGCGGGCTTCCTGACAAGAGATTCGAGAATGAAGGAAAGAAAGAAGTACGGTCTGAAAGCCGCAAGAAGAGCACCGCAGTTTAGTAAGAGATAAATTTTATATACAAAAAAATCATCGGGTTTGCCCGATGATTTTTTTGGTTATTTTTATCTTATTTGCGTTACCTTGCCCTGAACGACGTATCTTGCGCCGCTGAAGCCGTAGGAGCAGGTGGCGAAAGTTATTATGTTATCGTTCGTGGTTATGGGCATCCACGCCGTATTTACCGTTGACCGTCCGCGCATGGTGCTTAAATAGCTGCTGTACGCCTGCTCGTTCGGGAAGAATATCGTAAACGCGTCGGAGTCGCACGTGGTTTCAAAGCCCGCGAACACATCTATCTGATAATCGTGCTCGTTCGTTATGTAGTACATAACGGGGTGAGCGTCGTAATACCACACGCCGTCATAGTTCTGAAGCGACGCGAACATCGAGCCGTTTTTCATGTTGTGACCGTAAATAATGGTATTGATGTTCGACAAATCGGGCGAATTGCGCGCGTCCATGAATATCGTTCCCGACGAATTTGACTGGTTGTCGTAAAGGTGCGTCAGGTAATATGAGTTATCGGTGCTTTGTACCACGGGGTAATTTATCTGCGTGCCCGGGCAGTACAGCCAGCCAACAACGTTGGCGTTCATAGCTTTAAGCGCCTCAAAGTTTACGTCTATCGGCGCTCCGCCGTTTTCCTTTTTGGAAACATACAGGCTCGTGTCAAGGTTCGACACCATTATGTTTGCCAAATTTTCATATTCCTTTTCGCCCTGTCTATACTCATGTGTTACCCTTATAACCTGACTTATTGATAAAACGCAAGCCAATACACACAGAACAGACGTTATGCTTAAAAATATTTTCTTCTTCATATCATTACCCTCCCATGTATATTATTGATCACGTTTTTTCTTGAGCTTGCCGAGCGATACGACTGCTCCGCCTCCGAATACTATCGCGGCAGCCATCCACAGCAGCAGCATATTGCTGTCGCCCGTCTGAGGCGTTACGCCTCCCGACTGACCGTCCGTATAACGCGGCGGTTCCGTGGGTGTCGGCGGAGGAGCCGGCGTGGAAACGGGCGCGGGTGTTGCTGTCGGGTTTGGCGATGCTGTCGCCGTAGGTTTGGGTGAAGCTGTCACCGTAGGTTTGGGCGAAGCTGTAGCCGTCGGTTTGGGAGAAGCGGTCGGCTTCGGCGTTGCTGTCGGGCGGTGCTTGCTCGGTGACTTCGTCGGCAGCGGTGACGGTTTTACATACGTGTTTGTGTATTCAACCTTACTGTCAGCCGACGCGGCTATCGCGCCTTCAAATCCACTTGCCGACGTTACCTTGCTCGTATAGTTATCGGCAGCCTTTTCCGTTACGCTGTATTGCGTACCCTCGGGTATTTCCTTTATCGTAATCGTTTCATCCTTTTCCAGATATACCGTGGCTTTGCCTTGCGCGTCAAAGGTTATCTTTTTATTTGCCTCGCTCGCGCCGTCGACCGCAGTCGCGGGACCTTCAAAGTCATACGTTTCACCCGCAATGCCCTTAAGCGTTACGGTGAACACAAACGCCTCGTTCTTCGGCGCGTCAGCGCCCGTGACCTTTTTGCTCACCGTCAGCGAACCTGTTTTGGGTTCGGGCGGATTTGGCGGGTTTGGCGGCGTTACTGTTTTATACGTATTCGTGTACGCGACTGTACTTCCCGCTTCAACAATATTGCCGCTTTCGCTGCCCGTTACTGTCTTATTATAATCGTCGTCATCGGCTTCGCTTACCGTGTACGCCGTGTTTTCGGGTATATCCTTAACCGTGATCGACTTGTTATGTTTTAGTGTGACAGTCGCCTTACCGTTTGTAAAGGTTATCTTATTATCAGTCGGTGCAGCGCCGTTTACAGTCGTCGGATCGCCGTCGTAATTGTACGTTTCGTTCACGTTTCCAAGCGTTATATTGAACGTAAACGCATCATCCGTGCCCGCCGGCGCGTCTACGACCGTCTTGCTCACGGTCAGTGAGCCTGTTTTCGGCGGATTGGGCGGTGTCGGCGGTTTTTCATATGTATTGGTATACGCGACTGTGCTGCCCGCTTCGACAATATTGCCGCTTACAGCGCCGTCGGTCAGCGTTCCGCCCGTTACCGACGCGGTGTAATGCTCCACCGCTGTTTCCTCGACCTTATATTTTGTAGTCAGCGGCAAATCGGATATTGTAAACGATTCGCCGTTTTTAAGAGTAAACTCAGCCGTTCCCGTGCCGCTTGTAACCGTGACGGTGCCTGTGGTTTCACCTTTTTTGGTGGTATAAGTTCCGTCCGCCGCTTCGGTGAGTGTGACTTTAAAATTAAAATCCTGACTTGTCGAAGCGCCTTCACCGGCTACCCTCTTGCTCACCGTCAGTGAGCCTGTTTTTTCGGGCGGCGCAGGCGGTATGTACGTGTTCGTATACGCGACCGCGTTATCAACAGTATTGGAAATCGTGCCGCTTTCGCTGCCTGTTACCGTCTTTGTGTAGTCATCGTCATCTTCTTCGCTTACCGTGTACGCTGTGCCCGGCAGTATATCCTTTATTGTGATAGACTCGGCATTTTTCAGCGTAACTTTAGCCGCGCCGCCCGTAAACTCAATTGTCTTATCCGTCGGCACAGCGCCGTTTACGGTCGTCGGATTGCCCTCATAGCTGTACTCGGCTGTGCTTACACCGTCAAGCGTTATCGTAAACTCAAACGCCTCATTCTCACCTTCGGGTGCGTTTACAACCTGTTTGCTGATTGACAGAGCCGTCTTGTCGATACTCGCCGTAACCTGCGCCATAGCGTAACGTTTGTCACGGTAGTCACTGCCGTCGGACGTCTCTCCTCCTATTTTAATTGTACCGTCCGCAGCGGTTTCAGCCGCGAACTCGTCTACGGTGTGCGCTGTTCCTGTTGTTCCGTTAAGTATTTCTTCGGCTGTTTTTGTGTTATTGTCGCTGAATGTTTTGAAAGTGTACGCCTGACTGTCCGCGAGAGCACCCTTCGTAATATCGCCGAATTTTATACCGAAGCCCTCACCGCTTACCGGCTGTACCTCGTATTCACCGAGCGGCAAGCCGTATGTTCCGTCAAAGTCCCCGCTGTATTTTACCGAAACAGGGATTTTAACCGCTGCAGGCGCAGTATCGGGAGCAGTCGGGACTTTATACTCGGCGGTATACGTTCCTATTGCGTCCGTCTCACCCTTCCTGACGAGCTTCGCCTGATATGTAACGGTCTGACCGGGCGCGTATTTTTGCAGATACTCCACAACATCTTTCGGAAGTATCATCTCAAACGCGACTTCGCCGCTTACGATATTTGTCGTATACGGTCCGTCCGCTGTAAGCGCGTCTTTTTGCTCCGTACCGGGGGCGGGCTTGAAGTTCACGTCCCACTGATAAACATTCTCGCCGCCTTCTGTTTCATTTACAACGCCGTTACTGTTTCTGTCATCGGCTACAAGCGGCGTATACGTTACTGTCAGCTTTGAGCGTCTGGAATTTGTGTCGCTCGTTATGCCGCCGTCAGGATATGCGCTGTATCCTTCCACAATATCCTGCCATGTAAATGTCAGTGTGCCGAGCTTATCCTTCTCGTGCTTCGCACTGTCACCAGTCTGGGTGGTGTCCACGCCCTCGCCGACATTGGGGATATAGAAGTAATCATATGAAATCGGCTCACCCGTGGTAGCCGTCGCTATGATTTCCTCAAGTAACTGGTCAAACGGGTTTTTGTCGGGGTCAGTATATTTCGTATCTTTGTAATATTCCGCGTAACGTTTCAGATAATTCCAGTACCACGTGGTTGTATTTGTACCTTCCGCATCCCACATATCTCTTATGCTTTCGCCGAGCTTTCTCGCCACGCCCTTGTTTGTAAGCTCATCGCCCATGAAAATTACCTGTTTGCCTTCGGTAATTTCAGGTGTGGGGATTTTTACGTTTACAGCCGTTCTCGGGAAGCCCTTGGAGGGAAGATCCGTTACTTCGTCACCGGTCATTTCGCGCGATGTATCACCTGTACCCGAGGTTGCGTTTTCAGCTTTGTCGCTTGTGGAATACACGTAGTTTTCAAGCTGTACGTTACCGTTCGTAAGAACCGCGTTACCGCCGATAAAGTCGTCCTTCGCTTTAACTGTAACCTCCGCGTTCCACACGCTTAGCGTGGTTACGCCCTCCGAACAGCCGGGAATCGTCGCGCCGTCCCATTCGAGGTAGTACATTTTCTTATCGCTGTCGTAGTAAAGCTTTGCGCTTCTACCCTCTATCTTTCGGTCGTCGCGGAGCGTTATGTCTTGTCCGCTTTCGGATATATCCACCGCGTCACCGCTGCCTACGGTTACCATGCCGTCCTTTTCGAGCTTCCATACTGTACCGCTTGCGTCAACGAGGTTAAATCTTGGGTCGATGTAGTCCTTTACCGTGTACGAGTCAAGGTTATCGGCAATTCTGCCGACGATGTCCTCCGAAAACGCCTCGGTTATCTCGTCGGAGGTGTGTCCCTCGAATACGTTATTGTATTTACCGGTGTTGCCGGCGTAGTCTTCCGATTTTTCATCATAGTTCGCAGGTAATTTATCTTCATCGTATGCCTCGCCCGCGATCGCGGCAAGGAATTGGATAGACTGATTATAGTCCTCACTGCCGCGCGTTACCGAACCGCCGGAAAGCATTACGCAAAGAATCGTGTAGCCGTCTTCGCGAAGTTGGTTTGCCAGCGTAACGGCTTCAAGCGTTTTTCCGCTTGTGTTTTCAGGATCAAGTAATTCTGTTATGTCCGTGCCGTCCTTCAAAGCATCTGTCAAATCGGTATCTTTACCGTCTGTGAACAGGATAATATACTTTTTCGTTTTTGCATCATCTGCCGCGTCTGCCGCAAGACACGCGTTGTACGCCTTAAATCCCGCGGCGGTCGATGTGTTACCGGTAAGTACGTAATTGTACTGTCCGTCGTCGTTCGCCATAATGCCGTTGGCTTCAGTTCCATTGCCGCGTTCGCGGTTCAGTATTGAAATAGCGCCCGCAGCGTTATCCGCCGGTTCCGTCCAGTTGAGAAGATTAAACATCTTATAATTTGCTTCGCTGCCCTCAAATTTCTCCGAACTGAAACGTACCGCAGATACACGGCTGCCGGGCGAGTTTTCGTTCATCTTTGTAATGAACCTTCCGAGAGCGTGCTGCAGTACCTCCGACTTAACTCTCGTCGTGTCCTTCTTAAGATATACGTGCGACCAGCCGTTTCTGTCCATTCCACCACCGCCGGTGCTGTAGAAGCAGCAGAGGTGACCGTTTTCGTCGAGGAAGAACTTTATCGGCTCAAATTTATCCGGCTGATAGTAGAAATATTTGCCGTCCTCTTTTCCCTCTTTTATTTCCTTGTCGACTTCGTCATTGAGTTTGCCTTCGGCGGTCACATCCGAGGTGCCGGTATTGTAGCCGTTGTAATAGTACTTCTTATCATCGCCCACGTTATCTCTAAGCGCGTGCATATATTTTGCCGTGCCTACTTTAAGAATATCCTTCCAGTTCGAGTCCGATGTTACGTAATACCAACCGGCTCTGTCTGTTTCGGTGGCTATTTTATCATCAATTCTTGCCGTCGCCGAATTGTTTGCGTTCGCGCTGAAATAAGGCAGTCCGGGATCCGCCGGAGCCTCCGTTGTCGGCGTAAGCGTCCACGGCTGCGCCTGTGTTGTGCCCGATTCCTTTACTTTGGGATCACTCTGATAATCGTTGTAAAGTTTTTTAACCTCACTTGACGACAGAGCTGTGTCAAATATGTATACGTTGTCGACGTACAGATCCTGTCCGTCGTATTCATCCTTCAAGCCGTTGAGGATGATACTGCTGTTTGCAGGCAGCTCCGTACCCAAATCATAGCCCGAATTGCCGGGAACACGACTGGAGTCACTGCTATCTTTTTCAGCGGTAACGCCGTCTGTATATACTTTTACGTTGGTTGTACCTGCGCTATTGTCAAAAACAAGCGTGTACGTAATCGGCGTTTCTTTGCCGACAATTTTTTCAAAATCCTTATTGCTGTAAATATTGCTGCCTCCGCTTTCGCTGATTTTCAGTCTTGAAGTGCTGCCGGAGTTACCCCTGTGTATATTTACATAATTTTTATCGGGATTATTAAGCGGACCTATATATAAAATCTGATCCTCATATGTATTTTGAGTCTTGTCATTTACGTACTTATGCTTTGAAGCTAATGTAAAAGATACCGTAAAGCTTTTGCTTCCCACTTGACCAAGAAGAAGCGATTTATCTCTATCGGTTGCGTTTTTACCATATGACACGTTAAAGCCGTGACTTTCATCCCAGTTTAATTGATTCCAAGGCGCCTCCTCCTTAGTTGTTGCGGGTAAATTGTCATCTATATCTGTGCCGGAATCGCTAAAGTTTATATCGCTGGCGCTGACTGATACAATACTTCTCGCATACTTTCCATTGGACTCTAACGCATTGCCTTCAGAGTCCATCTTTATACGGTTTATTCCCCATGTTCTTGCATCGGAATTATGTGATGAGTCAGCATAAAATAGTGTTTCCTTCTGAAAATCATAATAGCCTACAAGGTGGTTGTTGGCGGGGGTCGCGGAATATCCCGGCATACCTTCTTCGTCCGGTTCTGTCGGTTCTTCGTTCGTATAATGCACATTTTTGCCGTCCCAGTAGCCTATGGGCACGTACTCGTTTGTGGTCGCGCGCTTGTCGAATATGTAGTAGCTGTAACCCGTGTAGCTTAGTGATGAATTGTCTGTGAATTTGGTCGAATCTACAGTGCCCTGGCTCTCGCCGGGGACGTGATCTCTGAAAATCTGAGCGACTTCATCGTCCGTAAGGATTTGTTTTCCTTCCACCATTTGGGTACCGTCTGCGGTAGCGTTATCTATGATGGTTTCTCTGGCTTTCAGTTTAGGATCATCCTTAGTATCATCACCGCCTTCAAACATTTTACCGGTGGTTTCAATCTTTTCAAATCCCTCGTCTGCGTCGCCCGCGGACGAGAACGCCATACTTCCCGACGCGTCAAGAATAAGACCTACGTCCGCCTTGTTGTTGCCGACGAACCAGGACTCCAAATCGAGCTGATATGTACGGTCGTCCTCGTTTAAAACGGAAGCCGTTTTATCCGTGTGCAAACCGTCCGTGGTTTTGTAAACCTTCGCGTCGGTAAGCTTGGTTGTTGTCCAGTCGATAGATCCTTCGGTGCCGGTTATTGTAATTTCATTTTTTGCTAAGCGCTCTTCTACTCTTTCCTTTGCCTTATCTTCCGAGCCGGCGGCGCTTTTCATTATATATTCATCTTTACCGTCGATATTTTCGGTTATCGGAGTTTTCGACAAATCAGCGGTCGTAATCGCGTCCTTTGTTCCCTCGGGATAGCCCCATGCCGCGGCGGTGTCCTGCTCGGGATTTTCTAAAGCTTCGGTCGTGCCGCCGTAAACAGCCTTGTCATTCGAGCCCGCGACCTGTACGCCCGCGCTCTTGAAAAACGCGTGCGCCTTTACGACGTGAACATCGGGGTTGTACTTTATAACCAAATTGCCGTCTTCGTTGATCGACGCGGCGTCCTGTCCGGAGGAAATCGAAAAGCCCTGAAATTCCTCGTCGCTGATATCGAAATTGCTCGGAGTTACTATAAGGGTGTCCGGTACGCCTTGTTTCGGTTTCAATTCGCCGGTCCATTCATATCCGCCTGTACCCTTTTCGTAAGCGTAACCGTCTTTTTGCTGATAGGTGCCGTCGGAACGCCACGCGCGGATAATGTAATGCATTGCCGCTGAATCACCTTCCGCCGCCGTAACGGGCAGCACGATATTCATCATTGAAATCAGCGTGAACATACAAATCAAGCCCGCCGTAAAACGGCGCGCCGCAATTTTAAATGTAGGTCTTAATCTGTGTTTTTTCATAGTCAGCTACTCCTTAAATAACAGTGTTTTACACCCCCCCCCCGATTTTTCGCGGACGGGTTTTATTGTAAGTTGTAGCAATTTTACCATAAAAACGTGTGAAAATCAATAGTCTTTTTGTATAGTTTTAACAAAGTTTTGTTGGGTTTAACATCATTTTGTAGTGTTCTAAATTTTGTATACAAAAAAAGACGCTTACGCGTCCTTTTTTTGTTACCATTTTATGAGTTCGTACTCCTTGCTGCCGATACCAAGCTCCGCCGCAGCGTCAACAGTGTGCGCGCCGTTACGGCTCTCGATACGCTCTATCAGGTGCGCCTGCCCCGAATCGTCAGTCGCGGCGTAAACCAAGTCGAGGCACGCCTTGTCGATCGCTACGGGATCGAGTGAAATCAAAATTCCTATATCCTTCATGCAAGGATCCTCCGCCACCGCGCAGCAATCGCAGTCGACGGACATGTTGCACATGACGTTTATATACACGATGTTGTCCTTGAAGCGGTTCGCGACAGACCAAGCAGCGTCAGCCATCGACTCCAAAAACGAATCGTGGTCGGAGGTCCAAAACGCGTCGGGATCGCCCGCGCCGTGGATATACGCCTTGCCGTAGGAGGAGGCGGTACCGATGGATATTTGTTTGAGCGCGCCGCCGTAGCCGCCCATCGGGTGTCCTTTAAAATGCGCGAGCACGAGCATTGAGTCGTAATTTGCAAGATTTTTGCCGACGTAATTCTTCTTGATACGCTTGCCTACGGGAATATCAAGGACTAAGTCGGGACCTTCCGCGTCGAGCAGATCCACGTCGAACGCGTCCTCCCAGCCGTGTTTTTTCAGTGTTTTTAAGTGTTTTTCCGTCGTGTCGCGCTCGCCCTCGTAAGCCGTGTTGCACTCGACGACGGTGCCGCCGACGTAGTCCGCAACGGGCTTCCAAAAGGCAGGCTTTAGGAAATTTTGGTTGCCCGCCTCACCCGAATGTACCTTGACAGCGGTTTTGCCGGTAAGCGTTTTGCCAAGCTTTTTGTACATTTCAAGCACTTTTTCGGGCGATATTGTCCTCGAAAAATATACTTTTGATTTCATTTTTACACCTCTTTTTTATTCAGTCAGATCCTCAAGCACTTCGTCCTCGACGTAAATCGACACGCTGCCGAAGCCGCCCGTGAATGAAAATATTTATCGGTTAAATTATACCACATCTTATTCCGAAACGCAAGTGCTAACGTTATTGCGTTTTTGGCTGAAATGTGGTAAAATAATATGTAAGAAAAGTTTACGGGGAGGGGGCGGCAGACGTGAGTAACCGAACCGAATTACGGCGTTTCGCGGCGCTTGTTTTAAGCGCGGTTTTGTTGCTGTGCCCTATGTTCCCCGTGCGCGCGGAAGCCGACTTTATGTGGGGCGATACGAGCTTTGACGGCGGCGTGTTTTCCGCGTCCGTATCGGACGCGGCTGACGGTCAATCGCTCATTTTGGCAGTGTATTTTGAAAATCGGCTCGTCGGCGTAAGTATCGGTGATGATTTTGCGGAAGTGTCGGTCGATACTTCGGTCGATACGGCAAAGCTGTTTTTGTGGGATATGGAAAATATGTCACCCGCGTGCGGCGTGCTGTCAACGCTTACGCGTGAGGATGTGCCGACGGTGTCGCCGGCGGTTACGGTGTCGCCGACACCCGAACCTACGCCGGAGCCGACACCCGAGCCGACACTTGAACCTACTCCTACACCAAGTCCCACGCCAAGTCCTACAGTGTCGCCAAGTCCGACACCTTCGCCAACTCCGACAGTGTCGCCTACAACAACGCCAACTCCGACACCTACTCCTACACCTACTCCTACACCGGAGCCGACTCCCTCGCCCACGCCGAATATTGACACGTCGGGTGAGCCGAAGGACTTGGAGGTGCTTCAGTCCGCCAATGACGCGGCGATCGATGAGCTTGCGAAGCTGCCGTCGTACGACGGGCGCAAGTACGGCATTGTAACGCCAATCAGAACTCAAAACGGCAATATTTGTTGGGCGTACTCCGTTACGGGTGCGGCGGAAATAAATATTTTGCGTAAGGGTATTGACGCGGACGCGTCAGCCGACACGCTTCATTTTAACGAGCAGCATCTCGCCAACGCCTTCTTAAATCCCGCCATCGATCCCTTGGGCAACAATCTGCCCGATTACAGTGATTCCTTTGTCGGCTGGTACTCGGGTGCCGGAACGCACGATGCCGTTTACGCGATGCTTCGCTGGAGCGCACCCGCGCTTTCGTCCGAGTCGAACGAGGCGCGAATAAGTAAGCCCGCGTATATTCTTGAAAACGCGGTTAATGTCCCCAACAGCAAAAACGGCATAGACGCGTTAAAGCGCGCGATCGTCAAATACGGCGGCGTGGCGGTATGCTGGGATTGCGGCAACGGCGGAACACGCTACTACTATAACAACAACGGCTACGTCGGCAACGGGCACGCGAGCGTTATAGTCGGCTGGAACGACAACACGAATAAAGACTGGTTTTGCTTTGACGATATACCCAATCCCGCTACGCGCGACGGCGCGTGGATCTTGAAAAACAGTTGGGGTAAAAGTTACGGCGCGAACGGCTACTATTACGTGTCGTATGATGTTCCGCTGTCTGCATGCTTCGCTCTCGATATGTGTATGCCCGATACGTACGATAACAGCTATCACTACGATACCGCCGTGACAAGAAGCTCAAGCTGGTCGCTCGATTCCGGTACGCGCGGTGCGGCGATGTTTGAGGCGAGAACGGCGTTTGCCGACAGGCGTGAATATATTACGGGCGTGAATGTGGCTGTGAACGAGGGCAGTAATTATAAGATAAAAGTAAAAATTTACAAAAATCCAAGCGCGGATTTTACCGATATATACAGTGAGAAAAACGATCCCGAATCGGGTGAGCTTGTCGCCGTGGCAGAGTCGGATACGCTTGCGTACCCCGGAGCGTACACGGTGAGGCTCGACGAGCCCGTTGAATTGGAGCAAAATCAGGTGTTCAGCGCGGTCGCGGAGCTCACAAACGGTGCAAAAATACGCGTTGTGACCGAGTACGAAAAACCCGACGGTAAATATCCCGCCAACGATATGACCTTCTCAAATTCCGGCGGCGGTTGGACAAATACGCGTTTGAAAGGATCGCACGTCGCTCAAATCAAGGTGTTCACGAAAAACGAAACCGTTCCCGATGAGGAGTATGGGGGTAAGTCGCTCAAATACGCGGATGTTCGTTTTGACCGCCGCACCGTGCCGTATGACTGGGAAAATGCGGCGCACCCCGAGCTCACCGTGTATTTTGACGGTAAGGAGCTTGTCGAGGGTGATGATTATACGGTGGAGTATCCCGATACCAAGGGTTTGGGACGGTATACGGCGACCGTTACGGGCGCGGGTGAATACGAGGGGACGCGTGAGATAGATTATGCCGTCAGGAAAGCAAGTGCGCCGCCGAATAAACCGGATAGGTACATGTACTTCACGGAAAATTACGCAACCTACAATGATATTCCGCTGCCCGAAAACTGGGTTTGGGGTGAACCGAATGCGGCATTCGTTTCGGGACGAACCACATGGGTAATATACAAAGGCGACGATGCGGATTGCTATGAAAACTATATGGCGGACATTTCTGTCACAATAAAAAATGAATAAAAAAAACGGACTTGCGTCCGTTTTTTTACTGTTAGAATGTGAATACCTTTACGAGTGGATCCGCGATGGAGTTGCCGCCGACAAAGTCCTCGACCTGCACGGTCATATCGGAGTCGTCGTCAAGTCTGTACGTTTTCTGCACCGTTATCGTCTTGCCGGGCTTTACGTACTCCGTCTGCGCCATTAAGTCCACGCCTTCCACGCCGTTTATTACCACCGGACGGAGGGAGCCGCCGTTTTGGAACGCGCTCACGCGCAGTGAGCTTGTGAACTGCTGGTCATCGTCGGACGTGTTCTTGTACTTGAACGATACGACCACGACCTTTTCATCCTCATAGTCTATGACCTTTGCGTCCTCGATCGTAACGTCAGCCTTGGTGAGCTTACCGTCAAACTCCTCCTTGTCCGAAGATGAGGAAGCCTCCTCGCCGTCCACCTTGTCCATATCGACATTGTCGGAATAAGAGGTGTTTTCGTCGGTTTTCTCGTTCTTCTCCTCGGCTTTGTTTGTGCCGTTCTCCGCCGTACTTTCGGTCTTTACGTCCGAATTTTGCGGCGCAGAGCCGCCGTTATCTCCTTTTTGGGCGCAGCCCGCCGCGGATAACGCGAGTAAAAGAGAAAGCGCCGTAATCATAATTTTCTTTTTCATATTTAACTTTCCTTTCCGAATAAAAGTTTTGTACACATATACTAACACAGACTTTTTCAAAAATCAAGTCACTTTGAAAAAATTCATATTCTGTTCACATTGACATAACACCTTCGGCGATATATAATAGAAGGGCGGGTGTTTTGACCCGCCGCGCACGCGTATTGCCCTAAGGCGGCGCGCGTATTACATACGGGCGGAAAGGAAATTCATATGGCACAAGTTAAAGCGTGTATATTTGACCTCGACGGCACGCTTACCGACACGATACGCGCGATAGCGCATTTCGGTAACACGGCGCTCGCCGCTTACGGCATGGAGCCGATAGGCGTTGAGGATTATAAAATATACGTCGGTGACGGACGCGACAAGCTTATTCACCGTATTTTAGCCGCGCGCGGCGCTGATACGTCCGAAATGTTTCAAAAAGTCGGCGCGGTCTACGACGAGAATTACGAGAAGGATTGGCTCTACGACACGAACGTTTACGACGGTATGCGCCCTCTTTTGGACGCGCTTAAGGAGAGGGGCGTTAAAATAGCGGTGTGCTCGAACAAGCCCGACAACGTGGCGCACTTCGTCCTTGACAGTTTCTTCGGCGAAAACTACTTCGACGCGGTCTGCGGCGCGGTCAGCGGTGCTCCGACAAAGCCTGATCCCTACAGCGCCGAAAAAATCATGGACGACCTCGGCGTAAAGCCCGAGGAATGTCTTTTTATCGGTGACACGAACGTCGATATTTTTACCGCGAAGAACGCGGGTATAACGTCCGTCGGAGCGCTTTGGGGCTTCCGCACGCAAGCAGAGCTCGTCAAGGCGGGCGCGGACTATATCGCGTCCGAGCCCAAAGTGATTTTACAGCTTATATAATTTTTTTGCGCGCCGGCAGCCCGCGACGACGCGCTCGTAACATTTTTCGCGGGCGGGAAGGTATGGTATGATTATGAGAAAAAGCGGAATACTGATGCACATATCGTCGCTGCCGTCCGACTACGGCATAGGCACGATGGGTAAGGAGGCTTACAAATTCGTTGATTTTTTGCGTGACGCGAAACAGCGGTGCTGGCAAATACTGCCGCTTGGTCCGACGAGCTACGGCGACTCGCCGTATCAGTCGTTCTCGACGAACGCAGGTAACCCGTATTTTATAGACCTCGACGTGCTCGCGGAGGAGGGACTTTTGAAAAAAAGCGACTACGCGTCCTTAAATTGGGGTAAAAGCTCAAAAAGCGTTGACTATGAGGCAATTTACAACAACCGCTTTAAAGTGCTCCGCAAGGCGTTTAACGCGTTTAAAAAGCACGTCCCCGACGAGTTTAACGAATTTTTGCGCAAAAACGAAAAGTGGATCTCAAATTACTCTCTTTTTATGAGTATAAAAGACAAAAATAACGGAAAATCGTGGTTTGAATGGGAGGATAATCTCAGAAAACGAGATTCGCACGCGCTTTGGGAGTTCGGCTCACAGCACGGCGACGACGTGATGTTTTGGGAGTTTTTGCAGTTCAAGTTCTTTGAACAGTGGCAAAAGCTCAAAAAGTACGCGAACGAAAACGGTATATCGATCATAGGCGATATTCCGATATACGTCGCTCCCGACAGCGCGGACGTTTGGGTGTATCCCGACTTGTTCGAGCTTGACGGTAACTTGATGCCAACGTCGGTGGCGGGCTGTCCGCCTGACGCGTTCTCCCCCACCGGTCAGCTTTGGGGCAATCCGCTTTACCGCTGGCAGCGGCACAGGGAGCTCGGTTACGGCTGGTGGATAGACAGGATCAGGGCGGCTACGGAGCTTTACGACATAGTAAGGATAGACCATTTTCGCGGCTTCGAAAGCTACTATTCCGTTCCTTACGGTGAAAAGACCGCGGAGCGCGGTCAGTGGCTCAAAGGTCCCGGTACGGAGCTTTTCGGCGCGGTCAAGAACGCGCTCGGCGATTTGCCTATCATCGCGGAGGATCTGGGCTTTCTCACGGAGGACGTGCACAGACTTCTCGCGGATTGCGGTTTCCCCGGCATGAAAGTGCTCGAGTTCGCGTTCGATCCGCGCGAAGAGAGTAATTATCTGCCGCATACATATACGAAAAACAGCGTCGTGTACGTCGGAACGCACGATAACGACACCATTCTCGGCTGGCTCAAGGACCTTGACAAGGACACCGCTAATTTTTGTAAAAAGTACCTCGACACAGAGGACGATATTGTGTGGCGCATGATAAAAACCGCTATGGCGAGCGTGAGCGACACGGCGATAATTCAGATGCAGGACTGTCTGGAGCTTGGCAACGAGGCGAGAATGAATATTCCGTCCACGCTCGGCGGCAACTGGCAGTGGCGTATGGGCAAAAGGGACGCGACGAAAAAATTGGCAAAAAAAATAGCCGATATTACGCGTACATACGGCAGATGTGAAAGATAAAAAAAGCCCCTCGGGGCTTTTTTTATTGAACAAATATCGATACCGCGTATACGGCGGCGATGATTATAAAAAGAACGTGCAGGTAAAACAGCGCGGCGGCGGCGCTCTCGCGTCCGTCGTCAATGCACTGTCGTATTATTTTTATCAGAATAAGCGCCGCGCCGCATATTATAAGCGGGAAGAAGAAAAACGCCAAAAGTCCGCCGCCCGCGCTCGTGTGCGCGAGTATGAAATTCAGTATGACCGCGTAATACGCGCAGCCGCTTATAAGCGCGAACACAAGCAGCGCCCATCGGTTTTTTAAAAGATCGATTATTTTTTTGTTCATATTCGTTGTTCCTTAAATACTGCTCCAAAGAGTTGTGAGTATAGCGATTTTAACAGGCGGTAAGCCTCGGAAAAATCGTTCGGATCGCCGCTTTGAACGAAGGTGCCGTATGTTTATACTGCCCTGAGTGAAAAGTGGTGAGCCGGGCGATTTTAACAGGCTTACTCTTCCGGCATGTCCCAGTTGTGATATACATTCTGTACGTCGTCATTATCTTCAAGCATATCGAGCAGCTTGGTCATGGAGGCGATTTGCGCTTCGTCGGTAAGCTGAGTCATGGTTTGGGGAACCATGCTTACCTCGGCTGACGATACGGGGTACTTTTCCGCGAGCATATCGCGGACAGCGCCCATTTCGTTCGGATCGGTGGTGATTTCGACGATGTTCTCGTCTACCTCCAAGTCCTCCGCGCCCGCCTCGAGCGCGTCCATCGTAACGGCTTCCTCGTCTATGTCGTCACCGTCCTCGGCTTCAATGACGATCACGCCCTTACGGTCAAACATAAAGCTTACACAGCCGGTCTGTCCCATGTTGCCGCCGTTCTTGTCGAACGCGTGGCGCACGTCGGCAGCCGTTCTGTTTCTGTTATCCGTAAGCGCGTCCACTATGACAGCCACGCCCGCGGGACCGTAACCCTCGTAGGTAACGCTCTCGTAGTTGTCGCCGTCGGTGTCGCCCGCCGCTTTCTTTATCGTGCGGTTGATGTTGTCGTTCGGCATATTGTTCGCTCTCGCCTTGGCGATTGCGTCCTTTAAGCTCGAATTGTTGTCGGGATCGGGACCGCCCGCCTTTACCGCGACGATTATCTCACGTGCTATTTTAGTGAATATCTTGGCTCTTTGCGCGTCATTCGCGCCTTTTTTACGTTTAATTGTACTCCATTTTGAATGTCCTGACATAATAAAAACTCCTTTTAAATTTTCATACCTACGTATTTTATCACACGTTTACGCTTTTTTCAACACTTTTGTTAGGTTTTTGCGTGATTGGTTTCAATATAGATCCCGATACCTTATGCACAAGCACCGACATTACGACCGTGCCGACAATTATCGCGGCGAAGTAGAACGCGTCCTTGTCGAAAAGCGTCGGCGCGACGTTGTACCAAAATCCCATTCTCAGCCACGATATCCACAGCGCGTGCGTGAGGTACAGCTCCAGCGAAAGGTCGCCGCAGAAGTCGAGTATCGGGTTGGCGATTTGTATTTTCATCGACAGCGCCGCAAGCAAAAACGGGAACGTCGTCGTGCTTACCACCGACACAGCGAAAAGAATAAACGTTCGGTCGTTCGCGTGGAGGCAGTAGTACGCGTAGCTTAAGGCGAATACGAGCGCGAGCAGCGGCGTTTTGAGGAAATAGCGTTTTTGAAAAAAGTCGGTAAACGCTTTCATTCCGTGGCAAACCCATATTCCCGCCGCGAACGCGAGGCACGAGTTGTACCACCAAAAGCCGAAGCCCAGTCTGTTCATCACGACCATGTAAAGCAGTACGAACACCGTCATGGCGATCGGTACGCGCCGCTGCACGAACAGCTTGCCGCATATGTAGAAGCCTATGTAGAATATAGCTATCGCCATTACGAACCACAGGTTGTAGCCCGTGAGCGAAATGAGGATACTGCGCAGGTCCATATGATTTGTCACGATGTAGAAAATATTTATAATGTAATACGGCACGGCGATCGACAGCATTCTTTTTTTGAAAAATCCGCGTAGGTAGTCCTTCTTGTTCATCAGTCCGTACTGCAGTCCGTAGCCGGACACGAAGAAAAATCCCGCGACCATTATAGCGCCGACGTATTTAAACGCGTACAGCGACTTGAACGTGTCGCCAAGGTACGTGCAGATGTGGCTCAAAAGTATGAACACGGCGCACATGCCTTTGATAGAGCGCGTTTCACAGACGGAAAAGTAATTTTCAAAGAAGTCGCCCCTGCCGATCATCTTCGCGCGCCACGCGAGCATGAATACGCAAAATATGATTATCGCGGCGGATACCGCAGTTTTTACCATAAAATTATCAGTCCTTTATTGATTTTTACGCCCTATATTCTATCATATACGACAGGCTTTGTAAATATAAAATGATAAATATTGACTTTTTGCACAGAATAATGGTATACTTCTATTATTGATAATACATAAGGAGGTACGCATATGTGGGCATATGAAAGCGTATTTTACCAGATTTACCCGTTGGGCTTCTGCGGCGCACCTTACGAGAATGACGGCGTGCTAAAGCACAGAATTACGAAGGTAAACGGCTGGATAGGTCATATAAAGGATTTGGGCGCGGACGCGATTTATTTTTCGCCCGTATTTGAAAGCGATACTCACGGCTACAATACGCGTGATTATAAAAAAATAGATTGCCGTCTTGGCACGAACGAGGATTTTAAGTCGCTCGTTTCCTCATTGCATAAAAACGGTATAAAGGTAGTTCTCGACGGTGTGTTTAACCACGTCGGACGCGGCTTTTGGGCATTTCAAGACGTTTTGCAAAACCGTGAAAACTCCCGTTACCGCGACTGGTTTTTCATCAATTTCAGCGGCAACTCGCACTATAACGACGGTTTGTGGTACGAGGGCTGGGAAGGTAATTATGACCTTGTGAAATTAAATCTGCGCAACGAGGAAGTAATAGGACATATATTCGACGCGGTCAAGTACTGGATCGAGGAATTTGAGATCGACGGTTTGCGCCTCGACGTGGCGTACTGTCTTGACAGGGACTTTTTAAAGCGTCTGCGCTCGTTCACAAGCGGTTTAAAGGACGATTTTGTGCTTATCGGCGAGCTCCTGCACGGCGATTATAACCGGTTCGTGAACGACGAAATGTGCCACAGCTGCACGAATTACGAGTGCTACAAGGGCGTTTACTCGTCGTTTAACAGTATGAATATGTTCGAGATAGTACATTCGCTTCTGCGTCAGTTCGGTCCCGAGCAGTGGACGCTCTACAAGGGTAAGCACCTTTTAAGCTTTGTCGATAACCACGACGTGACACGTATAGCGAGCATACTTACAAACGAAAAGCATCTTCCGCTTGCGTACGGCATGATATTCGGTATGCCGGGCATACCGTGCGTGTACTACGGCAGCGAATGGGGAGCGAAAGCGAACAAGAGCGAAGGCGATCCCGCGCTGCGCGCGTGCTTCGACGAACCCGTGGAAAACGAGCTTACAGAATTTATCGGAAAGCTCGCGAACGCGCACAAAAACAGCAAAGCGCTCTGTTACGGCGATTTTCGCTCTGTTGTGCTGCAAAACGGCTACTGCATATTCGAGCGCAAATGTGAGGACGAGCGCGTAATGGTCGCGATAAACGCCACGGTCAGTCCCGTTACGGCGCACTTTGACGCGGGCTGCGGTCTTGCGGAGGACTTGATAACCGGCAGTACGCACGATTTCGGCGGCGGCAGCGAGCTGCCCCCTTACAGCGTACAGTACTGGAAAATGGAACGGTAAAATATAAAAAAGCGTATCAACTGAACAGAACCAGTAAAAACAGACAATAGAAAAAAAGAGCCTCCTATGGTATAATATAAAAAAACCATAGGAGGAATTTTTATGAAAAGAAGCTATAGGCACATGC